>NZ_LWEE01000265.1:0-460777 GCF_001635445.1 Halioglobus sp. HI00S01
GAAATCGATGTACGTGACGATGGTCCGCAAGCGGTGGACGATGGCGCCTTCGACGTTGAAGAAGACAGCACAGAGGTCATTAGTTTCGCTGATGTGCTGGACAACGATATTGAAGGTGCAGATCAGCCGGTTAGCGTCACACTGGGTGACGACGCGACCAACGGTACTGTGGTGGTAGTGGGCGAGACCTTTGAGTACACCCCGAACGAAGGTTACGCAGGTCCGGACAGTTTCACATACATCATTACTGACGCCGACGGCGATACCTCCGAGGCCACCGTTTCGCTGAACGTTGATAGCGATTCTGTACCGATGGTGTCTGTGGTATACGCGGGTGAGCGCGATTGGGTGGCTGAATCAGCACTGGCTGATGGCAGCAACCCGGGCAGCCCCGATGAAGCCACTTCCGGTGACTTCAATATCACCCACACTGGCACTGATACTACCGACAAGTTGGAAGTGCAGGACAAGGACGGCAACTACATCGATGTCACCAATCCTCCCGGTGGTGGAATTGATGTTGAAGGCGACTATGGTGTGTTGAATGTGCAGCTTGTTGCCGGGGAATATGTCTGGACATACACTCTTAGCGGGCCGACTGACGATCACGACGATATAAGTATTGTTGAAGCCGGCGATACGGTTCCCGAGAGCTTCGCTGTACGGGTAACTGATACTGACGGCGATACTGACGATACAACGCTTGATATCGATGTACGCGACGATGGTCCCGAGGTCGAGATCGCCGAAGCAGATGAGTATGACTCAGATGACGATTCTGACACCGTGCCGGAAGACAAGAGCGGCGACGTCAGCATTGGTGCTGCTATCAATATTGTCGAAGGTGCTGATCAGGATGGTGAACTGAGCATCAGTCTCGATGATGCCAACTACAACGGTGCCGCACTCACAGCTCTGGCATTGACTGCCGGTGTACCAGTATCGACCTCGGCGACGATTGCCAAGAACGGTAATGACCTCGGTGTGCTGACCATTGATTGGGACGGTACTAGTGCCAGTTGGTCGTTTGAACCGGTAGGCAACACCGCTGAGACCAATCCGGACAACCTCGAGTTCACGTTCACAACCAATGTAACCGAAAGCGATGGTGATATAGCCTCTGATTCGCACCAGGTTGAAGTGGACCCCGTAGCGGACGTCCCCACCGGTGTGGTGATCTCCTTTGGCGATCCCAGTATTGAAGGTAACGACCTTGAGGTCTTCATCAATCAGGAGGTTGGTGATCAGCTTGGCGACGACGTGATTAACGGTACTCCCAACTTTGACTACAACGACATCGTTGTAGTGCCGCTGGACTTCGGTGGCGAGTTTGCTAACCAGGTTATTACGATTAACCCTTCAGTGGATATCACCGGTAGCTGGAACCATGACGGCGACGGTGCGTACTTCGACGATAACTGGGGCATGATTGTTTACGATCCCACGGATCCGGCCTTTGGCGGTGGTTTTGACGATGGCCTGTCGTCCATTCCCAACGGTGCCCAGGGTAATCCGGTAGCGTTCTTTTTCTACAACGAAAATACTGTGGAGCAGAACCAGACCGAACCGGATATCGAAGTGATCGATGGTGTGCAGTTCTTCCGCTTTGGTGCGCCCCAGAATGGCGAGAATGATTCATTTGCCTTCTCGCACACTCCGTCTCTGGATATTCAGCTGAATGAAAACGGCCAGGCTTATGTGGTCTTTGGGGCCGAAACCACGCAGCAATCAGAATCGGTTGTGATTGACGGCGTTGCCGTTGCCGATGCTCCCGACACTTACGTGTATGGCGTCGATCTCGATGTGGGCCTGGCGGATACCGACGGCAGCGAAAGCATGACGGTAACTATTACCCTCAATACCTTCGAAACCGGTACCGATATACCGGTGGATGTCTCTGCCAACCTTCTCGATGGTTCCAGCGATGAAGTGCCTGATACAGGCGCGCCAACTGATAATCAGTGGGTGGTCACAGTGGCACCGGGGCAAAGCCTGGATGAAGTGTTCGAGTTGCGTATGCTGCAGACAGAGGAGGGTTTCGACTTCAGTGTCACCATTGTTGCCGAGACTACCGAAGCTGCAAATAGCGACACCGCAGACACGCTGCCGATTACATCGGGGGTCGAGAGTGTTCCTCCTGCCGGTGCCGCGGCGGCCAGTTCCGCAGCGCCTGCGGCATTCGCCACGGGGCTCAGTGAGCAGGATCCGGTCGAGGAGGTGGGTTCCCCCGATAATGAGCTTGCTGCCGGTGAAGTTCCGCTGATTGGTACGGACGCAAACGACGTATTCATGTTTGACCTGGCCGATGCGGGCTCACCTGCCAGCTATGAAGTTTCCAACTTCGGCGCGGACGGTCAGGATGCGCTTGATCTCAGCGACCTGTTGCAGGGTGAGTCGGAGGACACGCTGGAGAACTATCTCAACATCACGTCTGACGGTACCAATACCGTGATCGAGATAGCCTCGAGCGGCTTCAGCAGTGGTTACGATGCTGCCGAGGTAGACTCCACCATCACGCTGCTCAATGTCGACCTTGGCAATGATACGGCGGCCGCCATCGCTGAGCTGTTGAGCAATCAGCAGCTGAACGTCGACTGATGCCGTTTGTGATGCGGGGCGACGACGGTTCCGTCGTCGCCATCAGTCTTGTTCAGAAAGATGGTTTCAATGAGGAATTGCCCGAGGGTTCGGAGGAGCTGACAGCGTTTCGCAGTATCGGTGCAAGTACCGGGGGGCTGGACGAAACCGACCAGGACTTCGTGCGGGTACTGGAAGACGTTGTCGAGTTGTTAATCGACAAGGGGATTATCCTCTTTACCGAGCTTCCGCAGTCGGCGCAGGACAAAATCATGCGCCGCCAGCGCCTGAGAAGCGAGCTTGGCGAGCGGCTCAACCTGATTGGCGACGACTGATTTCTGACTACCCTGGGGTTCTCATGCCGGGGCCGGTAGCACCATCGGCCCCGAGTTCCTGCAGGATCTTCCACTCTGCTTCATTGCGCACTCCCTCGGCATACACACTGACGCCAATTGAGTGACCCACTGTGCATAGCGTTCTCAGCAAGGTCTGATTGGCCGCGTTGTCATTGATGTCGCGTACAAAGCTGGCGTCGATTTTGAGGTAATCAAGACCTATGTCGCTCAGTTTGCCAAGCTCTGCCAGCTGGTGGCCCACATGTTCTATACCCATCTGCACGCCGTGCGCTTTGGCGCCGTGGCACAGGGGCTTGAAGCGCTCGAGGTGGCGGAAGGCCATGGCCTCGGGTAGTTCGAGGCACAGCTTGCGGGCGGCTTCTGGCGAGCCGGCGAGGGTCTCCTCGAGCCAGGGCAGGAATCCGGGCTCAACCACTGCCGCGACCGACAGGTTGGCGGCAATGGGTTCGCTGCCATTGTTGAGTGCGTCTAGGGCCAATTGAATCAGGGTTTTGTCGAGCTCCAGAGAGACCTCAAGCCGATTCACCCAGGGCAGGAAGACGCCGGCGGACAGACGCTCGCCGTTCTGCAATAGCCTGACGGGGGCTTCGTTATGGATGAGCTGGCCCTGCAAACCCAGCACGGGGTAAAAATCCAGGCTGAAACTCTTTTGTGCAAAGGCCTGTTCAAGAATGGCGCGCCAGTCTTCCAGTTGCTGGCGTACCGGCCGCAGCTGCGAATCGCTTTCCACGGTTACGCTGATGGTTCTGCCGCCTTGTTCCTCACTTTTTTGGAGCGCATTATCGAGACGCGTCAATAGCGTGCTAATCGTGTCGCCATGGGCGTAGATAGTGCAGGCGGTGGGCAGCTCAATCTCGGTACCCACATCGCGGCCATCGAGGCTCTGGCCAATAGCATTCAGTGCCAGCTCCGCCGTTTCCTGTGGGTCGATGGCCCGGGGAGCCAGTAAGGCAAAGTCAGAACCGTTAAGCCGACTGGCCGACCAGCGACTGTGACCGGCGACGATGTCCTGCAGTGCTGCGCCAATATCCTGCAACACACTGTCCATGGTGGCGCGGCCCCATTGCTGGTTGAGCTCGGCCAGCTGGCGAATACGCACCAGACTTACACTGCCGGTGGCGTTAACGTCATCGCTTTCCAGCGCCGCAGCCACTTCCTTGAGAAAGGGTTCGCGGTTACTCAGGCCAGTGACCTTATCGAAATTGGCGGCCTGTTGATATTTCTGAAGTCGCTCTGCTTCTTGCTCGAGTACGCCTTTAATCCGCCCCGACAAGTCGTTCATTGCACTAACGACCTGCTTGAACTCCAGGGTCTTCGGTTCCGGGATGCGAATAAATCGACGCTCGCCAATGGCCTGGGCCTGATCTACAACATCGTCCAGGGGCTTGAGGATATGCTGCAGAATACGTCCGCCGATCAGGCAGGACACGAGCATGAACAGCACAAAAATCAGCGCCAGTATCTGGGTGCTTTGCCACAATTGGTCGTATGCAAAGCGTGAGTGGCTGCGCAGATTCAGTGTGCCCACCTGAGACCAGCCGGACTGGATGACTGCGGCACCGTCGTCAATGTTGAGCGGGAAGGCATTGACGAACCACGCCGGCGCTTCGCTGGCCGACTGGGTGTCGTGGCGCCGGATTAATACCTCGCCCTCGGGAGAGAGCAGTTCGATCAACTCATAAAAGCCCGTGTCGAACTGAGCGGACAGGGTGAGTTCCAAAAGCACTTCGTCGGCGCCTTGCTGCGTGAGCGACAGCGCTAGCGCTGCCGCGTTATCGGCATTTTTCATGCTGATCTGCTGCTCCAGGTAGGACTTGGCCGAAAGCATGGAAACCAGGAAGCTGCCGCTGAACACCGCCAGTAACAGTGCGATGATGGCCAGCCAGAGTTTTGTTCGTAGTGACATCGTCTTTCTTCCTTATTGGTTTTCGCTAGCCCAGGCCTTCGGCGGCGGCGCGTTGTAGCAGATCGCGCCAGCGGGAAAGCTTGGCGCCCGGGTTAGTCGTAGCAGGGGCGGCAGCCCCACCCACCCAAAGTCCTTTGCTGTTGAATCCGTACACCGGGGTCAGGTCGGTGCGTTTGCTGGCGGGGTAAATGTCGCCGATCAGGTTGTCCAGAATCAGGGGCTCCGATGTGGGAGTTGCGTAGTAGGCCAATACCATATGGGCGAGATGAATCTGGCTGTTGGGTCCGCCTGTCTGGGCTTTAACGTAGGTGATCCTGAGTTTATTGACGTCGATGCCGGCGAGTATCAGCGTGGTGTATTTGAAAATAGCGAAGTCTTCGCAGTCGCCCATGCGCTTGGACATGGTTTCCAGCGGCGTTGCCCAGTAGTCTTTCTGCCCCCAGGCTTCCGGGTCCTGCACCCAGCGTATGCGGCGGTTGATGAAGTCGTTGGCGCTTTTGAGTTGCGCCAGTTCGTCCTGCGCGGCCATAGCATCAATAGACGCACGCCACTCGTCTACCAGATTCACCGTCTCCTGGCCGTAGCGGTTCATGGCAACCGAGCGCAGCTTCGCATAGTCAACCTGTGCCCAGACGAGCGAGCCCAGACAGGCGCAGGCCAGAAGCAATGAGCAGATCAGTCGATATGTAGGCATGGCTCCCAGTAGGCAGCGTTTTCGCTGCAATTCGGCGCAGTTGGATAATTTTTATTCAAAAAAACCGCTCGAAAGCTGGCGTGCAAAGAATAATAGACTACTTTCTGGGTTTCACTGCGTTCTGAAACTAACTTTTCTAGCTCTGTAATCACGTGATATCGCGTGTTATTGCAAAGAGCGCCGTGTACAGCAAAAATTAAGCGATAGCCTACACTCGGTAGGCGAGTAGGGAAGGAAATCGGCACGGCAGGATGTTGTGCATGAAAGCAATAAAAGCACTGCGGTGTCGGCCGCGGTAAGAATCTATTTGGGATCACAAGGATTGGTACAATGAAACATCTCCCATTCAAGCGAATCTCGCTGGCTCTGGCTGTGTCCGCTACAGCCCTTGGCGCAACCGCGCAGACCACGAGTGCGCCATCTGACGACATTGTCTCTGACTTTAAAACCGCAATTACCCAGGGTGTGACCTTAAGCCCCAGGGTGAATGCCGAGTGGTATAACTTCGAAGCGACCCGCGAAGCCCAGCGCGGTGCCCGCGGCGGCTATCTGCCCAGCGCTGACCTTTACTCGGAATGGGGTCGGGAAGAGCGCGAAACGCCACTGATTGATTTCGACGACTACTCTCGAGATGCTACCCGCTTCAGCATTACCCAGATGCTGTTTGACGGTTTCGCCACCCGCGATGAGGTAGCGCGCTTGGGCTATGCCAAGCTGTCCCGCTACTATGACTTCAAGCGTGCATCGGAAGAGATGGCGCTGGAGGCTGCGGAGGCTTACCTTGACACGGTCCAGTTCCAGCAACTGGTGAAGTACGCCGAAGAAAACTACGTGGTTCACAAGCAGGTCTACGATCGTATTGCCGAGCGTACCGGCGGTGGCGTCAGCCAGGGTGTAGACCTCGATCAAGCCGCAGCGCGTGTAGCGCTGGCCGAGTCCAACCTGGTGACTGAGATTACCAACCTGCATGACGTGATCACCCGCTTCCACCGTGTTGTGCACGGTATGCCGGCTGAGAACCTGCAGCTACCCGACGTACCTTCAGGCCAGATTCCCGAAATGCGGGAGACCGCTCTGGATCTCGCCTACCAGCGCAGCCCCGTGATTAACTCGGCCATCGAAAACCTGCGCTCTGCACAGGAAGCACTGAACGCCACCAATGCGCCGTTTATGCCGCGCCTTGATTTGCGCTATCGCAATGAGGTGGAGCACGACACCGATGGCCTGGAAGGGCGCTACGACGAGGAAGCCATTGAAGTTGTGGTGAGCTACAACCTCTATCGCGGCGGTGCCGACAGTGCGCGCAAGCGCGAGTTCTACAACCTGTATAACGCGGCTATTGAGGAGCGGAAGCAGGCCTGTTTAAACGTGCGTCAGGAGGTGACCATTGCGTTTAACGATATCGAGGCCCTGGAACAACAGGTGATGCTACTGGAGCGTAACCGTGTTGCCCAGGACAAAACCCGTCGCGCCTATCGCGACCAGTTCGATATCGGCCAGCGCACGCTGCTGGATCTGTTGGATTCGCAGAACGAATATTTCGACACCCAGCGCGCCCACATGAGTGCCCTGACTGACCTGCGTACCGCCCAGGCGCGCACGCTGTCCAACATGGGCCTGTTGTTGGCTTCTCTGGATGTGGATGGCCTGAATGCGGAACAGCTTGCCGAGCTGGACCTCGACTTGTCCCGTGACGCCGATGATGAAAACGCTCAGGCGCTGTGTCCCCCCGGGGTGGCTTTGCCCGCGTCGGTGGATCGCGATGCGCTGTTTGCCCGCCTGAACGGCACTAACGATGCAGCTGCTGCTGCAGCCTCTGCCGCTGCTCTGGCTGGGCTCGCAGCAGGTAGCGACCGCTATACAGCGGTGGGTGGCGATATGGTGTCGCTGACCATGGATGTGCAGTTTGAGTTCGACTCGTCACGTATCTCCTCCTCTTACGATACAGAGATGGCCAATGCTGCCGCAGTCCTCAAGGAGCACCCTGGTGTGCGTGCCACGGTTGAAGGTCATACCGATAGTGTGGGTGACGATCAGTACAATCAGTGGCTCTCAGAAAGTCGCGCCAACGCCGTGCGGGATCTGCTGATTCAGTCGCACGGCATTCCAGCTGATCAGTTGGTGGCTATCGGCCGCGGTGAAAGCATGCCGTTGGTAGGTAACGACACTGATTCAGGTCGGGCTCAGAACCGTCGCGTTGAACTGGTGATGGATATCGCCCAGTAATCGCATTCTGGTGAGAAAAGGGGCGCCATGTGGCGCCCTTTTTTCATGCGCAGCGTTAGCGGCAGAACTCTTCAATGGCAATGGCAAAGTTGAGGCTCTGGCCCTCGCTGACCGAAAAAGTCGTGATACCTACCAGGTTTCCCGTCTGATCAAAAAGGCCTCCGCCCGAGGAGCCTGAGGAGATCGCCGCATCGGTCTGGATCAGGCGCAAACCCCTACGGGCCCTTTTCTGGCCCACAATACCCCGGGACAGCGATGTCTCCAGGCCGCGAGGATTGCCGATGGCGGCTACTTCCTCACCAATGCGGACGCTGTCATGGGCGCGGGCGTACTGAACGTAACTGGGAAGGGTTTGTGCGGTCTGTAACACGCAGCGGTCGCCGGCCGTGTCTACAGCAACGAGGCTGGCAGACAGTTCGGTGCCAATTCTTCGCAGCTTGATTTGCCGCGGGTTACTCAACAGATGGCAGTTGGTGACCAGGGTGCGCGGTGATACAGCAATCGCCGTGCCGGTGGAGCGACCGGCGCTACCGCGAGAGTCCACGGTCCAAACCGATTGGCTGTTGTTTTCAAACACGGTAGTCCAGGGCTGGGCGTAGGGAATACTCTGCAAGCGGCAGATATCTGCCTGCAGCGGGCGCCAGCGACCCGCAACCGCCGGCTGTGTCGGTCCGGCGCTGTTGAACGTGGCGGCCGGGCGGGCGTTACTGGCGGCGACGTGTGGTGCCCGGAAATCCAGGGCGGCGACAAACGTCAGACCCTTGGCAGCATCGCGGCGTGCTTCATCGACAATCTGTTTCTGGGCAGCACTCATCCTAGGCAGTCGGGCTTCAACAAACGCTTTGCGCCGCGACTCGTAGCTGTAGTGCGGGCTGGTGAAATTGTCGGCACTACAGGACGCCCACTCCTTTCCTTTGGCTAACGCCATGCCGTCGCGCCAGTGGTAGTAGGCGGTGTTCCAGTTTTCCATCGCGGGCGCCAGACCAAACTCCAGATAGGCGAGGCCAAGGTGGGCTTCGCAGCGGTCAAGGCTCGACCAGCCCGCCTGCGATGCGAGTATGGCGCTGAAGCGTTTGTGTGCGTCTGTGTACAAGCTGCGCGCCGTCAGCGCTCGGGCATAGTTGATTTCCAGCGCCCGGGCGCCATTGTTCACCGCCAGGCCGAGATAGTTGAAAGCCTTGGTGGGATCACGCGGCACGGCTGCGGAGCCTTCAGAGTAAGCGCGGTACAGGTAGGTGCCCGCCTGGCCCAGGCGTTGGCTGTCGGTGCCGGTCAGTGCATACTGTTCCAGTATGCTCACCAGTTCGGCCTCCTGGCCGATGATGTCGTAGTAATCCACCAGCGTCGCCAGTGCCTGGGTGTCGCCGCGGTCTAGGGCTTGTTGGCAGTTGCGCAGTTCGCGCTGGCGCAGATTGGCCAGCTCCCCGGCCGATAGTGATCGCTGGTAACGGGTTTTACCGCGGGCGTCTTTGCCCTGGCTGTTCACGATCGAGCCTGGGCACCAGCCGCTGTCGAGATTGCGCAGCGCACTAGAACCCGTGTGGTCTACCGTGGTTGACGAAGAGCAGGCCTGTAGTGTGGCGATCCCGAGCGCCAGGCCCGTCGCGCGAAGCCATGGGAGAATGCGCTTTAGGTTGCGTCGAGTCATTCAGTCATCCAGCGAGCATGCGCAAATGCGACTGATATGGCTGTAGGGGAGTTCACTTTGCGCGTGCCACTCATTGAACGCCCCCTGAATGAGTTTGAGTTCACGCTGGGTAGTGGGGTTTGGTTTGATATCGAGTCCGGCGCGGCGCAGACAGCAGACCACGTCGCCGGTGAGGACAAACGTGTCCTTACCCATATTGCGCAGCACACGTTGGCCGCTCATGCCACCGAGCCGGCTGCCGCCTCTCTTCAGATGGGCAAATAAACCGATCAGATCATCGCTGGGCCAGCGGCTGACCATTTTGCCAAAGCTGCCGTGCTCTTTGCTGACATCGAGAATGTACTGGGCGTTATGTTGCACGCTCAGCACTTTCTGGCGGTTGCGAATGATCTTCGGATTCTGGCTGATACGGTCGATCTGGTCGGGGCTCAGCATAAGAATGCGGTCGGGTGGGAAGTTGAAAAACACCTCTTCAAATTCATCCCATTTGTTGTCGACCACACGCCAGACGAAGCCGGCCTGAAACACACAGCGGGTCATCTCCGCCAACCAGCGATCATTTTTGCTGGCGCTCAGGACGCGGCTGGATTTCACAGCGGGCATGAGCCGCGCGAGAGCGCGTTCACCGCCTTTGCGTTCGCAGGCACGGGCGTAAATTGCGGTAAATTTCTCCATGCCCGCAGTGTAGAACAAAGCCTTCCCCCGGGTACAGCCATCGAGGTGTCAGTATTGCCAAGCCCTGCTATGCTGACAGTGATAACAGCATAAGAGTTCCGTCATGTCCGATACAGATCCCGTAGCCGCTGATCCGAACCAGGCGGTGGAAGCCGCCGCACTGGTCGTCGAAAAGCCCCTGATAACCCCAGCGGCTATTGACGAGGAAACCCTGTTCATTTTGCAAATGTTTGACCAGATGGATGCTCAGGCGCCACTGATGCGTTTGGTTATTGGCGCGTCCATTGTCGGTATCTCGCTGTTACTGCTGTTAATTACTCGCTTTCATTTCAAGCGCCGTGTGGGGCGCATGGAAGCGCTACCGGATGATCGCTACAAGGCACTGCGATGGCAGGCACAGGACTTACTGTCCGCCGAAGATATGAAAGCGTTTCGGGTCAGTTTTACCCAGTGGATTGGACGGTTCGTGTCGCTGGTATTTATTCTCGCGGCCATCAACGGATTATTGATGACGTCAGGCTGGACCCTGCGTCTGGCAGCGCGGATGATCAATGGCTTCTACCAGATTGTGTCATTTATATGGCAGGGGTTTGTCAGTTATCTCCCAAACCTGATTACGATCGTGCTCATCATCATGGTGGCCCGCTTCGTTATCCGCACTCTGTCAATGGTCTTCGATGGTATTCGCACTCGCAGAATCTACCTGAAGAACTTCTATCCCGAGTGGGCCGACACCAGTTTTGGCATTATCAAACTATTGATATACGCGTTGACGGCAGTGATTATTTTTCCTTATCTGCCAGGTTCCAGTTCGCCGGCATTTCAGGGAATCTCGATTTTCGTCGGTGTCTTGGTATCGCTGGGTTCGACCACCGCCGTGGCCAACATCATTGCTGGCGTGGTATTGACCTATACCCGCGCTTTCCAAATAGGTGACCAGGTCGACGTAGCGGAGACCCGTGGCCGGGTGGTGGAGCGGAGCATGTTTGTCACCCGCATCCAGACCCTCAAAAACGTGATTGTGTCGATCCCCAACTCCATGGTGTTGAACAACAACATCATTAACTACAGCAAAAATATGGGGCAGCGAGGTCTGCTGGTGCACACGGGGATTACGATTGGCTACGATGTGCCCTGGCAGGTCGTCAATCGTTTGCTGATCGCGGCGGCGGAAAAGACCGAGGGTATTGCTGAATCGCCGCCGCCATTTGTGCTGCAAGTGTCGCTGGAAGACAATTATGTGGCTTATGAAGTGAATGGCTGGACCCGCAAGCCGGAAGAGTTGCCCAGGATCTACTCAGCATTACATGCCAATATTCTCGATGAGTTCCACGGCCACAACGTGGAGATTACCTCGCCTCATTATCGCGCCGTGCGCGATGGCAACCCGGTGAATGTGCCGGAAGTGTTGCCGCGCGATGACGAGGACGGTGAGAGCGAAACGAAAGAGGGGAAGGCCTGATCGGCAATTCAGTCCGCCGAGAGCTTGAACGCGTACAGCACGTTGCCAGGCAGTTGACCGAACATGGCATAGCCTGACTGCACGTACAGCCAGTCTCCCGCGAGCAGTTGGCCGTCAACATCAATTGCTCCGCCATGACCTGTTACGCCGTTGACGGTGGTAACGGGCGTCGCGGTAGCGTATTCCCAGAGCACCTCGCCGTCTTTAATGGCATAGGCGCGTAACACGCCGTTGAGCCCGCCACTGAACACCAGATCCTCGGTAGCGGTCGCTGCTGATGAGAGGCCATAGTAGAACGAGCAGTTGTACTGATCCTCCAGCGGCCGATGCTTGCCGGCACGCATATTCTGCAGTCCCACCAACGGCTTATCCTCGTCCGCAAGATAGCAGCCGCGATCCACCCCCTGAAACCAGAGTACCTCGCCACTGCGTACATCAAGCGCGTGAATCCCGGGGCGTGGGTCGTAGCCCGGTCGCGTGCGTTCCGGATCGGCTGCGGGCACCAGCAGGCGCTCCCCGGCGAGTGCCATCCCCCAGTGGATTCCACCGTTGGTAGTGGTCTGATGAAGGTCCGGCCCCAGGGCGGCATTGCTCACCCGGGTTTTCCACAACAGTTCGCCATTCATGTCGAGCGCCATGGCATCTCCGGACTTTTGGCCCACCAGTAATAGCTCGCTGCCGTCATCGAGTTTGGCGTGGACGATCGAGGCCCCGATATCGAAATCGCCGCCGGCATTTTCTGGGCAATTGGTACCGTCGTTCAAACAGGCCGCGTTCCAGACATCGTCTGCGGTTGCCTGGAACTGCCACACTGTCTCACCGGTATCGAGATCGAGCGCAATTACCGCATCGGAGGTCGCGGTGGCGGGGTGGGACAGGTTTTCGCCGGTGCCAATATATAAGCGGTTGCGGGCGGCATCGATGGTAGGTGTGCTCCAGACGGAGGCGCCGGACGGGCCCAGTAGGGGCTTGCCGTCACTGGTTTGGCCCTGCACGACAGCGTCCGCGGTGGCATGCCACTCCCACAGACGATCGCCATTGGCGAGGTCCAGCGCCACCACGCCGCCGTGTGATTCGCAGCAAACATGATTGGGGTTTCCGGCTGCCGCAACTTCGTACGATGAGATCGGCACATACAAACGATTGTCGTGATGACTGATTGAGCCGGTAATGGTCGAGGTGCTGAACAGGCGAATATCTGAGCGCCAGCGGATTTCCAGGGATTGGCTGTCCACGGCATAAACCACTGCCATTGAATCTGCGAAGACCAGTACCGGCGCTGAATCTCCCGGAACGACGGTGATTGCCGAGCGAATGCCACTGGCGACTTTGGTATGGGCGTGAACACAGCCACGCTTGCGATCAATGGCGTAGAGCCGTCCTGTCTTGTCGCCAAAATACAGCGTGTCACCGACCACGGCGGGCTGGGAACGCATATCTGTGACTTTGGGAAACGCCATGGCCCAGGCCAATTGCAGCGATCCCACGTTGTCGCGATGAATATTGGTACGCCCCGGATCAACGAAGCGCCTGTTGCCGTCCCCCTGCCCCCAGTTGCTTACAAACATCTTGGGAGGAGAGTTGTCTGGCGTATCGCATTGCTGCTGGGCCATCCAGTTGAAATCGTCACTCTCTGCGCCACTGAGGTAGATGGCGATCAGCCCGCGCTCTATGTCAGTAAGATGGGCGGCCATGGGCTGCATCTTGCCGAACTTCAGGGCGACCATCACCGAATCCAGGGAATAGCCTGCGAGGGCCTCGCGCGTAGGGGCGTGCATTTGCGGGTTGTCGTGACAGCTGGCGCAGTGCTCGTTAAACAAGCGCTCGCCAAAAAAGGCCAAGGGCAGTTTGTCCGCATGCTGAATGGCAAGACCTTCAATTGTTTTCAGCGGCTTATCGGCACTGAAGAACCAGATCGCGGCTGCCGCGGGCAGCGCCACCAGCAGTAGCAGTAGTTTTTTCACGGGCGCTCCAGGGCAAAAGCAATGAGATAGTCGCTCTGGGGCCGACTGAACATAGCGTGGCCCCCCGCGTTAATGACCACGTACTGGCGGCCGCGATAGGTATAGGTCATGGGCGTTGCCGTCGCATCCACGGGCAGTTGATGGCGCCATAGCACTTCCCCGGTGGTGGTATCGAAAGCGCGAAACTGGCGATCCATGGTGGCACCGATGAAAAACAAGCCCCCGGCGGTGGCAATGCCGCCGCCCAGGTTGGGTGTGCCCCAGTCCAGGTGAAAGGGCACTGGGAAAGGCGCCATATCGTGTACAGAGCCCAGCGGTTTCTCCCACAAGGTCTTGCCGGCAACGAGGTCTACGGCCACCAGCTTGCCCCACGGTGGCGGGCTGCAAGGAATGCCCAGCGGCGATACCAGTGCGCCTACTTCCACATCGTAGGGTGTGCCACGCATAGGGACGCGCATGCGTACACCAGCGGCAGGATGGTCACTGGTGGACTCGCCCCTCGCTTCTGCGCGGGGGACCAGGCGGCCGCTAAACGGTGTGGTGTTGACGTTGACCAGCAAAATACCGCTGTCTTGCAAAATGGCGCCGCCGCCCCAATTGGCGCCGCCGAGGCTGCCCGGGAGCATGAGGGTCAATTTCTCACTGAGTGGCGTGAACAAACCCAGGTTATCCAGTGCCGACAATTGCCGGGCGCAGTCTGCCTTGTCCCAGGGGGTCAGACCCCAGGCCTGTTCGGGCATAAGGAACGGGTCCAGCAGGGGTGGCGGGGCAATGGGTTTCGGCTGGGTGGGTGCGGTGTGTTCGCCGGGTATTTGCGAAGGCGGTACCGGCTGTTCGGTGATTTCCCAGAGGCTTTTGCCGGTGCGGCGATCGAGTACGAATATGAAGCCCTGTTTGGTGGGCTGGGCAAGCGCCGGAATCTGTTCGCCGTGCTTTTGCCACTCGAAGAGAATGGGCTGGGCCGGGGTGTCGTAGTCCCATAAATCGTGACGCACATGCTGGAAATGCCATCGCACCTCACCGGTGGCGATATCTAGCGCGACAATACTGTTGGCGTAGCGATTGTCGCCGGGCCGGTTGCCGCCGTAGTAGTCCGGCGAGGGGGCGCTGGTGGGCAGATATACCAGGCCCAGGGATGCATCGATCGACATGGGGGCCCAGACATTGGCACTGCCGCTGCCACTGTGGCCTTCGAGTGGGTCAAACCCCCACAGGCGCTCGCCGGTGAGGCTGTCAAAGGCCTGGACCTTCCCCCGGGGCGATTCGGCGTAGTGGAAATCGATAACGGTTGATCCACTGACGACAACGCCCGCCGCAACGACCGGCGCCGAAGAATTGCTGACCTGGTCGGCGCCGCGCTCGCGGCCAAACTGAGTCACTTCGCCGTTGTTGCCGAAGTCTGTACAGCGTTTGCCCGTTAGAGCATCGACCGCGATCAGGCGCCGATCGTGCGTATTGGTAAACAGGCGATGGCGACAGGTTTGCTGCTCTGTGAGGCGCGGCTCTTCGTAGTACGCAACGCCGCGGCAGCGGAAGGGCCGCTCTCCGCTGGCATCGATGCCCGGGTCAAAGCGCCAGCGAGGTTCGCCCGTGCCTGGGTCCAGGGCAATGATTTCATTGAACTGGGTGCAGTACACCAGGGATTCACCAGCAGCCGCAGGCAGCAACAGGGGTGTGGACTGAGCGGAGGTCTGGGGCATGAGCGCCGCGCGGCGCTGTTGGTCGCCGCTGCGGAACATCCACGCCACGTCCAGATCGGCGACGTTCTCGCGAGTGATCTGGTCGGCGGTCGAAAAGTGCTGTCCGCCCGGGTCGCCTCCATAGTGGCGCCACTCGTCGGCCTGCGCCGCGAAGGCGGCGCACACCAGGGCTGTCGCGAGACCGGTGCGGCGCATTAGTCTGCCAGCGGTGTGATGCGCAGCAGGGTAGGCACGGCACCTTCTGTCTGCCAGGTGGGGAAGTGGGAATTGCTGGTGTAAATCGCCCCGTCTTCTTCAGACACTTCAATATCGCGCGTAAAGAAGCGCTGGCGCGGCATGGGATAGACCTTCCAGCTTTCGCTGGCGATATGGAAACCGAGAATGGTGTCAGACTGGTTGCCGTTAACCCATACGACGCCGCGTTTGCGATCGACGTTAAGCGCATAGGGGAGTTCGTTGACAACCGGAAGCTCGTAGTCGGTGAATTCCTGCTTGCGCGGGTCGTACTTCACGAGCAATGAATTCTGGAACGCCACAATCCACAGATTGCCCTCGGCGTCGGCCCGCAGTCTGCGCGGTCCCTCGTAGGGGAAATCAATCATCGTGACTTCGCCGCTGTCTGGGTCAATGTGGGCGAGATCATTCGCGTACAGCCGCGCAACCCAGATACCACCGTCCGGAGCGACATCAATCCCATAGGGCATGGGCAGTCCTGTGGACTCACGGTCGGGTGAGGGCAGGGGGCGATCTTCCGGGTCAATGCTGAACAGTAACGGCAATGCCTTGAACATCAGCCATTCCTTCACACTGCGAGCGGGGAGGTCGTAAAGCGTGAACTCGCGGGTGTCGCGATCAAACTTTGCGACCTGGGAGGATAGTGCCAGGGTAAACCACACATCGTCATTGGCATCGGTGCGAATAGTGTGGGGATACAGGCCGCCTGGCATGCCGTGAATGATGAATTCCTTTTTGGTGACATCAAACTCCAGCAGCGCCTGCTGCATGGAGGGCGTGATAAAGATATTGCCGTCCGAGGGTGATACAGCGAACGAGTGGACCCCCATATAGTTGTGCATTTTCGGGAACACTTCGAAGCGGTTGCCCAGAATGCCGCCGAGGCGGGCGTCTTCGTAGTGAGGCACTTTGTATACGGTGTATTCACCGGTGTCGGTGTCGATCTCGTAAATCCGGTCGAACAGGTTGTCGCCCACGTAGACATAGCCATTGGGGTGAAGCAGAAAATCATGCATCTGGGAGAAGCCATCACCGATGGGCCACTCGGTCATCTCTATGTCTGCCAGGTGGCTCTCCCAGCGGCGCGGCAGGGGCACCTGGTCCGGGTTTTCACGCAGTTCGCGGTATTCAGACTGCATCATTTCGGCAATGGGCAGCTGGTCATCGGTGGGCAGACGGGCACCATAGGTATTCATGCGCTGGATTACGCTGAGCCACTGTTCCACGGTGCGCTCATTGCGCATAAAAGGTGAGGCCTGCTGGTGACAGAAGGCACAGTTGAGCTGAAACACCTGCTTGAGTTCCTGATCGCCGCCGAAGGTCAGCTGTGACAACCATACATTCGACGGGTAACTGGCATAGTGCTCTTCGTCGCTCATGGGCGCCAGTGCCACTGTGGCGGTTGGTGCGTCCAGGTAGGCNTCGCGATAACCCTGGGCCCGCACGCGATAGCTGAATTTACCGTCCTGGAAAATATCGACCTGGCCTTCAGCATCGCTAAATCGGGTGACGGTAACCGCGGCTGTGTTGCTTGTGCCGTCGGGTGTGTAGCCATCATCGCTGAGGTCCGCGGCGGGCACTTCCAGCGGGGTGCGGGTGACCATTGCCTGGGCGAGAGGCAGGCCCTGGGCGTCGGTGACGAGCAGTGAATCCGCGTGAGCGGCGGCCGAGCACAGCAGCAGGGCGATAGGCAATAGGGAGCGCATCGAGTAGTCCTTCCAGATAGAACCTTTATTGTGGCAGAGCACAGCTGAATTGCCATTGCCCGCAGGCGCCAGGGCCTATGGCAATGCGCGCCAACGGCTGCCGATGAGGGCGTTGACTGGTATTCTTGGTGGCTGTAATAAGGGGAATGAAATGAAGGGATTGGGCCATGTTGCCTGACAATGAGCGCGAGGTGAGTGTCAGCCTGACCCTGGCGCTGCTGGATGCCATGCGTCTGGCGGGTGAGGCCGAGCCTGAGGCCCTGCTGGGCGAGTTGGGCATTGATGCTCGGCTGCTTGAGCGCCCCGAGAACCGCATCAGTTTTGATCAGCAGCAGGCGCTGTGGCAGCAAGCGGTGCAACGCTGTGGTTCGCCGGAATTTGGTCTGCAGTTTGCCCGAGCGATTCAGCCCGCCAGTTTTGGCCTGGTGGGGTATATGGTCATGAATTGCGACACCATTGATGCCTGCCTCGATGTGATCGTTGAGTACCAGTTTCTCGCCGGGCAGGGCGGCAGCTTTGTGCGCAGCGAGTGCGATGGCTATCCCGCGCTGGAATACCAGGCCGTCAACCGGGACGATGCGGTAACAGCCCATCGTGTTGTGGCAATGTTTGCATCGATTGTGGCGCTCGGTCGCTGGTTGGCTGGTGATGCCTATGTGCCGCAACAATTGCAGTTGTGCGTAGTGCCGGGTGATCAACCTGCAACATTCAGTGAATATTTTCACTGCCCTGTGGCCGGTGGTAGCAGCGCCAATCGGTTGGTGTTCTCACCTGAGGTGCTGGCCCTACCAATTCCTCACGCCAGTGCGGAGCTGTTGGCCTTGCTGACGGAGCGCGCTGACCGCGTACTCGCGACGCTGGCGCTGGAGCCAGGCGTGGCTGCCCGGGTGGCCGGTTTAATGGCGTCACAACTCACCCAGACCCTGCCTGCGAAGCAGGCGATTGCTTCCCAGATAGGCATGAGTGAACGCACCTTACAGCGACGGTTGCAGGAGGAGGGGACCAGCTATCAACGATTGCTCGACCAGACGCGCCATCAACTGGCATTGGAGTTACTGGGCAATCGTGAGATATCACTGGCGACGGTAGCAGGGCAGCTTGGTTTTGCCGAACCCAGCGCATTTTATCGCGCTTTTCGCAAATGGCAGGGTGTTACCCCTGGCGACTATCGCCAGGGGCTGGAGGCGGGGAGGTCGCGCTAGGCGTTAGTGCGCAGCATCAGGCGCTTGAACACAATGGCGTTGTGGTCGTCCGCGTCGCGTTCCGGCTCTTCAGCCAGTTCCACATCAGGGAAGCGCGTAAACAGTTCACACATGGTCAGGTACAGCTGGCGCTTGGCCAGTGCCGCGCCAATGCAGAACCTCGGCCCATAACCGAACATGGCGTCGGGATTAAATTCCCGCTTCACGTCGAATGTTTCCGGTGAGTCATAGTAGGCAGGGTTGTAGTCTTTCAGGTGCGGCATCATCAGCACCATGACGCCTTTGCGCAACTGCTCGCCCATAAACTCCATATCATTCGGCGCATAGCGTGCAAAGCCCATTTTGGACGCGACGCCCCAGCGGCTGATCTCGGAGAAGGCGTTGGAAAATGCATCTGGAGATTCCAGTGCCGCTGCTACCTGATCCTTGTGCTTGAGCAGTGAATACACCGACCACTGCTGGGCCACCAGGGTGGTATCGGCGCCGGCACCGATCAGTGCCAGTACCAGTGTTACGATGTCCCACTCCTTGAAATTCTCGTTCTCTTCTTCGATTTTCAACAGTGTGGACAGAAAATCATCCTGCTCAGGCTGGGCCCGACGTTCGGCGATCACCTTGAGAATGATATCGATGGCTTTGTTGCAGTCCTGGCGCGCGGCCTCGCGCTGCTCATCGGAGATGGTGGGGTTCCAGGTCTCGGTAAAGGTCAGGATCACTTTGCGTATTTCCGGCCAATACTTCTCGGGGATGCCGACCATCCGGGTAATGGAGATAAAGGGAATGTGCTGGGCGATATCTTCGATGTAATCGAAAGTCTCGGGTGATCCCAGCTCGTCGAACAGTTTCTCCACGTCCGGCTTGATCTTTTCCTGGATCTTGTCGACCACGTTGCGTGAGAACGCCGGGGAGACGACTTTGCGCACCAGGCGATGATGTCCGTGGTCTGCCAGCAGGCTGTGGCCAATCATGGCGCGCTCAAAGTTGCTCCACTTGTCTTCACTGGGGCGCTCGGGAGCGAATTCCCAGTCATAGAAATCGGACGACAATGGCTCCGTTTTCCAGCAGGCCATGATGTCTTCCATGCGCGTGACAATCCAGGCCTGCCAGGGCTCGTACCAGACGATGGGGCCGCGCTCGGCCAGGGCCAGGCACTGCGACACGGGGTCATTCATGTACTCCGGCGAATGGGGGTTAAAAATTTCTGCCACGGGGGGCAGGGCGGTTGCAGCCTCCGACATAGTCGTCTCCGGGATTATTATGCGATAGCAAAAGTATACATATGTCTACTTTTGCCGCAAGTGACAGATCGTTCATTTACTGGTGCGTATGAGCTTTTATACCTGAACAAATCGTGAGCGGAGAAAAGGAGGGCGAGCACACCATCGCAAAGCCGCCAGCAAGGACGGCTGGGCCTGGCAGAGGGTGCACAGCGGCAGTTTGGGTTAGTTGTCGCCCAACAGGGCTTTAAGGTGTGCTTCCACGCTGCGCGCCAGCGCATGCAGGTCGTAGCCGCCCTCGAGCGAAGAAACGATCCGGCCATCAGCGCTGGCCAACGCCTGTTGGCACAGCTGCCGGGTGACCCAGGCAAAATCCTCATCGACCAGTCGGAAGTCTGCCAGGGGGTCTGCCTGATGGGCGTCGAAACCGGCAGAGATGAATATCAATTGGGGGGCAAAGGCCTCCAGTGCCGGCAGCCAGTGGGTGTTTACGGCGGCGCGGAAAGCCTCGCCGTCACTGCCTGCGGGCAGCGGCGAATTGACCACATTCGCCGCTTCGCAAGCTTCGCCGCTGTGCGGGTAAAAGGGGTGTTGGAACGTTGAGCAAAAAAGAATCCGCTCGTCGCCAGCCACGATGTCTTCTGTGCCGTTGCCGTGATGAACATCAAAATCGACGATGGCCACGCGCTCCAGGCCGTGGTGTTCGAGGGCGTGGTAGGCGCCCACAGCGATGTTGTTAAACAGACAGAACCCCATGGCTTTGTCGCGTTCCGCGTGGTGCCCGGGCGGGCGCACGCCGCAGAAAACCTGACGGGTCTTCTCGCCCATCACCAGATCCACTCCCTGAATAACAGCGCCCGCGGCAAGCAGCGCTGCCTGCAGGGAGTAAGGGTTCATGGTGGTATCGGGATCGACCGACACCGAGCCGATTTCCGGCGATTGAGCGAACAAATGATCTACATGGCGGCTGCTGTGGGCATACAGCAACTGGTCGCGTTGCGCGGCCGAGGCGTCATAGCGTTGCAGCGCCATATCCAGACCGCTGGCTATCAGTCGGTCGTTGATGGCGCTCAACCTGGCGGGCTGCTCCGGGTGGTAGCTTCCCATGTCGTGCAATTCGCAGGTGGGGTGGCTGATGTAGGCAATGTTCATGACGCGCTCCATGCTCAGGGTGATCTTGCACCCTGGCCGTGTTGCAGGCAAGAAGCAGGACAGATTTGTGCCTATACTTTGTTCCGGATCATTCCTCGGGGGCGGCGCAGGGGCACTGGCTGACGGTCACAATGCGAAAACATTATCTGGAAAGCCTCTTCAGTCCCGATGCAGTGGCTGTGGTGTGCGATGAAGCGTATGCCACCATCGGCGAACAAGTACTGACCAATCTTCGCAGTGGGGCGTTTGCCGGTGCTATTCACCTGGTGACTGCGGGTAAGCACAAACTGGCCGGGTACAAACCCAGAGCTGCCCTAGCGGATCTGGACGGCCCGGTGGCATTGGCTATTGTGGCAGCGGGGACAGAGCATCAAGCCGACATTATGCATGCCTGTGGCGAGATCGGGGTCAAAGCGGTGGTGATCCTCTCCGGTGGCTTCAGCGAGATGCAGGAGTGCGGCCTGGCATTCCAGAACGAACTGGTCGAAATTGCCCGCCGCTACCACATCGCCCTGGTGGGGCCGCGTTGCCTGGGCATTGCAAGGCCGCGTAACCATTTTAATGCCACCTCGGCTCGCAGTCCGATTCGCGAGGGCAAGGTGGCGCTGGTCACCCAGTCTGGCGCGTTTTGCTCGGCCATTCTCGACTGGGCGGATGACGCCGGTTTTGGTTTTTCTGCGGTCGCATCATTGGGGGCCACGTCAGACGTCAAACTCGGCGATGTCCTCGATTATCTCGCACAGGACCCCCATACCAGCAGCATTCTTCTCTACGTGGAACGCATTACCAATGCCCGGCTGTTCCTCAGTGGCCTGCGCGCAGCGGCGCGACTGAAACCGGTTGTGGTCATCAAGTCGGGTCGCAACGATGCCGGTGCCCGGGCGGCGGCCAGCCAGATGCAGACTCCCCTGGGGCGCGACGAGGTGTTTGATGCGGCCATACGCCGCGCTGGCGCGGTGCGTGTCACTATTGTTCATCAGCTCTTTGCCGCCGCCACGATTCTGGCCTCGGGGGCAAGGGTAAAAGAAGGTCGTCTCGGGGTGGTGACCAACGGCGGAGCACCCGGGGTTATGGCGGCGGATTGGGCCGGTGATGCCGATCTGGCGCTGGCTCAGTTGTCCGATGACACCATGGAGCGATTAAGCGATGCTCTTCCCGACTACTGGACCTGTTCCCACCCGGTAGACATTCTTGGTAATGCCGATGCCGAGCGTTATCAAAAGGTGGTTGCGGCACTGCTCGATGATCCCGGTGTGGACGGGGTACTGGCGCTACTGACTCCGCAGGGCTTTACCGATGCCTCGGCCTGTGCAGACGGCGTGATTGCAGCCAGCACCAAGGCCCGCAAGCCCGTGCTGGCATCCTGGATGGGGAGCAAGCTGGTGGACGAGGGGCGCAAGAAACTGACCGCAGCGGGTATCCCACAATTTATGTCCCCGGAAGCCGGTGTGGATGCCTTCAACTATCTCGCGCGCTACCGGCGCAATCAAAGCGCGCTATTGCAGGTGCCTGAACCCTTATCGGAACACCCCGACCCGGACGTGCATGGCGCCAAGACAATGATTGACCACGCCCTGAGCGAGGGGCGGAGTACGCTGACGATGGCCGAGTCGCGTGCTGTATTGCGGGCGTTCCATATTCCGGTGTTGCCGAGCATGGTGGCCGCCAGCGCTGCCGAGGCACTCATTGCCGCGGAGAACATCGGCTTTCCCATTGCGATGAAAATTGTCTCCCCGGACATTGAGCATAAGTCTGAAGTGGGCGGCGTGCGGCTGAATATCAGTGAATCACGGGCCGTGGCGGCAGCGTACGAAGAACTCATGCGCGATGTGGCGGATCGCGAGGGTGATGCCCAGCTGTGTGGGGTTAGTATTGAGCCGATGGTGGATCGGCCCCATGCCCGGGAATTGTTGGTTGGTATCTCCCGGGACCCGGTCTTCGGGCCGGTTATCCATATGGGGCCGGCTGGCACGGCCGCCGAGGCGCTGGCCGGGCAGACCCAGGTCGCGCTGCCGCCGCTGAATGACTTCCTGGCGCGAGAACTCGTTGATCGCACTGCTGTGTCGCACTACCTGCGTCAATTTCGGAAAATGCCGGCGGTTAATATGGCTGCACTCTCGGAGGTCTTGCAGCGGGTGTCGGAAATGGCCTGTGAACTGCCTGTGATAAGCCGATTTGAAATCAACCCACTGCTGGTCGATGAGGCCAGCGCGGTTGCGATAGAGGCGAATATTCATGTCGCGGCGGACAGTCTGGCCACGGATCACTACGGCCACATGGCGATCCACCCGTACCCTGCCGATATGCAAAGTCGCTTGCAGCTGACCGATGGCGCGGAGATTCTGATGCGCCCGATTCGTCCCGAGGACGGCCGCAGTGAGGAAAATTTTGTCGCCAATCTATCCGCGGAGAGTAAGTACTTCCGCTTCATGCATGGCCTGGATCGGCTCACGCCCAGCATGCTTGCCCGCTTTACCCAGATTGATTACGACCGGGAGATGGCGCTGGTTGCGATCCAGCAGAACAGCGCGGGCGAAGACACCTTTATCGGCGTGGTGCGATACGTCACCAACCCTGATGCAAATTCCTGTGAGTTCGCCCTGGCGATCGCCGATGAGTGGCAGTCACATGGCCTGGGCCCGCGTTTGATGGAGCGGTTAATCGATATCGCCAGAGAACGGGGCCTGGAAACCATGATAGGCGAAGTGCTGGCCCAGAATGCCCGCATGTTGCGCATGTGCAAGCGGCTGGGCTTTCGCGCCCTGCGCAGCCCCGAAGACCCGGAAGTAGTGGAGGTTACGCTTCCTTTGTAATGCGATCGCAGTTAGGGCAGGTGCGCAGGCTGAGCACAACGGTGGCACCAATGGCCATCAGCAAGGCAGTGCCGGCTCTCAGGGTGGTGCTCTCCATGGCAAAGGCGATCGACGCCCCGCCTGCGGACAGCATGGAGAGAATGGCTATAGCTTTAGAGCGCTGCGAAATACAGCGCTGCTCTTCCCAGTTTCTGATCATCGGGCCGAACAACTCACTGGCCAGTAATCGCTGGTGCCATTTTTCCGAGGAGCGGGCGAAGAACCACGCGGCGAGCAAAACAAAGGGGGTACTGGGCAGCACCGGCAGCACAATGCCGGCCAGCGCTAGGCCAAGAAAAAGAAAGCCCAGTGGTTTGTATAGTTGGCGTTTCATGCGAACGGGATTTCCGGAGGACCAAAACGACTATGCTATCGCTAATGGCCAGTTCACGCATCCAGGTACTGGTCTTCGACACCAACTTCCAGTAAAACGTAGGGCATGACTGCCGATCACTTGCCCGCCCAGGACCGCACCGCCCTTGTACTCACTGGCGGCGGCGCCCGGGCAGCCTATCAGGTGGGTGTATTGCGGGCAGCGTCCGAGGTCCTTGAAAAACAAGCTCACAACCCTTTTTCCATTATTACCGGCACCTCCGCGGGCGCGCTCAATGCCGTCGCGCTTGGGGCGTCCGCCAGTAACTTCCGCCTCGCAGTCAAGAAGGTGGAGGAGATCTGGAGCAACCTGAGTGTCGATCAGGTGTACCGTTCCGGCTATCTGGACCTGGCGGGTAGCGTACTTCGCCTGCTGGGCTCCCTCTTTCACCGGGGCACCGGGATCCGCAAACCTCTGGCACTGCTCGATACCGCGCCACTGGCGGAGTTACTGGCATCGTCGATTGACTTTGACAAACTGGAGAAGCGCCTGCGAGGTGGNCAGCTCGATGCCATTGGTGTTACCGCCTCCAGCTATCACACCGGCGAATCGGTGACGTTTTACCAGAGCGACCTGGATGGCAGTGTTCTATTGCCCTGGCGCCGCTCCCGGCGTCGCGGAGTGCCGGCAACACTGGGTGTTGAGCACCTGCTGGCGTCGTCGGCGATTCCGGCCATCCTCCCGGCCACGCAGGTGGACGGTGCCTATTACGGCGATGGTGCCCTGAGGCAGGTGTCACCCATCAGCCCGGCGCTGCACCTGGGTGCCCAGCGGATTATGGTGGTGGGGGTGAGTGGTAATCCCAGCCATGAGCCGGCCGACGTGCGTGAACCCCATTCGCCTTCGTTGGCTAAGATGATTGGCCACGTATTCAACAGCGCCTTTATTGATGCTCTGGAAAGCGACATGGAGAACCTGCAGCGCATCAATGAACTGGTGGGCATTGTGCAGAATGCCGACCCCAGCGCGGAAACCGGTGAATCCCGGTTGGTGGACTTTCTCTGCATTAACCCGTCGATTGAGATCGACCAGGTGGCCTCGGATCACCTGCATCGCCTGCCATCGGCCATGCGTACGCTGTTGAATGTGACCGGAGCCACACCCAAAGGCGGCGGCACCAGCCTCGCCAGTTACCTGTTGTTCGAGGGGGCTTTCTGTCGGGACCTGATTGAGTTTGGTTATCGGGACGCCCTGGATCAGCGGCATATGATCGAAGCCTTTTTCCACCCGCAGCCTGAGATCATGCTCTGACCCCAGCTGTGCTACCATCGGCCTTAGTTTTGTCGTTAGTAGGTGTGAAGTGAACCGGTTTATCGTCGTTTTCGGGGTGGTGCTCGTAACCCTGTTTACCGTGGAAATGCTCAATCCTGTGCAGGAGCATGTCATCGTGCCCTTTACCACGGGCCTGGCCAAGCTCAGTGCGGCGTTGATTTCACCGTTTGATGAAAACGTCATCGCCTATGGCAAAATCCTCCAGTTTCAGGACACTGGCTTTGCAGTGTCAATCGAGGCTGGCTGTAACGGGGTAGAAGCCACTATTGTCCTGATTGCCGCGGTGCTGGCGTTCCCTGCCACCTGGAAACAGCGCTTAGCGGCGATTCTGCTGGGATTTGTGGCCGTTCAGGTGATGAATATTGCCCGGATTATCAGCCTGTTCTACCTCGGTGACTGGGATCTCGACATTTTCGGCTGGGTGCACCTCTACCTGTGGCCGGCCCTCATCATGCTCGATGTGCTGGTGGTATTCATCTTCTACCTCCGCTATTTGTCCAATCGCGAGGAAGAGGCCAATGTCGCCGCTGCCTGAGAACCGCCATCTGCGGCAGTTCCTGCTGTTTGTATTTGCGCTCATCATCCCCTGCTTTGCGCTGTGGACGGTGGCGGCGGATATGGTCGCCATGCCTGTGGTCGGCCTGAGCAATATTATTCTCGGGAACTGGTTCCCCTACGCGGTTGACTCCATTATTTTCCAGAATTCCGATGTGTATCTGCTGACCCAGTTTGGCGAGGCCGGTGGCCGGCCGGTGCCAGCTGAGCAGTCCGAATATCAGTTCGGTTTCCAAATTAATCCGGCCATTCTGTCTTACTCCTTGCCGTTCTACGCCACGCTGCATTTCGCTACCCAGAAAGATGAATACCTCACCAGCTTCCTGGCCGGCGTGCTCATTCTCTATCCCTTCATTTTATTCGGGCTGGTGAGCCTGTGTATGAAGGACCTGATGGTTAACCTCGGCGCGCTATTTATGGAGCACCCTGGGGTATTCATCCCCAACGGCAATGTGATTGGCCTTCTCTACCAATTGAATGTGCTGATTGTGCCCACCGTGGCACCCATTGCGGTGTGGGCCTGGCAGAGTCAGAAAACCGAGTTGTTCACCAGTATTCTGGGAGCGCGCCAGGATGTCGCTGAACAGGCGTAGCGCTGGTATTTTGCCACCGGATTCGATGTTGCATTTTGGCTGGCAAATGCTAAATTTCGGCGCCTTCGGTACCAACCGTAAATCGAAAGGGGCACAGACTCCTGTAAAGCACACTTGTCTACAGAGGATTCGTACATGTTTGAGCCCCGTTTCGGGCTGCGGGCTATTGCCGTCGCAGTCAGCACCGCTATTCCCTTTTCCGCCTCAGCGCAGGATGCTCGCCCGGTCTTTGAAGAGGTCGTGGTCACCGCCGAGAAACGCACCGAGAGCCTGCAGGACCTGTCCCAGGCCGTTACCGCACTCTCTGGTCAGGATCTCGATGAGCGCCAGATCACGTCATTCGTAGATCTCAGTGCCGTTGCACCCGGCGTCAACATCGCCAAAAACGAAGGCTTTAAAACCGTTATCACCATCCGCGGTGTCGGCAACGAGGCCAACCAGAACGCCATTGCCAACCCTTCTGTGTCCTACCACCTGGATGGCATTTACGTGGCATCGCCCTACGCCTTGCAGACCGATTTCCTTGACCTGGAGCGTATCGAAGTGCTGCGTGGCCCCCAAGGCACCCTGTTTGGCCAGAACTCTACCGGTGGCGCGATCAACGTGATCACCCAGGCGCCCACCCTCGATGAGGTGTACGGTACTGCCGACCTGACCCTTGGTAACTACGACCTTGTTCAGGCCCGTGGCGCGATTAATGTGCCCATGGGTGATAAAGTGGCCCTGCGTGCCAGTGTCTCAACCAATAAGCACGATGGATTCTCCGAGAACGTGGTTCTCAATCAAGACCTGGATGACCGCGACAGCATCTCCGGCCGCGTACGCCTGCTGATCGAACCTTCAGCGACATTCCGCGCCCACCTGACTGCGCAGTACTTCGATGAAGATGTGAACGGCGCCGCGCAGAAGGGTCTGCTGGATGAAACCCGCGACCCCCGTAAACTCCGCCAGGATTCTCTCGCCGAGTACCAGCTGACCTCTGAACTGTACAGCGCTGTGCTGGAGTGGGATCTGGATGCCTTTACCGTGAAGTCGCTGACCAGCTACCAGGACGATGACATCCTGATCCGTCGCGACAACGACCGCCACGATCTGGACAGTCTGCCGCCCTTCGCGCTGCTGCCCAGCTTCTACGATGCCGAGACCAACGAGCAGACCACCTTTACCCAGGAGATCAACCTGATTTCCGGCGACCCACTGTTCGGCAAGCTGGACTGGGTAGCGGGTGTGTTCTACCTCGACACCGAGGTAGATATCAGCATCCTGGAGCGTCTGGACTTCGGCTTTGACGGCACCTTCGATCCCTTCACTGTGGAAGATGTATACAATTTCGACGGCGACTTCGGCTTCATCTCCGACTCCAAGCCCGAGCGTGATTCCGTGTCCGTTTACGGTCAGGGCACCTGGCACTTCAACGATACCTGGCGCGGTGTGTTCGGCCTGCGTTACACCGAAGACGAGGTGTATTCTGAAGTCACCAACTTCTATGGTCGCGACGGCACCGACATTCTCGAAGTGGAATCCGACAAGGTCACTGGCCGTGTCGTACTGGAGCACGATTTCGGTGACGCCACCATGGGTTACGTCTCTTACACCCGTGGCTTCAAGCCCGGCGGTTCCAACCTGACCTACGGTCGCGAAGATGAAATCGCCCCGATCGTGGTACTGCCCACTTACAACGAAGAAGTGGTCGACGCCTTTGAAGTTGGCCTGAAAACTGACCTCGCTGACGGCCGCGTTCGCCTCAACGGTGCCGCGTTCTACTACGACTACGAGGGTCTGCAGTACCAGGCCACTGACCCGGAAGTTTTCCAGGGCGGTGTAGGCAACATTCCCGAGTCTGAAATCTACGGCGCCGAACTCGAATTCGCCGCCTTCCTGACCGACTCGCTGGTGCTGGACGCGCGCATGGCCTGGCTGGAAACAGAAATCACCGCCGACCACGACGCCCTCGACAACGTCGCTTCCGACGCGGCCACCAACGCATTGCTGGGCCAGGGCTTTGACCTGTTCAGCCCCGAGATCCAGATCGCCCGTGCGGCCGAGATCGCCAACGTCAAAGGCAACGAACTGGCCAAGACGCCCGGTTTTACCGGTAACCTGGCCCTGAGCCATGACGCTACTCTGGGTAGCTGGGGTGACCTGCGCAGCGTACTGCAGTACACCTACCGCGGTGACTTCAAGCACCGTATCTTCAACAACGATGTCACTGACTCTGTCGACAGCTACGACGTGATCGACCTGATCCTGGGCTTCCATCCTGCTGATGGCGACTGGCGCGTCGAACTGATCGGCAAGAACCTCACCGACGAAGACGGCATCAACGCCCGCTTCACCGACGTATTCGGTGTGGGCGCCACTGGTGACGAGCTGATCGCTCCGCGCCAGTATATGGTGCGCTTTGGCCTCGACTTTTAAGTTGGGCTGAGGTCATCTGAGAGGAAGCGTCCTTCGGGGCGCTTTTTTTTGTCTGGCAGTTTGTGGGGATCTTTACTCATCGGCATAGGAACAGGACGGAGTTTTCGAAACCACTGCTAGTCATCCATGAGCGTTTCGGCGTGCGGCATCCATGCCTCCCGACGATTTCGAAAACCCCGCCCTGTCCCCATGCCTAGTCCCGCAGGTAGTCTCGGGGTAGCGATGATTAGATTTCGAAAGTTACACCGACAGCATTAATCGAGGCAGCGGGTGAGCTTAATTGCAGTCGCAGATAGCTCCCTTCGATAGGTGGGCTGAGTTGAAGGTTAGATTTATTTGATCACTGACAGAGGTGTAGAGCTCCAATTCCGCTTCTGAAATTGTCGGGCGCCATGGATGGCCTTGCAGCGGTTTCAGAAGGTGAATTGGAGCTCTATGCCGACGGGTCAAGAACCGCACAACACTACCGCTCTCAACGACGGCTGATGTCAAGCCAGTTTGAATAATCTGCCGGCCTAAAAGAACGCAAACTTCGCAACAAATATGGTGGTAAGGAACCAGGCTCCAAATGAGACATCATTGGCCCGGCCAGCAAATACCTTGATGACGGTGTAGCTGATAAAGCCCACCGCAATACCATTGGCAATCGAGAACGACAGCGGAATCATGATGATGGTGAGCAGGGCGGGGGTGAGCTCAGTGGCGTCGGAGTAGTCCAGTTGTTCCATGCCCGACATCATCAGCAGTGCCACATACACTAGCGCGCCAGCAGTCGCATAGGCCGGCNCCATNCCCGCCAGTGGGGCGAAGAACATTGCCAGCAGGAACAGCAGGCCTACCACGACCGCGGTGAGGCCAGTGCGTCCGCCGGCGGCGACACCCGCGGCACTTTCCACGTAGCTTGTTACCGGGGCACAGCCGAACAATGCGCCGACAACACTCGAGGAAGAGTCCGCCTGCAGGGCCTTGTTCATGTTCTGGATTTCACCTTCTTCATTGACCAAGTGGGCGCGGGTGGCTACACCCAGCAGCGTGCCTGCGGTGTCGAACAGGTTCACGAACAGAATCGCAATCACTACGCTGACCATGCCCACTTCCAGGGCGCCGGCGATGTCCAGCTGCATGAAGGTGGGGGCTATGCTCGGGGGGGGCGACACAATGCCCTGGTATTCCACCAGGCCGGCCACTAGCCCAATGACGGTAATGAGCAGCACGCCCAGCATGATGGAGCCAGGTACCTGGCGGACCGAGAGTCCTGCGATGAGCAGGAAGCCAAGGGCGCCGAGCAGGGGTTCTGGTTGGGTCAGGTCGCCCAGGGAAATCAGGGTGGCCGGGTTGTCGATGATCAGTCCGGCGCTCTTGAGGCCGATAAAGCCGATAAACAGGCCGACACCTGCGGCCATGGCCACGCGCAAATCCTTGGGAATACTGTTGAGCATCCAGGCGCGCAGCGGGGTGACACTCATGATGACAAACAGGATGCCAGCGATAAATACCGCCCCCAGAGCCACCTGCCAGCTGTAGCCCATCTCGCCGACCACTGTGTAGGTGAAGAAGGCGTTCAGGCCCATGCCCGGTGCCAGGCCGACGGGCCAGTTGGCGTAGAGGCCCATGAAGATACAGGCCAGGGCGGCCGCCAGACAGGTGGCGGCAAAGCTGGCGCCATGATCCATGCCGGCTGAAGCCATCATCTGTGGGTTCACAAAGATGATGTAGGCCATGGTAATGAACGTGGTGAGGCCTGCGACCAGCTCCGTGCTTACGCGGGTCTGGTGGTGCTCCAGTTTGAACAGCCGTTCCAACAGTGCTTGCATAGTGGGCCTGATTACCTGTGCCTGAAAAACCGCAATAGTGTCACACCCGCCGATGGCGGGAAAGGCGCGGGGATGGGGAAGGCAGTATTCAGGCGGGCCGGAGATAGCTGAAGCGGGGTTTGACCTCGCCGTCGCGTTCGACGGTTTCCTGCCACATGGCCAGTGGCCTCACCCACAGGGCGCGTTCACCGTATTGGGGGCGGTAAACTACCAGTGTCTCCTCGGTTTCGGAGTGTGTGGCCAGGCCGATGAGTTCGTACTCGTTGCCTTTGAAGTGCTGGTAGATACCCGGCTGTAGGTCGCTCATGGTGTGCCTTTTAACATATGTTAATGATGCTCAGGGGTCGCGTCCCTAAGCTTGCGTTTGATTCTGGAGAGTGAGACCGCATCGATACCGAGGTATGAGGCAATATGGCCCTGGGTGACTCGGTCGCTGAGATCCGGTTCATTGGCGAGTAGCCATTGGTAGCGTTCTTCAGCGTTACAGGTCAGCAGGACCGCCTCACGCTGCTGATTGCGCAAAAAAGCCTCGGTGAGAAACACCCGGTACAGGCGGGCGATCTGCAGATTCTGATCAGCGGCATCCAGCAGGTCATTGAGATGAAAGCTGATCGCCTCGACAGGCTCCAGACACTCGATGGAGAAGGGTGCGGCACCGCCGGAAATGGCGGCACTCACGGGGCCGGCGATCTGGCCCGCGCGAATAAAGGATTTGTTGCGCTCTCGCCCTTCCGGCGTGGTGTAGAAAAGGCGTACCAGCCCCGTGTTAACGACGTACAGGGTGTCGCTGACATCGCCGGCGTGAATCAGGAATTCGCCGGCGTCACAGTTAACCGGGGCCATGCGTGCCAGCCAGGGTAAATCCGCTGGCAGGTCATGCAGGCCCCAGCGATGCAGCCACTGGTTGCGAGTAGTATTGAAATCCGCTGCGCTCATGGCAGCAGTATAAACCGAACCAAGGTGAAAGGAGATTGAGATGAACGACGTTGCTAACGAAATTGTGATGAACATGGACAAGGCCGAAGATATTCTGGCCCAGCCGGAAGATGTCGTCGCCATCCGTGTGGATCGCAAGAACAAGCTGGCGGCGGCCCTGCGCCTGTTCGGCAAGTTTGGTTTCGACGAAGGCGTGGCGGGTCACATTACTGTGCGTGACCCGGAGCACACCGACCACTTCTGGGTGAACCCCATGGGCAAATCGTTCAAGCAGATGAAGGTGTCCGACCTGGTGCTGGTCAATCACAAAGGTGAAGTGGTGGAAGGTGAAGGTCTGCTCAATGGCGCAGCGTTTACCATTCACTCCCAGATCCACATGTCCGACCCCTCGATTACCGCAGCCGCGCACTCACACTCGGTGTACGGCAAGGCGTTCTCGTCATTGGGCAAGACCCTGGCGCCGCTAACCCAGGACGCCTGTGCCTTCTACGAAGACCACGTGCTGTTCGATGATTTCTCCGGCGTAGTGCTGGATAACAGCGAAGGCGAGCGTATCGCAGCCGCCCTGGATGGGCGCAAGGCGGCGATTCTGCAAAATCACGGTCTGCTGACCGTGGGCGAAACCATCGACGCCGCCGCCTGGTGGTACATCACCCTGGAGCGCAGCTGCCAGGCGCAGCTGCTGGCCGAGGCGGCAGGCACCCCCAAGCCAATTGAGCACGATGTAGCGCTGGGTACGCGCGACACTGTGGGCTCGGCGCTCGCAGGCTGGTTCAGCTTCCAGCCGCTGTACGATGTGATTATCGAGGAGCAACCAGAGCTGCTTGACTGATCTTGACGGCAGTTCCGGGTTGACAACAACCCGGTCGCGATTACTCTCTGTAAGGCCCTCCGCGTGAGGGCCTTTTCAATTGCACGGAGAAGGTAATGAGCAGAATCAGTCGCCGCAACATTATTAAGGGCCTGTCAGCCACGGCCGTCCTGCCGGTGGTGGGCTGTGCCACGGGGCCGGGAGCATCCGATATCAGTGGGGCCACGTTTTCCCACGGCGTTGCCAGCGGCGACCCCGACCAGAGCAGTGTTGTGCTCTGGACCAGGGTGAGTGGTGCCTCCGGGCCGGTGACAGGTCGCTGGCAACTCGCCAGTGATCCCCATTTTGCGCAAGTGGTAGCCGAGGGTGACTTCAGCACCGATGCCTCGCGCGACTGGACGGTGAAAGTGGTGCCCGACGGTTTGTCGGCGGGCGAACGCTTCTACTACCGGTTTAATGTCGGTGACATCTATTCACTGCCGGGACGCACCCGCACACTGCCCAGCGGCCATGTGGAGCGCCTTGGCCTGGCTGTCGCATCCTGTTCCAACTATCCCTTCGGTTACTTTAATGCCTATGAAGCGATTGCCCTGGATCAACAGGTCGATCTGGTTCTGCACCTGGGTGACTATATTTACGAATATGGTCCCGATGGTTACGGCGGCGAAAGCGGCGCAGCGCTGAATCGCAACCACCAGCCGCCGCGGGAGATTCTCAGCTTGGCGGACTACCGCCAGCGCCACGCCCAGTACAAAGCCGACGCTCAATCGCAGGCTATGCACAGCAATCACCCGTTGATTGCTATCTGGGATGACCATGAGATTACCAATGACCCATGGATGGATGGAGCGGAAAATCACCAGCCTGAAACCGAGGGCGACTGGACGGCGCGCAAGCAAATCGCGCTGCAGGCCTACTATGAATGGATGCCGATCCGCGAACCTGGCGCCGGCGGAAATCGGGCAGAGTACTGGCGGCACTTTGGCTACGGCGATCTGGCCAGTCTGATTACGCTGGAAACCCGGTTGACGGGCCGCAGCGAACAGCTCAACTACGAAGATCATCTGGAACAGCTGCAAACCGCCGATGATGTGCGCCGTTTTTATCGCGAGGATTTATGGGACCCTTCGCGGGAGCTGTTATCCGACGCAGGCAAGACATTCACCGGCGAGGCATTGGCTGAGTCGGTTCAGGCGGGCAGGTCCTGGCGCATTCTCGGCAACCAGATTCTCATGGCGCGCTGGCTGGCACCGATAATTACCGATCAACAGCTTGCGGACATGGGCGTCGAGCCCGGCACCATGCTCTATGAGTATGCGCATCGCTTCCGGCCGCTGGGTGAAGCGGGCCTGCCGCTCAACCTCGATGCCTGGGATGGTTATCCCTATGCTCGTGAAACCTTGTATGGCATGGCCAGTCAGGCAGGTGCGAACGACCTGCTGGTGTTGACCGGAGATACTCACGCCTTCTGGCAGAACCAGCTGTTTAACGCCGACGGCCAGGCGATGGGCGTTGAGATTGGTACTTCTGGTATTACCTCTCCCGGGCCTTTCAGTGGGCTGGGTCCGGAGCAGGCTGCGGCGTTCGATCAGGTATTGGCAGACGCCAGTCCGGACGTGCTGTGGACCAGTGGTCAGACCAACGGCTATGTGCGGCTGGTGTTGACGCACGAGGCCGCCACGGTCGACTACATGGGCGTGAGCAGTGTGGTCTCGCGCGACTACCGCCCCGCCAGTATTCGTCAGGTGCGTATCGAAAAATCCGGCAAGTCGCTTAGTTTCGCCTGATCTCCCACCATTCATCGCTGGAATCGCGCGGTTCGTCGCAACCCGCGCCAGCGAAGTAACTTTTCTTCTCCCCAGTCGTATAGTCCGTGAATATGGACAAACAATTTCAACAATGGACGATCGCCTACCAGGAGCAGAACTGGTCAATGGCCCGATTTCTACTCAAGGACGAGGCCGAGGCAGAGGACGTAGTGCAGGATGCATTCATCCGCCTCTGGCAGCACCGCGACACGCTCTCGGAGGCGCGGGTGAAACCCTGGTTACTGCGTGTAACGCGCAATCTCTGCCTGGATCGACTGCGCCTTGAGCGCCCTCGAGCAGAGTCTGGGCCGGATGAATTGGCCGGGGGGGAAGAGCCGCTTGCGAGTATGCAGCGCAGCAGGGAAGGGCAGGTACTGCAGGCCGCCGTAATGGGCCTGGACGAACCCTACCGCTCGCTGGTCATCATGCGCGATGTGCAGCAGCACAGTTATGAAGACGTGGCGGCCACGTTGGAATTGAGCCTGCCCCAGGTAAAGACCTACCTGCACCGGGCGCGAAAAACACTGCGGGAACAACTGACGGAGTTGCGACCATGACGGAAAAACCAGACTTGCACAGTGATGAGTGGGAGCAGGTGCTGCAGCAGGCCCTGGCTGATTTGCCTACCGAGCCTATGCCGGCCAGCTTGCAGAACGAGCTGCAGCGGATCCCCCGCGATCATGCCGAGCGTCACCCCTGGTGGCGTGCCAGCTGGTTGCGTCCAGCCTTCGCGTTTGGCGTGATCGCCGTGCCCCTGGCTGTGGCGCTCATGGCGCAGCAGCAACAAATTCAGCGGCAGGAACAGCAACTTGCCCAGGCCCAGCAGGATCTGGCGATCGCGCTGACCTATTTGCAGAAAGCCAATGAACAAGTCGCCAGTCAGATGGCGGCCAGTATCGGTTCGGGTGTGGCCCGGCCGGTAACGGACACAACAATCCAGGTGATTGAAAAGCCCCTGGACACTACTCGGGAGTACGAACTATGAGAACCTTGATTGCAATTGTTACCAGCTGTTTGATCAGTGTTGCAGCCCTGGCGCAGGACTATGAAAGCATGCCGGGCTATGTGGACTTCGGCACCATGAACGAGATCTACGGTGAACCCCGGGTGATGATCAATATCGGCGGACCTCTGATGCAGTTACTGTCTGCGGCAGCAGCAGCCTCTGAGGACCCGGAAGCGGCCGCGATTATGCAGGGACTGGAGGGTATCCGCGTGAATGTCTACGACACGGGCGGTAATCTGGCGCCGGCGCTGGAACGCATGAATCAGGCCAAGACCACCCTGCAGGCCGCCAACTGGCAGCCCATTGTGCAGGTGCAGGAAGCGGATGAGCAGGTGCAGATGTTTACCCGGGTGAATGACGACAAGATGGAAGGCATGGCCATTATGGTGGTCAACCAGGAAGAGGCCGTGTTTCTGAACATTCTTGGCAATATCGATCCGGCCCAGGTGAGCAAGGTGATGGCGCAGATGAACGTCGATGTTGACGTCGACACGGATTAAGGCCATGCATACCTTGAAAATAGCACTGCTATTGGTAATGGTTGCCCTCACCGGCTGCGGTGTGACCGCTCCGCACCGCAACGCCGGTTACGCCGATCTCGATGGCCTGTCGATGTGGGATGTCGATGCCACCATGACCCTGTCAATCGGCCCCACGTTGCTCAGCATCGCATCAAACGCTATTGAAGATGATCCGGCGACCAAGGCCTTGCTGTGTCAGTTGGATGGTGTACGGGTCAAGCTCTACGAGATCGAGGAAGACCCGATCGCGGTGGCAGAAGACCTGGGTGAGATTAACGCCCGTCTTAACGAAGATGGTTGGCAGCAAATTATTCTGGTGCGCGAGGAAGGCGAGACGACCTACGTGCTGATGAAAATGGTGGAAGAACGTATCGCTGGCCTCACCGTACTCACTGCCGACAGCTCTGAGGTCGTGTTGGTCAATGTAATGGGCGAGCTGCAGCCGGAGATGCTCTCGAGCACTATGCAGGCACTGGATGTCCCTGCACCGCCGATTGATGTTTAGCCGCTTACCGGTTCCTGGTAGGCATAGTCCAGGAGCCCCAGGTCATTGAGCACACCGTCAAGGTGTGTCATGGCCTCGGGGCTTGGTCCCGGATAGTCGCCCGCTATGGGCACATTCCCCACATAGCCCATGTCTTTCACACCCTCGGGTGAACTGAAGTAGGCGATGGCCGCCAGTGAGCGCAGTCCGTCAAATACCCGGGAAATATAGGCGTATTGCAGCTTACTCTCGGCCTCCTCGTAGGCGACGTCATCCAGGATGGCGCGTTGTTTTTGTGCGCTGGTTGCCAGAAACGACTGGCCTGTGCGGCGCTGGGATTCCTCATCGAACCACACCAGCGCAGACAGGATTTCCGGCCGCGTTTCCTGCTGCTGGGGGTAGGGCGCGCTGACCCACTCATCGACCAGGTCGACAACACCGGCTTCCGATGCTGAGGGGAAGTCGCCTTCCCGGGGAATCATCAAGTCGAGTATCGCCTTGGCGAGCTTGCGCTGATGAGGTGTCATGGTGAGTGGCCAGGGCGCCTTGACTGGTGGATTCAGTGTCGGGTCGGTGCCGTAGCCCTCTGCGGTAATGGGTTCGAGTTGCAGGTCTGGCCAGTTACCGGCGAGCTTGGCCGCCTTGATCACCGTGGCCTCGCAGCCGGTTATCAGCGGCGTTGTTACTGCTGCGGTCACGGCTGCCAGCCATTTCAGCGACTGGCGTCGGGTGATGCCTGGTTCAGTTGTCTCGTGGCTCATGCTATCGCCCCCTTGTTCAGTTGCTCAGCCAGCCATGATGCATTGCGCATGGCCAGAGTCATAATGGTGAGCGTGCAATTCTTGTGGGGGTTGGAGGCAAATACGCCGCCGTCCATCACGAACAGGTTATCGCAGTCCCAGGCCTGCCCCCACTGGTTGGTGACGGAATCTTTGGGCGAAGTGCCCATGCGCGTTGTACCCACCTCGTGGATGATCTCGCCGCCTTTTTTGATCGTTTCGGCGGGATCTGGCAACTCGTCTGGCACATCGGCCCCGAGTAGCTTGAAGATATCGCGCGCTGTGGCGAGTCCGTGACGCACCTGGTTGAGTTCCTGTTCGGACCACTTCCAGTGAAATTTGGCCACCGGAATGCCCCAGCGATCAGTGACCGCATCGTCGATTTCCATATAGCAACCGGCGTTGGGTACCATCTCTCCACGCAGAGCCAGAGAGATCTGTGATCCATAGTCGAACCTGGCCCGGCGCTTCATCTCCACGCCGTAGCCCTGAAGCTTCTCGGGATAGTAACCACCGGGCGGTTTGAAACCTGTACTCATCTCAAAGTGATAGCCCCGCGCAAAATCCAGCTCGCCCCTGGCCTGCATATCGTGGCCCCACCAGGGCAGGAATAGGTGATTGGCTGTATGGCCGTCCTCGTTATAAATGGGGCGGCCTTTCAGTGCGGGAATCACGGCGCTCATATTTGCCCCGGTTGAATCCATAAGGTTGCGCCCTACTTGGCCCGAGCGGTTGGCCAGCCCCTGCGGGTGTTGCTCACTCTTTGAGTTGAGGAGTATCCGTGCCGATTCGCAGGCGCTGGCCGCCAGAACGACCAAGGGTGCGGCGACGGTGCGAGGGGCGCCCGTTTTGCGGTCGATATAGGTGACGGCTTCGGCGCGTCCCTGTGCATCGACCTCGACGGACCTGACCATGGCGTCGGTCTGTACAGTCAGTAAACCGGTGGCTCTGGCCATCGGAATGAGCGAAGTCGTGGTCTGGAAGGCAGCGCCGATGGAACAGCCCCGGCCACACTGTGTTGCCCAGAAACAGGCGGCCCGATCGTCTTTGGGTCGGGTCAGGATGGCGCGATGCATGGGAGCGGCGGGGATGCCCAGCTTGCCCGCGGCAGCGGCAACTAACAATTCAGGCACGCGCGGTTTAGGCGGCGGCATTAATACGCCGGGAGATGAGTCTGGCATGTCGTCCAGCCCCGTATTCGTGCCACACACCCCCACCAGTTCTTCGGTGCGATCGTACCAGGGGGCGAGTTCATCGTATTCAAAGGGCCAGTCTGCCCCGAAACCGTCGCGGCTGAATCCTTTGAAATCATGGTGAGAGAATCTGAGTGAATACCGCCCCCAATGATTGGTGCGCCCGCCCAGCATGCGCGCTCGCCACCACTTGAACTCGGTATTATCGGCCATGGTGTAGGGTTCGCCCGGCACCTCCCAGCCGCCGTCGACTGTGGCATCGTAATAACCGAAGTTCTTGTCTGGCGTGGGCGCACCGCGCAACGGTGCGTCCGCCGGGGTATTGAACATTGGCGTCTCGGTAACCGGGTCGTAGTCGCGACCGGCCTCGAGCATTAGCACCCGCTTGCCCAATTTGGTCAGGGTATGGGCTGCCATGGCACCGCCGGCGCCGGAACCGATTACCACCACATCGTAAGCTTGATCGGACATGGAATTCTCATTAATGTGGGTTGCACCACGCAGTATATAAATCTTTGCCCTCCTGTGGTGGTTGCGGTCTGAAAAAAATAACAGCGGCTGCAAGAGATGGAGATCGTGAATGAGAAAAATAACAGGCGCACTCGCGCTGTGTTTGGGTATGCTCTGGCATATGACGGCCGCGGCCCAGGCTCCGATGAATCCTAAAGTAGGCGTGCAACTCTGGTCGGTGCGCGATGCGCTGCAGGCGGATTTTGCCGGGACATTGGCTGCCCTGGCGGACATGGGGTTTGACGGGGTTGAGTTCTACGGAAACGAATATGGCCCCTATGGCGGCAAGCCGCTTGCACTCAAAGCGTATTTGGAAAGTATTGGCCTGGTATCTGCCGGGGCACATGTGTCAGCAGCAGCGCTCGAGCCCGATCAGTTGGCCCAGACCCTCGCGTTCCATCAACAACTGGGTTCGCCGGCACTGGTGGTGGGCATGGATAAGCGGGCCTGGAACAAGAAGGGGGTTTACGAACTCAGTCGATTACTCAATGCAGCATCGCAGGGCAGTCGTGATAGTGGTATTCACATTGGCTACCACAACCACGATAAGGAGTTTCGCAGCTTTAAAGACAGTACGTTCTGGGATGTGCTGGCGGAAAATACCCTCGATGAAGTTGTGCTGCAGCTCGATGTGGGTTGGGCCAACTATGCTGATGTTGATGCCGTCGCCTATGTGCGGAAGTATCCTGGCCGCACCTTCAGCACACACTACAAGGTGCACAAACCGCTGTTTAGCCTGAATAAACGACCCTTCGTGGGGGAGGGCGATACAGATTGGCCAGCGCTGCTCGAAGCTAACCTCACGGAGGGCGGCACGGCCTGGTTGCTAGTGGAACAAGAGGCCTATCCCGATAACATTACGTCGCTGGAGGCGGTGGCAACGTCATTGCAGGGCTTACAAGCGCTTTTGGCGGCACACGAGAATACAGAATAGTAACGTAAGGGGAGTGATGCGATGCAAGGCAAACGAGTACTGATAACAGGTGGCAACAGTGGTATTGGGCTGATCGCTGCGCGTAAGCTGGCCGCAGCGGGCGCCGAGGTGATACTGGCCTGCAGGGACAGTGATAAAACCCGGCAGGCGCTGGAAGTAATCGGTGCCGGGGCGGAAATCGCGCCGGTGAATCTGGCGGTAGACCTCGCCAGTCTCGCCAGCGTGCGCGAACTCGCGGCGACGTTTCTGGCCCGCTACGATCGCCTGGATGTCCTGATTAATAACGCAGGAATCATGCCCGCGGAGCAGGTAATCACCGAAGATGGTTTTGAAATGCAGATGGCGGTGAACCATCTTAGCCATTTTCTGCTGACCCACCTGTTATTGGATTGTCTCAAAGTCAGTGCACCGGCGCGCATTGTGAATGTGTCTTCGATGATGCACAAGAAGGGTGAGATGGATCTGGCGACTTTTACCGGCTTCCACAAGTACAAAATGCAGGCCGCGTACAGCCAGTCGAAATTGGCTAATATGATGTTCACGGTTGAACTGGCAGAGCGGTTAAATGGCTCGGGAGTGACTGTTAACGCGTTGCACCCGGGTGCGGTGGCCACGGACATCGTGCGCAGCTTCCCCTGGCTGGTGCGTAAGATCGTGGGGCTGTTGTTTATCTCGCCAGAGAAAGGAGCTAAAACCACCATGATGCTGGCTAGTGATCCGGAACTGGAAGCCGTCAGTGGCAAGTACTATGACCAGTGCAAGCTCGCCGGCTATTCGCCGGTGGCTGATGACAACCTGCAGCGTGACGCATTCTGGGCGGCATCCACCAAGGCAGTCGGTCTCTGATAAAGGGGTCTGACCCCTTAGGCGTGGCACGATATAGTAAACCGTTATCCAGGGCGCGACTTGCTTACAAAGCATCCCCGGTCCGCTATGATAAACTGTTTTGGGGGTCGCGATTGACACTCTCTCCGCAAGCAGAGTTTCAGCAAAACAACCTACGCCAAGCGCGACTTCCCCTCCCCGGAGACAAATGTTAGGGGGCGTTCGCCCGATCTAGGAAACTTAACACGGAAAGGCAAACCAAAACCGTAAGGGAGTTAGCAGTAAAAAATGTATTCAAGGATGATAGTTTTAGGTCTTAGCCTGTCTGTTTTTACGGGATGCAAGATCAAGATGGAGGCGCCGGAAGGAGGCGGAGTTACAACTGCATCAGGAGACTACTACTGCGAAGCTGGCAAAACCTGCGAGGTCGACATTCCTGACGGAGAGGCTTGGGCGGGCACCTTTATTGCCCAGCCGCAACCTGGTTACGTCTTCGATAGCTGGCAATCAGGAGGAGCTTGTGGCGGACAATCTGAGCCGTGCTCCATCAGTTTGCTCGGTGAACATACAGCGTATGACATCGAGGCCCGCCTTATTCCGATGTTCAGAAAAGCCGCGGGTGGCAAACATGCGGTCACACTGAATCCGCTGCCAACAAGTGTTTTGATTGACGATGGGCTCTTCGATATCAGAGAGATTGACCATATCGCCGTCGAGGATAACTACTCCACAATCAAGTATTTTGGTCTGGGCGACACTGACGCCGATGGCAATCCAGAGGTTTTTGTCAGCGGCTGGACAGACGGCGGCTCATACATAGACACCAACGGAGAAGAGCGTCCCGCCAATGCCAGGCTGCAGGTTTTTGAAGCGGGTCCCGATGCAACAGAATTGCTGGATGCAAACGAACTACTGGGCCGATCCACCACTGACGGAACCGCTTTCATAAGGGTTCACGATTTTGATCGCAATGGGCACGACGACCTGCTGATTATCGGCCACAATGAATCGCCATTCGTTCCGACCGAGAATATATTATTCCTGAATGACGGTAACCAGCTTACACCACGTTCTATCGAGCCTGCCATGGCTATGCACGAGGGAAGCCTCGCTGACATCAATGGCGATGGCTATACCGACATCATCGGATCAGCCTATATGTCTAGCTACGACTGGTCCGACGATCCGGCTGCGCCCTTTTCTTATGGCGATGCGGTCATGATCCTGATCAATGATCAGAATGGAGGCTTCAAAGCGTGGCCACTCAGATTCAACGTCTCAATCGAGGGCAGCGCAGACTTCCAAAAAATCGGTGGACAATGGATACACACGGGTTCGGCCGTAGCCGCGGCTAACCTCGATGACGACCCGGAGGCAGAACTGGTCATTGTCGATGCATACGACGGAAGCAATGGTGATGTCTCTACAAGCAGCTACGGTAGCAGCTCAATCATCATAGACAATATTCGTTTTGATAGCAGCCGCGCTTACGGAGACATCAAGCCACTTCCGATACCGTATTTTCACAAACAAGACAGGTTTAAGGACAGTCAATCAAAGTTTCTGTCCTCTGAATTTGGCACCGGGCGCGCGCACGATATACAGGTCGATCTGTTCGATATGGACAACGATGGCGATCAGGACATACTCGTTAGCTCGATGCTTTGGAACGATGACTACAAGGAATCTGCCGGCGTACTTCAGTTCCTGCAAAACAAGGGAAATGGCAGGTTTAGCGATATCACCGATAAAGCGCTCTACAACTACAACCTCGGCAACCAGGGTGGGCACGACAACCTGCTTATGGACGTGAATGGCGATGGTTTCATTGACATTCTGGCGGTTGACGCATCAACGAGGGTAGCCGAGCCACACGAGTGGACAGGCTGGATCGGCGAGATCTACCGCGTCCCAGATCAAGCCTGGGCAAATGAGGTGCTTATAAACACCGGCAACGGAAAGTTTGTATCGACCCTCTGGGAGGGCTTCGCCGAACTGGACCAGCGCACGGAGTCAATCCTGAAATCCTATGGGCCAACCTATGAACCCTACTTTCTGGGCGGCCAAAAATACTTCCCCTATTTGCTGGCTGACGGCCGACTCGGCTTCATCACTTATGGGGTGGCCAATGAGCGCGAGTTTTATTTCGATGTCAGGGCGAACAGTCGGCTACATACCGGGCCAAATGCCACTGACCCATCGCGGCACGGCGCGGCGGGCTATAACGAGTACTACTATCTCACAGAGAATCCCGATGTCGTAGCTCTGGTGAAGAAGGGCGAATTCGAGAATGGCCTTGAGCACTACCTTGAAATCGGCAAAGCTGAGGGCCGTCGAGCGTTCGCTGAGGGCGCTGTAGTTCGATAAACAAAAGTCCCACAAACACCGGTTCGGTAAACACACCACAGCGCCAATCTGGTGCCAAGGGTCCTCCAATAGGAGGTCCGCGTGTTATAAGAAAAAGGCTCCGTTGAAGGGAAATAGCCCTCGGCAATTTCCCATAACAGCTTGCGCTCCTCCATCTCTTCCCAGAATTGAAGATGTCGAATTTCTCGCAAGAAATAGGTAATAGAGTTGGTAGCAAGGCCATGCCTCAAGTTTTCAGTGGTATAGAGGGTCGGGAAGAAATCGAGGGCATGGTCGTCCAGGCGAATGACCAGAAACCGCTCAACCTCGTCGACTATGAGGGTATCTATCTGGCGAATGTGCCGACCGTTTTGGTAAACATAAAATTACGCTTAACGGACGACACTCCACGAAACCGCAGTGGTTTATAGTTTTTCGCTCAAATCTTAATAAAAGTCGTTTTCTGGCAGGGACTTATGCGATTTGGTGTACAGAAGGTAGAAACCACCTCGTCAAAACGGGATGTCGTCGTCAAAGCTGCCGCCCTGAGATGCAGGGGGCGCGGTATCCGGGTAGTCGTTGGTGATGGGGGCGCTGTCGCTTGCCGCGGCAGAAATTTTCCAGCCCTGCAGGTTGTTGAAATAACGGCCGTTGTATTCGCGGCCGCGAATATCGAAAGTGACTGTCACTTCCTGACCGGGCTGCAGACTTTCCAGTAGCGTCACCTTGTCCTGCACAAACTCGAGGTTGATATCTTGGGGGTATCGGCCGTCGTCGACGGTCACCACCATCTCCTGCTTGCGAAAGCCGCTTTCGAAGGTCTTGAGATCCTGGATGAGTTTGATTTTGCCGGTAAGTTCGTAAGACACCCTGATAAACCCGCGTTATTTATGCCAGCACTTATCATAGCTTTTTTCTGCGGTGCGTTGGTGTTTTTCTCGTGTTCGGTTGGTGCTGTAAGCTGAGCGATTGCTGTTTTTTTGATCAGGCATCGCCCCAAGTGGTAACTGGTGATTTTTACTCTGGCCTAAGGGCACGGCCGCAGTTAGCATGTCTGTAAAGCGGCATCCAGAGTGGATGATGTCGCTGTGAAACGTAAGGCACTAGGGCATCGGGCATGAAGACCAGTAGTACGGTCAGGTTGATATTTGGAGTAGTTGCAGCATTGTTTCTGGCCGGCTGCAAGATCGAAATCTATGTGCCTGATGGTGGCGCTGTGGTCACGACATCCGGTGATGTCCGCTGCGAAGCGGGCCAAATCTGTCGGCTGAACGTCAACGACTTGTTCTTCGACCAGGTATTTACTGCGGTGCCCGCCGAGGGCTTTACCTTTGTGGGCTGGCGAACTCGTGACCGCGGCCTTTGCGGTGGCAGTGTGGAAGCCTGCCATCTCACCACCGCGGGTATGGAAGGCAATGCCAGCCTGATGGCAGTGCTGGAGTCAGATGAGGTGTTCTATCTGGAGCCAGTCTTTGAGGCCACGGCGCCGTTTCTGCTGCTCTATGGGGGTGACGAACAACAGTTTTATCTGGGATGTCTCAATTGTCCGGGAACCTTTCTTGATTCAGTGTGCAATGCGAACGGCAACCATGGTGCTGCTTTTGCCCCTTACAGTATCTGGAACGCTGCCGGTGATTTCGGGTCCCTCGTCACCAATTACAGTCCGTGGAATGTATTCGCCACCGCCGCTCCGGTGATTCGTGACACCGACGGACAACTCTACGGTTATCTCACCGCCAATGTCGCTCAGCCCGGCAGAACTCTGGTGCCGCTGTTGGTGCAGCTCACCAACTACGCTGCCGATCCGCAGTACTCGTTGCCCGCGGTAAGGGATTGGTTCTGTAACTAATGCACCTGGGCGCCCGCCGCGGAGCCTGCCTTGATCGCCAGGCTCGGTGGCGTTGTGCACGGCCTCGCCAGCAATCTCATGAATGAGATTGATGATCTTGGCGACAGATTCCTTGAGTCCCGAGTGGTCGTAGACCAGAACATTAAAGCGATGTGCCCGTGTGACCATGCGGCTCATCAGCACCAGTTCACCCTCCGTGAGCACCTTGCCCTGGTCCATTTCATCCTTGACCTTGCGCAGGAAGGGTAAGTGATAGCGAACAAAGCGCTCAATAACGACCTGCTCGACGCCATCGTGGTCCAGTTCTTCGTCGCGATGTAACTCGGGAAACTCATATTCTTCTTCAGCGCTGTCTTCGTCGTCTTCTGCCACGGTTTATCGCCCTGTGCAATGGGATGCCTGCATCAACCACAGATCAGACAGCGGCCGCTTGCATGGCTGTTGTGCCCCGTATGGCGCGCCTTGGCGGTGATAGCGCAGAGCTGGAAAATTGATCAATTTTTGGCTAAAGTGCGCCACCTTGGGCCTCCCTGCGTATACCTGCACAACCACAGGCCCGCTTCTCCCCTGAACTGAGACAAAACTGGTATGAATTCGGCACTTCCAGCGCAACCGCTGCGCGCGGCTATGAACGCCTCTACTCCGAAAGTATATGTGCTGCACGAGCACGACGAATGGACCTCGCACCTGCAGGTCAGGCTCGAGGAATTGGGTGTGCCCTATGAAATGTGGCACCTCGATCAGGGGCTTCTGGATTTGTCAAAAGCGCCACCTGAGGGCGTGTTTTACAGTCGAATCAGTGCGTCTTCGCATACGCGCGATCACCGCTACGCGCCGGAATTCACCGAAAGTGTATTGGCGTGGCTTGAGCGCCATGGACGGGTAGTGATTAACGGCAGCCGCGCTCTGCGCCTGGAAGTGAGCAAGGTTAACCAGTACATGGCGTTGAATGAGGCGGGCATTGCCACGCCGAGAACACTGGCCGCTGTTGGCAGGGATAACGTGGTTGAAGCGGCCCGACAACTGGGTATGGATAGCTTTATCACCAAGCACAATCGCGCTGGCAAGGGGCAGGGGGTACAACTGTTTCACTCCATCGCGGCCCTGGAAGATTATCTCTATAGTCCCGCGTACGATGCCCCGGTGGACGGTACCACGCTAATCCAGCAGTACATCAAGGCCCCCACCCCGCACATTATTCGCCACGAATTTATCGGCGGGAAATTTTTGTACGCAGTGAAAATTGATACCTCAGAGGGGTTTGAACTCTGCCCGGCGGACGCCTGCAGCATCGACACCATGTTTTGTCCGGTGGAGGGGCAGCCCGAGGAGCCCAAGGCCAAGTTTGAAATTCTCACTGACTACCACCCTGAATTTATCGACCAATACGAAGCGTTCCTGCAGGCCAACAATATTCAGGTGGCAGGGATTGAAGCGATTGAGGATGACGCTGGTCAGATCTACGCCTATGACGTAAACACCAATACCAACTACAACTCCGATGCGGAGGCTGTGGCCGAGCGCTACGCCATGTTGCAACTCGCGCAATACCTGGCTGCGGAGCTGGAGGCGTTGGCGCCCGTTAAGGCCTGAGCCTTATCGGCCCAGTGCCAAACGGGTGTGACGCGATTATAGAATTCGTCCGCCCAGCGAGATGCTGGTATGGATACCGCTGCCATAGCCGCGGCCTCTCCAGGAGCTATAGCCGCTGGAGATACCGACGCTGCCGTGGCGATGTCGCCGCGATCACCGAGTGAAGTCGGGGGTGTATAAACCGTACCGCCGCTGTTGGCCACAGCATCAGTCGCCGCGGCAATATCGTAAACCGATAGCAGCGAAACCCACTGGGAGATGTCAGCGGAGGTGGCCAGCTGTGTCTGGTCTATCATGCCGCCGATGGGACGGCCCTGGTTGTAAATCATTCGATAATTGATGTTGGCGTCGGGCAAGGAGCGAAATTCCCAGCCCAGTAAAGTCGCGTAAAAACGTTCTGTCTCTGCCGGCGTGTCGGTCACTAGTTCATGCCACACGATTTTTCCCGCGAGTCGATCACTGCCGCTACTAATAGCGGGTACATTGACATCGCTCACGCTGTAGGCTGCCACGGTTAGCAAGGCTGTTAGCACGCATAGTAATCCGTTCATTGATGCTGTTCCCCCCGGATTGTTGTGTGACCCTCACTATAGGATAGGAAGTGATGGCTCGCGAAATGGGCGGTGGGCTGACGGTTGCATTTTTGATTCGCGGGCTCGGGGAATTCGTCTATGCTTGAGTGACACTTACCGGTGCAACGGGGAGGAAGTGATGGATATTGTGCAAATGGGTGCCCAGTTATTGTCACAAAAACTGGGACTGCAAATTGATGAGGCGACCATTCGGAGTGCGCTAAGCACGCTTTTGGGCGATGGTCAGGGCAATGTTGACCTGGCAGGCCTCGCCAGCAAGATGGCGAGCAGTGGTGAACTGGGCAACATCGTTAACTCTTGGTTGGGTGACGGTGCAAATTCCCCCATCAGCGCAGAGAGTTTGACTGGGTTAATGGGCGAGGGCCCGATGGCCGATTTCGCCGGCAGTATCGGTACAGACACCGGCACTGCTGCAAACGGGCTGGCTGAGGTATTGCCTCAGCTGATGGATCAGTCGAGCAGCGGTGGGGCTCTACTGGAATCTGTAGGTGGCCTGGGTGGGCTGATGGGCGCGGCCAAGTCCTTGCTTAGCTAATTGGCCGCGAGGTTCAGCCCGGCCATCTCCGCAGGCGATGTTGCCGCGTCCTCATTCCGGGGGAGTTTTCACAGCCGCGCATTGAATCGCAAAATTTGTGCTTTATCTATGCACATGTAGCCGCTATGCTTGATTGTAAATGAATATTATTCGCAATTAAGTATTGGGGGTTTGAATGTTGGCGCTGACCAGGACCTGGAAACTGTTGAGTGTTGGCATGTTGGTGGCGCTCTTGGCCACTCGTGTAAGTGCGAGCGGCGCCGTTGGTGATCACGTTAATGCACTGTCTGAACACGTTGATGAGTACACGGAAGAAGTGGTGTGGCTCATCGGCAAAATCGACGGCATTATCTCTACCTACGAGACCAAAGGGAGCGTTGCCGCCGGTACCGATGCCATTGTCGATCACTGGGAAGCCGTGGATTTTCATTCAGCAATAGAAACGCACTATATCCCGCTCTACGCTAGTATCTGGCAAGGGCTATTCGCCGTTAAGACGGCGATAGATGAAGGCAAGCCTGAGGCCGATGTGCGGGCGACGCAGGCGTCACTTGAGAGTGTACTCTGGCAGTCACTGGGCGCGGTAAAGGTCGCAGCGCAATATCAGGAACGCGGCCTGCTGCCTGAATACACAGCGACCTCGGCGGACTCACCCACTGAAACGATTGACGTTATCAAGCAGCGCCTGGATCGGGTCCTCGCGAAGTACGCGGAACAATTGCCTGAGCAGGCCCGGAATATTGCCACGGCAGCTTATGCCGAACAGTTCGAGAGCATTGAAGATGAGATCGAGAAGCGCGATGCCGAACTAACGGAAGACCTTGAGGTCGACTTCAATGTGCGCCTGCCCGAGGCAATCGACGCTGGCGTGTCAGTGGATGCATTGCGCGACTTGGTGCTCGCCATGCAGGCAAAACTGAATCAGGCGAAGACCCTCTTAAGCGAATAGTATTTCCGTACGAACGATGTACTTCACGCCACTGCGGATCTTTTCGCCGGCGTGAACGCAATGCTGGGAGTGAGTGCCGTGGGGAAAGCACAGCACGGCGCCCTTGGGAGTATGAACGCTGACCACATTGATATCTTCATTGTGGGTGGCTGGTTGGCTCGCATCAGATTTGCTCACCAAAAACTGTGTCTTTCCCCCTTCATAATCATCGCTGAGAAAGATGAGGTAGGTGAACTGGCTGTACTGGCCGGGATAGGCATCGGCGATGAGTTTGCCGTCAATGACGCGGCTACCAGGCCATGCGCCATCGGTGTGAGGGCTGAAGAAGTCACCTGGCCCGTAGCGGTAAAATCGAAAGCGCGCGTTGAGCCCGGTTGGGTGCTGGCCGCCAACGCTCTCGCTGATCAGCGCCTGGGAGCGCTCCCACAGCGTGCCGTCGATGTGCTCGCTGACGACCCAGTTCATGTTCTCGTTGTGCCGCACATCGTGGGACAGTGATACCGGCGAATCTTCGTGAAATCCCAGCGACTCGGCGATGGAAACAATATTGTCGGCCTCTTGCTCGCTGAGAACATTGAGCAGCTGGAATGCGCCGGGCACCTCGGGAATGTCTACGCGGGTAATGCTCTCGTTTCGCGCGTCTTCGTAGGGGTTCACCGCGCCTGGCCTGTCAGTCCAGGTGGGCATGGGCGTGGGGCTAAAGCCTGTCTCCCACGCGATTACGTATAGGTCGTCCTGCATTCATATTTCCTATGGCAGCGATTCGCCGCTTGCGCGGCCGAAGTAGTTTAGCCCAACTGTGACCTGAAGCACTGCGATGTAATGCGCATCTGATTGCCGAGCAGACGCTGACAACGGTCAGCAAACGCGTGGCAATCTACCTTATGCTGCCGGGATGGCAAGTAGCGCTGTCGCCTGCCTCGCCCCGAGCAGCCGGCAACCTCTTAGTCGCGTGAAGGGCAGGCGCTTCTTCATGTACGTAGCCGTTATATTGACACTGTCAATATAATGGCGTATCTTACGATTAAATGTTGACGTCGTCTATATGGAGTAAGCGATGAGCACAAAAATCCCCCGCAGTAAGGGAAACGACTACACACCGGAGATGATTGCCGAGCGCCAGGCATTTCTGGAAGACAGGGCCGGCACAACGCTGCATCACACCAAGGGTTTTACCTTCGACCCCGAGAGCATGGCCGGCAACTGTGAACAACTGTTCGGCGTGGCTCAGGTGCCCATTGGTGTGGCGGGCCCGCTGGTGGTTAATGGTGAGCACGCCCAGGGTGATTTTTACGTCCCAATGGCAACGATCGAAGGTACGTTGGTTGCAAGTTATAACCGCGGTATGCGAGTCATCCGCGAGAGCGGCGGTGTGATCACCACCGTTATGGGCGAGGCGATGCAGCGTGCACCGGTATTCATGTTCAAGAATGCGCGCGATGCCCGCGACTTTGGTAACTGGGTTCGCGACAATTTTGCGGCGATCAAGGCCCAGGCGGAATCCACCACCTCAGTGGGTAAGCTGCTGGAGATCGAGCAGTACCCGGTACACAACATGGTCTACACGCGCTTTGACTACAGCACTGGCGACGCAGCGGGCCAAAATATGACTGGCGGTGCCACATTCGTTGCCTGTGAGTGGATTCGGGCCAACTACCCCAAGCTGCGCACCTACGGTTTGTCCGGCGGTATGGACACCGAAAAGAAGACATCGTTTGTAAACTCCCTGAAAGGGCGGGGTCGGAAGGTGACGGCGGAAATTACCATCCCTCGCCAAGTGTTGTCGGATGTGCTGCGGACGACGCCCGAGCACTTGCGCAATAGTACCGGTGTGAATACGCTGGCTGCTTTTCTTACTGGCGCATCCAATAACGCGGCACACCCGGCCAATGGCCTGGCGGCCCTGTTTATGGCGACGGGCCAGGACATGGCTACCATTGGTGAGGCGAACCAGTGCTCCGTGTACAGCTATGTGAACACCGCGGGCGATCTCTATTATTCCGTGACACTGCCGGCATTGATTATGGCGACTTACGGTGGCGGTACCGGCCTTGCCACACAGCGCGAGTGCCTGGAGCTAATGGGCTGTTATGGCAAGGGTAAAGCTTACAAACTGCTTGAAATCGCAGCCGGGTTGGTTGTGGCGGGCGAGTTGTCACTCGTCTCCGCCACCAAGACCGACAAGGAAACAGGGACCAATGAATGGGTGGATGCCCACGAGAAACTCGGCCGTAACCGATAAGTGAGATCAATGATGAGCGAGCCACAGCAAGCCCCGATGTTTGACCTGACCCTGAGTGAAGAGCAGCTCATGTTCAGGGATACCCTGCAGCGACTGGCGGACAACGATATGCGCGCTTTGGCAAAGTCCGCGGATGTTTCAGGCGAGTTGCCAGTCGGTTTCTATGCCCAGGCGGCAGAACTGGGGCTGACCATGTTGCCCATCCCAGAGGCACTCGGCGGNTCGGGTATGGGCCGCAGCCCGGTGTCCAATGCACTGATTATGGAAGACCTTGCCCGGGGCGATATGTCACTGGCGCTTGGCGCTGTGATGCCTCAGGCTTTCGTTAATACACTGCTGGACCAGGGCAGTGATGCGCAGCGCGAACAGTATCTGCCGAAGTTCTGTGAGGGTATATTTGTGCCGGCGACCACGGCATTAATGGAACCCAGGGCGACTTTTGATCCAGAGCACCTGGCCTGTACTGCCCGTCGAACCGAGAGCGGCTATGTACTCAACGGTAAGAAATGCATGGTGCCGCTGGGCCTTGACGCCGAATTGTTGCTGGTGATCGCCAGCGTGGAGGGTGAGGGCGCGGCCGCGTTTATCGTAGAAGGCACGCCTGAGGGCATGACGCGTGCAGCGGAAACTCATATGGGCCTGCGGTCTCTGCAACTGGCCTCTCTGAATTTCACCGATGTGACATTGCCTGCGGAGGCGATTCTCGGTGCCGGCGAGTTCGACCTGCAGCGGTTTGTCGACTTGTCGCGGATAGGCATTTGCGCGCTCGCAGTGGGCGTTGGACAGAGCGTACTAGACTACACCAAGGTCTACGTTAATGAACGAGAGGCCTTTGGCGAGCCTATTAGCAACCGCCAATCAGTGGCTTTTAAGGTCGCTGATATGGCGATCGAGTTGGAAGCCATGCGCCTGATGACCTGGCGTGCCGCATCGCTGGCAGAGCAGGGCAAGGCGTTTCACGAGCAGGCCTATCTCGCCAAAGTTGCCTGTGGTCGATATGCCATGCAGATAGGCACCGACGGCGTACAGTTGCTGGGCGGTCACGGTTACTGTCGTGAGCACCCGGTGGAAATGTGGTATCGCAATATGCGATCAATCGCCTTGCTTGACGGCGTAGCGAGTGTATAGGAGAAAGAGCCATGATCCAGCTTGAGTTGTCTGAACAGCATCAGAAGCTTTATGAAAATGTGCGCTTGCTGGCGGAGCACATGATGCGCCCTTACTCGCGCAAATATGACCGAGAAGAGCACACCTACCCGCAAGAAATGGATGAAGTGGTAAAGCTGCTTGAGGCAGGCAGGTCCGGCGGTTCCGGNGACGCCCGCCAGGAACGCCCCGCTGGTGAAACCGTTAACGGTGGCAACATGGGTGCTGTCATTGGTTTGCAGGGGCTTGCCTGGGGCGATCTTGGTCTATTCCTCGGCATGCGCACCAATGGGCTGGGTAACGCCGCCATTAACGCAGTAGGTACGGCCGAGCAGCGCGAGAAATACGGCAAAAGTTATGCCGCCATGTGTATTACCGAGCCTTCCACGGGCTCTGATTCGGCCAACATATCAACCACTGCGGTGCGCGATGGTGATGAGTGGGTGCTCAATGGCGAGAAGATTTACGTCACCGGTGGCGAGTTCAGTGACACCCTGGTGGTGTGGGCAACCCTCGACAAGTCTCTGGGTAAGGCCGCCATAAAATCCTTTATTGTAGAGAAGGGGACTCCCGGCTGCGAAGTAACGCGCCTGGAGCATAAGATGGGGATCCGGGCTTCGGATACGGCGGCTATTAGTTTCGTCGATTGTCGTATTCCTATGGAGAACCTGCTGGGTAGCGCCGAGATTGCCGCAGATGCGGCCGGCCGCAAGAAAGCGTTCGGCGGTGTTATGCAGACGTTTGATAACACCCGCCCGCCGGTAGCGGCCATGGCGCTGGGCATAGGCCGCGCCGCCCTTGATCTGGCGCGTGAACTGTTGGCCGAAGAAGGGGTGGAGCTGGACTACCGGGAAAAACCGGATAATGTCAGTGCCATCAAGGCAGAGCTTTATAAGATGGAAGCCGAGTGGGAAGGCGCTCGTCTGCTAACCCTCAAAGCGGCCTGGATGGCTGACAACAGCCAGCCGAACTCGGTGGAAGCCTCTATGTGCAAGGCCAAAGCGGGGCGTATGGGTAATGAGGTTGCCCTGCGTTGTGTGGAGCTTTGTCAATGCCTTGGCTACAGCGAGCAACACCTGCTGGAGAAGTTTGCCCGTGACTCCAAGATCGTTGATATTTTCGAGGGCACGCAGCAGATTCAGCAACTGATTGTGGCCCGGGGGGTGCTGGGTAAATCGTCTAGTGAACTCAAGTAATCGCAGCGAAGCGTAGGCTATTCGTGCCTGGTCAGGGTCAGGTCGCTTCGTCTGGAGTGCCCTTGATCCGCCCAGTCTGTCACGTCAAGATGACAGATCACCGCCGCGCCATCTAAGGCGTGTGTAGCATTGACGCTCATATGAAAGGTTAGATCGCCCTCGCTTGTTGTGCATGTGTACATGTGGGAGAATCGACTGCGCTGTCCGCTGATTACATCACGAATGGCGTCGCCGATTAATTTCGCCTCATCGGGCTCTGCATTGTCACAGACCTCGAGATAGTTAACGCCCTCCGCGACGCCCATCGACATGGGAGCACCATTGCGTCTCGCGAAACTGTCCCAGGCGGCATTCGTGAAAATAATATTTCCACTGCGATCAATCAGAGCAATATTCCCGGGCAGTTTGTTGATGACCGCTGCCAGTAATCGATGGCGTCTCATGATACTTATGTCTTGTAGACCGATAATGACGCCAAAGCGGGACTCCTTAGGTTGCCGATAGGGTGTTATCTGGCAGATCAGGTACCGACCCCGTATGCATTTGATCCTGCGTTCCAACGCCACACCGTGAGTTATGACTTCGCCGATGTCCTGCTGCAGACCGGGGTAACTGAGTAAGTTTTCCACCGCTAGGAAATTATCACCTATGTGGTCTTGGTCCAGCAGAAAATACTCTGTGGCGGTGCCGTTGTAATCGAGCAGGCGCATGTTCTGATCGAGCAGGATCTTCGCGTCGTTTCCAGTCAGCATCAGGCCACGCCATATGGGCGTGAGCGTTTGCTCTTGATGGGATTCGGGCTGTTGAGGGCCTACGTCGAACGTTGGACTCCGTTCCAACTCCTCCTCAAGCATGGCACGGCACAATCTCAAGGCATCATAGTGTTGGGAGGTCAGTGCGGTAATGGGGGCGCGGCTGGCAATGTTCAGTACACCAATGTTGTGACCGTCCGGCGCCTTGATCGCTTGTCCTATATAGGAGCGAATCTTCATTGGACCGGTGACTGAGGTGTTGGTGTGAAAACGTGGGTCTTCCAGGGTGTCTGGCACAATGAGCGGCTCTTCGCTGAGAAGTGCGTGGGCGGCAAAGGCAAAGTCCCGGGCGCGTTCACTCCCTTGGTCAACGAAACCTACACTGGCTTTGAACCAGACCCGATCTCGATCGACAAGCGCAAAGGAGGAAACCGAAGCGTCAAAAACGATGCCCGCAAGGCGAACTATACGTTCGTAGCGTTCTTCGTTCTGGGTGTCCAGAATGTGCAGCTTATCCAGCGACGCTAGTCTGGCATCCTCGTTGATCGGGCGAGCGGGAATCTTCATGGGCGGCTTCGTAGATCACAGTTGGTGTAACAAATGGGTGGATACACGCTCGGACATTGTAAATACGTGCCGGGAGTGGCCAATCCTTGTTCACTAATTATCAAGATAACGATAGCTGACTATCATCGATATGCAATGTCAGTTCTACGGTGCGTTCTGTTACCAGGTGCCATGGGCTGCGGGCTCAGTGACTTAGCTCAGTGACTTAGGGACCGCTGTATCTGGGTGGCCCAGGCATTGCAGTGGCGATAGCAGGGCTCGTAGTGCGCCTTGGGAATCAGGTAGGTGAGTTGCTCGAATTCACCGGCTTCGTAATGCGCTACTTCACCGATGACCTGCCCCATTGGCCCGCGCTTATCAAGCAACGCATCGCGGATCTCCTGATTGAGCGGTAGTTGGTCGACGAGCTCGTCCATGGGGATTTCTGCGATGAGATCAAGATTTGATAGCAAGCCGGTGAGGAAATAGGTCAGCGGTTGGTCCCTGTCCGCCATCTCTGCGAGCATCTCGCACATCCTAGCGCGGATCAATGATGCGCGGAAGAGTTCCGTGGGTTGCCCAGGCGCGGTTTCCAGCAGAAATAGGCTTACCCAGCGCTGCAGCTGCTGAACGCCCAGAAGGTTTACCGCGTGGGCGAGTGAATCCACTTCGCGACTCAGGCTCAGAGCCGCTGAATTGACCATTCTGAGAATCTTGAAGGTGAGGCCTGGATCGTTGAGGACGATGGTTTCAATGTCGCTGGCATTGGTGGAATCGTCGCGTAGCGCGCTGAGTAACTGCAGAAGCGTCATCCTGTTGTTACTGAGTTGACCACCGCTGGCGCAGCCGGGTTTATCGAGAAGAATTCCGGAGAAGAAGCAGTAGCCGAGTTCCTGGAGGGCCAGGAATTCCTCATGGCCGGGTACGTTGTCTACAGCGAGTTCAAGGTCGTACTGTTGTGCCACCTGGGCGATTTTTTGGGCGCCCTTCATGCCCTGTGCACCGTACTGTAGTTTGATGATGTGGGCTTGCTGCAGCCAGGAAACCGGGGGTGGTGGATGTGCATCAGAGACTTCTAGGGCAAGGCGGTAACCCGCGTCTGCGAGACGTTGAAATACGTCCTGGATATCGCTGTCCTGGGCTTGCAGGGGGCTCAGAACAGGCACGAACAACTCTGTCGAGAGCCCCGGGGGCAGCGTGCTGGCAAGTTGTGCCGGCAGAAAGATCGGCGCTGAACGTTGCGCAGGTCCTTCGATGAGATCGCTGTATTCTTCGTTGATCAGTTCGATGGCGGCGAGCCTGGAGTGCCGGTCCTGGTTGGCTTCGAGCAGTGGTTCGATGGCAGTCAGTTCTAGATTGCTCGCATAGATGGCGCGCATGGCCAGTAGTGGTGCAGAGTCAGGCATGGGAGGATATATGCGATTCATAGGGTGCCGTGGTGCCTTCAGGACCGTATATCCAATTATGATTGGCGTCGCGAATGAACTCCAGAATGCGCTCATTGCTCAACATCCGCTCATGGATCATCAGGCCATTACCCTTGTTTAACTGGCTGACAACGACAGCCTTGTCGTGTAGGTCGTTGAGCAGTTGAACTTTCATCAGGCTCTCGTTATCGGGGGTCGCATCATTCATCGATGCCAAGTCAACTTCTTCCTGAATCGTAGCCAATTGCTCTTCTATCTGAACCAGTGAATGAAAATAGGTCTGTTTGCGCTCTGCGATCCTAAGAAGTTGCTCGCCGTCAGGGTTGATCCTGCACAACTCAGAACGCTCTTGGGTAAGAATATCTTCCAGAGCAGTTAACTCGTTACATTTGGCACTAAGCGCCTGTAAGGCACTGTCAGATTGCGAATCCATTGCTTACTTTCCTTTGAAGTTGTTGATCAAGCCCTCAGCTATCCTTTCCGGATTAATTTGCAAACGTCCTTCGACAATAGCCTGACGTACCTCGTTAACTCTCAGACTGCTGACGTCGAAGCTGGAGTCGCTGAGTTTCTGCTGCAGTTCGCTGGATAGCTTGGCACTGGTCGAGCCGGTACCGGGAGTACCGCTGCTTACCTCGCGAGCCGGTCCTGCCTTACCTTGATTGTTTAGGGGTAAGGGCACCGGTGGGCTGGTGTTGTTAATCTTCATTGTCGCGGCCTCTACATTTAAAGGGTTCTAAAGTGACTATCGGCGAGACTGGGAAAGACTTTAGTCTATTGCGTTTGGCGCTCTAGTGGGACTGGTTGCTAACTAGAAACTGACTTTTACCACGCCCTCGGGGCTCAGTCGTCCGGCGAGTAATTTGCTGCCTTCGGTGCGCACATTCACCAGGTCGCCGGCGTGACCTTCTTGTAAGGCTTCGCCCCGACCACTGATTCTGAAACCGCTGCCAATGATCTCGTAGAACACTGGCTGGCCACGCCTGACCAGTAGAGCCTGCTGTAGATAGGCGCGCTTGATAATCCCGCCACGCTCTATATTGCGCGCTGCCATTTTACCAATGGCATCAGATGGTTCTGAAAATGTAGATTCGATCATGGATGTCAGCTCGCCCTTGCGGACTTCTAGCATCGCGGGTGTCACCAGCGTGCCCTGCTTGATCGACGTCGTAGCCACCAGATACGCGCCCTGAACATTGATTTGGGCGGGAAGAAAGACCGTTCGCTCTTGAGCGCCCTGGCATTGCAGGCCCACGAAAAGCCGGCCATTAGCATTGAATTTTTTGCTCTGCAGAAAGGCAACCGGGTTGGCGCAGTCACTAAGATCGTGGCGACTGGGAAGCAGTGTGGCAGAGACAGTGGTGCCGACATGGGCTAATTCCGTCTCAATGTGCTCTCTAGCAATGGTGCGTGGATCGTTCGCCGGGATGTCCGTTGCGCTCGCAGCCAGCGCGGCTGTCATGTTCATCGCCAGGTAGCAGGAGAGCGCCACTACACAGGCGATTGCCGAGGAGGCTCTGCCTTTATATATACAAACGGTTGCGCTCATGGCTGACTACCGGGGCGGTTGATTATGCTTTGCAGTGTAAGCGCATTAAGTACAGGGAAAGGCTGAGATAGCGACATAAAAATGCCGTTTATCCACGCATTGTTATCGGCAGATTCGGCCTAAGCTTGAGTCGTAGTGATGAGTGGTGGGAGAACGGCAATGTACGACAAGCTCAATGCAATGTTTCAGTTTCATGAGCAGAATCTGGGTTTGCGGCACTACCGGCAAACCCTTTTGGCAAACAATATTGCCAATGCAGACACGCCAAATTACAAGGCGACGGATATCCGTTTCTCCGACGCTTTGTCCAAAGCAACCGACAACTCACTTGTTCCCAGACAATTCGCGCACCCGGTGCGACAAGTAAAAGGACATATAGCACTCGAAACTCCTGTCCAATCCTCGTTCGGAAATAGCGACCTGCTCTATCGTATTCCGAGCCAGGCCTCGATCGATGGCAACAGTGTGGATATTGATCAAGAGAGAGCGGAGTTTCTCGATAACTCGGTTCGTTATCAGGCAGCGTTGACGCTGGCCAACAGCTATCTGAAAGGGCTGAGAACAGCCATGCAGTCGGAATAGCGTAATAAGGCAACGGTAGAGAGGTGAGTACGATGTTCTCCATATTTAATATTTCCAGTTCTGCCCTGGCAGCACAATCTCAGCGCCTGAATGTGGCCGCTAGCAATATGGCCAATTCCGGTAGCGTTGCCGGCCCCGGTCGAGAGCCTTATCGGGCTAGGCATCTCATCTTCGAAAGTCAGGCTGGCGGCATGGGAGGGGTGCAAACGGTAGGAATTGTGCACAGCAACAAACCGTTTGCCTCAGAGTATCGTCCCGATCACCCGCTAGCCGATGCTGAAGGCAATATCCGCAAGCCGAATGTGGAGCCGGTCCATGAAATGGTCGACATGATGGCCGCATCCAGATCGTATCAGGCGAGTGTCGAAGTCATGAATACCACCAAGCAGCTGATGCTCAAGACACTCACTCTGGGAGAGAACTAATGCCTATAGCCAGTGTGTATGACAGCAGCGTTCTTGCCAGGGTTAACCAGACTGATCAGCAGCCCACCCGTGGTGAGTCAGATGCAATAGGAGCGAACTTCATGACATTGCTGGTGGCCCAGCTGCAGAACCAGGACCCTCTCAAACCTCTGGAGAATACCGAGCTAACATCTCAACTGGCGCAAATTAATACAGTAAGCGGCATTGAAGACTTGAACCGTACCTTGCAGGACATCGACAGCCAGATCAATGCCGGTCAGCAACTGCAGGCGTCTATGTTGATTGGTCGCGGTGTCATGGTGCCTGGTAACACGGTACTGGTGGGGGATCAGGGCGTGACCACGCCGTTTGGTATCGAGCTGACAGAGGCGGCGGAGTCGGTGACAGTCGAGATTGTCAGCGAGGCTGGCGAGGTGGTTCGCAGTCTGGAGCTGGGTCCCATAGAGGCAGGCTTACGGACCTTAAACTGGGACGGCCAGCTGACGAGTGGAGCCCCGGCACCGCAGGGCGCCTATGAACTTCGCGTCACGGCACGCGGCACCGGCACCCGAACGTTACCTACTGAATTAACGGCTTTTGCACTGGTTAACGGTGTATCAATCGACCCCTCAGGCGAGCCCTTGCTCGATCTTGGTGGGCTTATGGAGCCGGTGTTGTTGAGTGAAGTGAGGCAGATTCTTTGATCGAGTAACAGCTGGCGAGCAGGCCAGCGGGAGAACAATAGTATGGGATTTTCACAAGCGTTAAGCGGTTTGAATGCCGCTGCCACCAACCTGGATGTGATTGGTAACAATGTTGCCAACTCCCAGACAGTGGGGTTCAAGGCCGGTCGGACGCTGTTTGCTGATGTCTACGCCGGAGCTCAGGCAGGGCTGGGTGTCAAAGTAGCTGCGGTGCAGCAAACATTTACTTCGGGTACGCTGGAGAGCACCGGGCGCAATCTCGATGTAGCGATCAGCGGGTCCGGCTTTCTCCGGTTCGACCAGAATGGCCAGACGGTGTATTCGCGCAACGGTCAGCTCAACATGGATGCCAATGGCTACATCGTCAATGCCCAGGGTGCGAGGCTCACTGGCTTCCCTGACGGCAAAGTTGGTGGCGACCCGGAAGCTATCTTCATACCCACTGGCGGGCTGGAGGCCTCTGCAACCACATCCGTGAGCGCCACGCTTAACCTAGATGCGGCGACGCTAGAAATCGATCGTCTTGGAGTGCCGTTTGACGCGACTGACGACAGCACTTATTCCTACACGAGTAACGTGACTATTTATGACTCTCAGGGCAACGATTACGCCGCGACGCTGTATTACACCAAAACGGGCGACAACACCTGGGAGGTTCGCGTTGGCAGGGATGGAGAGATTGCCACTGCCGCGGGCACGCTTAATTTCGATGCCAACGGCTTGCTCAGCAGTACTGCCGGTCTTGACAGTTTTGAGTTCTCTCCCGGTGGTGGTGTTACTGATCTTGATATGGCTCTGCAGTTGGACGGTACCACGCAATTCGGCAATGACTTTGAACTTACTGCATTGAGCCAGGACGGATACACCTCGGGCAGTTTGGTCGGTATTGCGATCGACGAGTTGGGTAATGTTGTGGGTAATTACTCCAACGGCCAGACCCGGGTGATATCCACTTTGGTCATTGCCAACTTCGCCAATGCAGAGGGCTTGGAGCCTGTGGGTGACAATGCCTGGGCTGAAACGACCTCCTCTGGCCAGCCGATTATTGGCGCTCCCGGAGTGGGGCTGGCCGGCACTGTGGCTTCGGGCGTGGTGGAAAACTCGAATGTCGATCTGACCCGGGAGCTGGTTAATCTGATTATTGCGCAGCGTAATTACCAGGCAAATACCCAGACGATTAAGGTTCAGGATGAAGTTCTCCAAAGTGTGGTTAACCTGAGGTAATAAACCGTGGATAGAGTGGTATATACCGCGATGAGTGGTGCGCAACAGTCGTTGAATGCGCAGGCAGTCATCAGCAACAACCTGGCTAACGTAGCGACAACAGGGTTTAGAGAGCAACTGCTCGCGTTCCGTTCAGTGCCGGTAAACGACAACTCTACCCTGGGTAGCCGCGTTTCGGTGATCGCCCAGACGCCGGGCTCCGAGTTTGGACCCGGCCCTGTGCAGTACACTGGTCGTACCCTGGATATTGCCTTGAAAGACGATGCATGGCTGGCGGTGCGTGGCGCTGACGGCACAGAAGCCTATACACGTCGCGGTGACTTGCAGGTTGATGGCAATGGGCAGTTAACCGCAGGAGGCTTTGTGGTGCTTGGCGATGGCGGTCCGGTGCAGTTACCGCTCGGGGCTGATTTATTCATTGGTGAGGACGGCACCTTCAGCACGCTCGGCAGCGGTGAAGATCCGGATGCAGTGACCCAGGCAGGTCGACTCAAGCTGGTGGATGCATCCACGGCTGTTTTGGTCCGTCAGGCAGACGGCCTGTTCAGGCCCAAGACAGGAAGAATGTTACCCGCCAGCGAGGAGGCCAGAATCGCCACTCAGTCGCTGGAGGGTAGCAATGTAAGTGCCGTTAAAAGCATGGTGGAGATGATGAGCTATGCACGGCTGTTCGAAATGCAGATGCAGGTGATACAGAACGTTGAAAAGAATGATCAGCGTGCCGCCAACCTGCTGTCGCTGCGCTAACACAGTAAACAGGTATTAGCATGATCAACTCATTGTGGACATCGAGAACAGGCCTGGAAGCACAGCAGGTACAGATGGACGTCATTGCCAACAATTTGGCGAACGTATCGACCAACGGTTTTAAGCGATCGCGAGCCGTCTTCGAGGACCTTCTGTATCAGACGGTGCGCCAACCTGGCGCAGACGCAACCAGTCAGGACACTATTCCCTCGGGCCTGCAGTTGGGTACCGGGGTAAGGCCGGTGGCTACCGAACGGCTACACACCCAGGGAAGTCTGCAGGAAACTGGCAACTCCCGCGACCTGGCGATTAACGGCAAAGGCTTTTTTCAGGTGCTGATGGCCGATGGCAACACCGCGTTTACGCGCGACGGTAGCTTCCAGGTCGATGAGAACGGTCAGTTGGTAACAGCGTCCGGCTACCCGATTGAACCTGCCATTCTTATTCCGGAGAACGCGCTATCGCTGTCTATCAGTCAGGACGGCATCGTGTCTGTGGTCACGCCGGGGAATGTGAACAGTAACCAGGTGGGACAATTGTCGATAGCCACCTTTGTCAACCCAGCTGGTTTGCAGGCCATCGGCGAAAACCTCTTCGTAGAGACGACCGCATCCGGGACGCCAACAGAAAGTAACCCCGGCCTCGATGGCGCAGGTCGTATTTATCAGGGCTTTGTAGAGACCTCTAACGTGAATGTTGTGGAGGAGATGGTGAGTATGATCCAGACTCAGCGAGCATATGAAATTAACAGTAAAGCTGTACAGACCAGTGACGAAATGCTGGCTAGGCTCACCCAGCTCTAAAGCGATGAGATAACAAATGATGAATAGGCACAGTAATACATTGTTGATCGTGTCACTGCTCGTGTCTAGTTGCGCGCAAGTGCCCGGTAGCCCGCAGCCGGATAACTTTCCCAAGGCTGAAATACAGCAGCCGGAGGCCCCGGTTGCCGATGGATCTATTTATCATGATCGGGGTGTCTACATGCCCTTGTTTGAGGATCGCCGTCCGCGTCGCCCGGGCGACATCATCACGATTGTTCTTAATGAACGGGTGAGTGCAAGCAAGAACTCTTCCGCTCAGGCGAGTCGCGAGGGGACTGGTGCACTGGTAACCACCGCGACACCGGAGGGTCTTGAGGAGTTGAATCGCTGGGGCTTTGATATCTCCGGGAGTAGTGAGTTTGCCGGTAGTGGTGGCGCCCAGGCCAGCAACCGGTTAACTGGGACGATAACCGTGACCGTTGCCGATGTCCTGATCAACGGCAACCTACATGTCGTCGGCGAAAAAAGAATACTGATCAACCAGGGTGCAGAGTTTTTGCGTTTTTCGGGTGTGGTCAACCCCCTTTCAGTGGACGAGGATAATTCAGTGAGGTCGTCGGAAGTGGCTGATGCCCAAATCGAATACACCGGCAAGGGATATATTTCAGAGGCACAGCGTATGGGCTGGTTGCAGCGGCTGTTCAATAGCGTTTCACCTTATTAATTCGTCGCTCGCTGAGAGCTGGAGTCGTGCACGATGTATGTTAGTGGCAATGTTTCGATACTGGCGCGCTTGCTGCTGTGTCTGCTGCTGCTTGTGCATGCCGGTGCCGGTCGTGCAGAGCGTATTGGTGAGCTTGCGGATTTCGTTGGCGTACGCAGCAATGCATTGATCGGCTATGGCCTGGTGGTTGGGCTGGACGGGACAGGCGACCGAACCATGCAGGCCCCCTTTACGGGTCAAGCATTGGCAAACATGTTGTCTCAGTTAGGTATCTCCATTCCGCAGGGCGCCAATATGCAGCTCCGCAATATCGCCGCTGTTGTTGTCACTGCTGAGCTCCCGCCCTTTGCGCGTTCTGGTCAGACCATCGATCTCAATGTTTCGTCGATTGGCAATGCCCAAAGCCTGCGCGGTGGTTCGCTATTGATGACGCCGCTTAAGGGTGTTGATGGTCTGGTGTATGCCATCGGTCAGGGCAATATACATGTCGGTGGTGTTGGAGTAGAGGCCGGAGGCAGCGGCGTTCAGATTAACCAGCTGGCCGGTGGCAGAGTTCCGGATGGCGGTATGGTGGAACGTACGGTGCCTCTGGATATCGTGGCTTCCGATGGCAGTCTGACCCTGCAGTTGAAGCGCCCCGATTTCGACAATGCCCGCCTGGCTGCAAAAAGAATCAATGAGGTTTTCGACCAGCAGGTCGCCCGCCCCGTCGATGGCAGTGCTATCCGTCTGTCTGCACCGGAGCAGCCCGGGCAGTTGGTGAACTTCATGGCGACCATCGAAAATATCGAGGTGGATCCGCGCATTGATGACAGCCTGGTAATTGTCAATTCGCGCACGGGTTCTGTCGTGATGAACAGTCGGGTCACGCTGCGACCGGCAGCGGTCGCCCATGGCAATCTCTCGATTACGATCGATACACGTTATGGTGTTAGCCAGCCTGGTCCTTTTGCAGATGTCGGTCGCACTGTTGTTACACCCGATACAGAGATTGTCATTGACCAGGGTGAGGGCGCCCTGCATATGATGGAAGGCGCTGCATTGGCAGATGTTGTGAGCGCCTTGAATATCATGGGCGCTTCTCCAGTGGACCTCATGTCGATATTGGAAGCGCTTAAAGCCGCCGGCTCACTGCGCGCCTCGTTGAAGGTGATCTAATGTCATTGCCTGATGTGACCAGTCAGCACGCCCTCGATATTGCCCGCCTAGGCCAGCTCAGCAGGGACGCGAAAAATGGTAACTATGAACGCTCGCTGCGGGAAACTGCCAAGCAGTTCGAAGCGATTTTCCTCGGTAAGATGCTATCGACAATGCGCGATGCGTATCTCAAGTCTGATCTCGGCCGTAGCAATCACTTGTCGTTCTACGAATCGATGATGGATAAACAATGGGCACAGCATCTCTCTGAGCGCGGGATTGGTCTGGCCGACATGTTGGTTGAGCAGCTTACCTACGCCGGATCGACGGTACCCGCGGCCCGAGAAACTCTGGCTAAAATGCCGTCGCCGCGTGCAGCTTGGCCAGTTCGTTCTATGGGCATGCCTGCCTCAATCCCCAGGCCTGTCGAACCAATAAGCCCGCTGCCGATGGATGCTGTGCCAGGCGCAGAGGACGATGGCGAGAGTCCGGATGCCTTCGTGGATCGCATTACGCCCTACGCGCGGTCGGCGGCACGGAAAAGTGGTATTCCCAGTGAGCTGATAGTTGCTCAAGCCATTCTCGAAACGGGCTGGGGGCGTCGCAGAATAGAGCGTTTGGACGGTAGTGACGGGCACAATATTTTTGGCATTAAAGCCGATCCGCAGTGGCGCGGAGAGCGTGTTACTGTCGAGACGCACGAGTATATCGGTGGGCGTCGTGCCGAGGTGAATGCTCGCTTCAGGGTCTACCAGTCTTTGCAGGCAGCGTTTCAGGACTACGCACGGATAATGGGCGAAAGCGACCGCTACGAGAGAGTCAGGGCCGCTGAATCGCTGGACGAGGCCGTCCAAGCGCTGTCAGAAGCCGGCTATGCCACTGATCCTGCTTACGCCGACAAACTGCGTGCATTAATCGATCAGGGCCTGCGGCCGCGTTCGTCGAGATCCTAGGGAGTGAGAAAAATGTTCGCCAATTTACTCAAGACCCTGCTCTTTTGGGCCGATCTAGTAGCAACGGCGGGAAAGGATCGTAATCTATGAGCATTTTTTCCACCGGGCTCAATGGACTGAATGCAGCACAGGCCGCACTGAACGTCACTAGTCGGAACATCAGTAATGTTTACACGCCCGGATACAATCGAGAACTGACCGTTCTTGAAGACTCGGTGGTCAGTGGCGGGGCCAGNGTGTCGGCAATACAGCGACAGTTCAATGCCTTCACAGCTGGCCAGCTCAATCAGGCGACGACACGGCTGGAGTTCTATCAGGTCTATGCCACTAATACCTCTCAGATCGATGATCTGTTGGCAGATCAGGACTCGGGACTGTCGGCATTGATGCAGCGTTTTTTCTCCTCAGTGTCTGACCTCGCCGCTGCCCCCTCTGACCCAGCTGCCAGGCAAGGCGTGCTTGGAGCGGGCAATAGTCTGGCAACGCAGTTTCGCTCGGTGTCGGGTTTCCTCGAGGATATGGCTCGGGGCATTGACATTCAGTTGGCTCAGGAGGTTGACCTGGTTAACAACAAAGCCGACCTGATAGCGAATCTTAATGAACAGATTACGGTGACTCTTGCCCGCACCGGTGAGTTGCCGAATGCGCTGATGAATCAGCGTGACCAGGTGATTGCAGAGCTGAGTGAAATTGTCGACACTCGGGTGCTGGTGCAGGGTGACGGTACGTACAGTGTGAGTATTGGCAATGGGCAGCCCCTCGTGTCAGGTGACAATGCCTATGAGCTCTCTATTATGGATGCCAGCGATGACTCCAGCAGAAAAGCGATTGGTTATCGAGACTCTGGGGGCAACATCTTGGAACTGGAAGACGATAGTTTTGACGGTGGCCGGATTGGCGGCTTGCTGGCCTTCCGAAGCGAGGTCCTCGATTCAGCTCGAGACAGTATTGGTCGTCTGGCGGTGAGCGTGGCGTCTGCAGTTAACGAGCAGCATAGGGCCGGCATAGATCTCAATGGAGATCCGGGACTAGATTTTTTTGATATTGGCTCTCCCAGTGCATTTGCCAATGATCGGAATGTGGGTACTGCGGTTTTTTCTGCTGCATTCGGTGATACCGTCGATCTCACCGGTACCAGCTACGAAATTCGCGTAGTCGATGCGGGAACAGGTGAGTTTTCAATCACCCGCAAAGATGATCAGAGCACCACCATGGGATTTCTCGATGGTGCCAACCAGCTAACGGTGGACGGTGTGGTGCTGACACTGGATGATCCCGGTCTGCTGGCCGATGGCGATCGGTATGCGTTACAGCCAACGCGCTTCGCTGCCTCGCAGTTCTCGACAGCGCTAGTGGACATCGCTCAGGTAGCGGCAGGCCAGTCTGCGGCCACGGGTGACAACCTTAATGCGCTCGCACTGCAGCAGCTGCAGTCGACAGATATTGTTGGCGGCAGTGCCAGCCCTGGTGGGGGCTATGCGGCGATACTTGGCGATGTTGGCAACCGTACCAATATCGCCCAGATCAATCTCGAGGCCCAGGCGGGTATCCGCCAGCAGGTGCGCAACCTGCAGCAGTCTGAGTCGGGTGTTAATTTGGACGAGGAAGCTGCCAATTTGGTGCGCTATCAACAGTACTACCAAGCCAACGCAAGAGTGATTGAAGTGGGCACAGTCATGATCGACACCTTGCTTGGATTGAGGTCATAGGCCTCCTAGGAGCATTTAATGCGGATTAGCACCGTAAACATGTATGAGCAGAGTATTGCCTCAATGAACCGGCAACAGGGTGAGCTGCTTCGCGTCGGTCAGCAGATAGCGACCGGTCGTCGGGTAGTAACGCCCTCGGATGATCCTCAGGCCAGTGCAAAAGCCGTAGGAATTAGCCAGGCCATCGGGGTTATCGAGCAATACTCCGGCGCTCGAGCGACCGCCCGCAACTCGCTGTCCCAAGAAGAAAGTGTACTCTCTAGTGTAAGCGATGCGTTATCGGCAGCGAAAACACTGATGCTGCAGGGTATAAACGGCACCCTGCAGAATGCAGATCGGCTGTCAGTTGCTACTGAGTTGCAGGCCGTTTTCGAAACGGTATTGGGGCAGGCCAATGCAGCCGACGGCAATGGACGCTTTTTCTTCGGTGGTTTCAACGATGGTGCGCCGCCGTTCTTTGATGACGGGCTGGGCAATATTGTCTATGTGGGAGACACCAATGAACGCACTCAGCGCGTAGACAACTCACGCTTGATGTCGGTGGCCGACAGCGGCGATCAGGTATTTCTCAGAGTGACCCCGGGCTCCGGTTATGTGGCCGAAGCTGACTCAGCCAATACCGGCAGTGTGGTCTTCAAGGGGCCGGGTGTGATTGATCCTACAGATCCTGACTATGGCGCTAATTTCTCCGTTGCGTTTGTTGATATGGCCGGTGAGCTAGGCGTGTCGATTAACGGAGCGCCGCCGTCTTTGTACGTAGATGGCGCAGCAATCACCTTTGGCGGCCTCTCCTTGGAGCTTAGGGGAGTGCCCGAGATCGGCGACTCTATCGACGTCGGGCCTGCTGAAACAATGAATACGGATGTCTTCCAAACCTTGAACAAGGCGCTGGCGGTGCTTCGTCAACCCGTGTCTACAGAAGCTGATCGTGCTGCGCTGAACAATACCTTGAATACTGTTATGCGAGAGCTGGACAATAGTCTTGACAACGTTCTCACCGTACGTGCCTCGGTGGGTGGGCGGCTCAATGAGTTGGATATTATCGACAGCGTGGCGGCTAGTCGTAGTCTCGGGTACCAGACCAATCTCTCGCAGCTGGTAGATCTTGACTATAACGAAGCTGTTGCTGACTACAGTTTACGCCAGGTGGGTCTGCAGGCGGCACAGCGCTCGTTTGTCGACATCAACGGTATGTCGCTATTCGACTATCTGCGCTAAATCACAACTAATCCGCGTGTCAGCAGAAAGTCAATAAACTCCAGCCCGCGATCAAACACCTCCTCAAGTACCGGTTGCAGCCGGGTCATTAGGAGCGCGATTAGTAGAATTCCCAGCCCCAGTGAAATCGGGAAGCCCACAGTGAAAACGGTAAATTGCGGCGCAGAACGGTTTAAGATCCCCATCGAGAGGTTAATGATAAGCAACATGCACAGTACCGGTAGTGCCAGTAACAGTCCGGTTTTGAAGATCTGCCCGCCAAACATTGCCAGGGAGTAGAAGCCTTCGGAATTAATCGACAACGCGGCAATGGGAAGCAGTTGGAATGACTGTGCAACGGCGGCAATTAGGAGTAGATGTCCGTCCAGCGCCACGAATAGTAACAGAGATACGATGTATAGAATGCGGGCGACGATCATCGTGTTGGTGTTCGTGTCCGGCGAAAAAAATGCAGCGAACGCTAACCCCATCTGCAGGCCGATAAAATCACCGGCGGCCTGCACACTCGCAAACACCACGCGCATGGTCGTGCCCATGGCCACCCCGATGATGACTTGCTCAGCGATGATCGCGGCGCTGCTCCAGGATAGCATCGGTACATCCGGTAACGGCGGCAGTGTAGGGGAAACAATGATGGTAAGTACGACGCACAGGCCTATTTTTGCCTGCATTGGGATACTTTGATGACCCAGCAGCGGGGCAGATGCCACCAGCCCCGAAATCCGAACAAAGGGCCAGAAGAACTGGGATAGCCACGTCTCCAGCTCTGTAAAGCTGACTTCCAGCACTTTCCTACTCGCTAGCGGATCATGTTTGGAATGCCCTGTAGTAACTCTGCCGTATAATTGGTGATCAACTGCAGCATATAGGGTCCGAAAATTAACAGCGTCAGCCCGACGCCGAGAATTTTCGGAATAAATGACAGGGTCATTTCGTTGATTTGGGTGACGGCTTGGAACAAGCTAACGGTCAGGCCCAGAAACAGGGCCGCAAGTAGTGCCGGCGCGGCCAGTAGTACGGCGACCCGCATGCCGGCATAGGCGAGATCCATTACTGATTCGGGTGTCATGGTATGGGAACTCCTTTAGGTAAAGCTCATCGCCAGTGAACCGATTAGCAAGTGCCAGCCATCGACGAGTACGAAAAGCATGAGTTTGAAAGGCAGCGAAATGGTGGCGGGAGGTACCATCATCATGCCCAGAGCCATTAGAATACTCGCGACGACCAGGTCGATAATCAGAAAGGGTATAAAGATCGTGAATCCAATCTGAAACGCGGTCTTAAGCTCGCTGGTGACAAACGCCGGAATCAGCACAGACATAGGTACGTCAGCCGGGCTGGCAAATTGCTGGTCTCCGGATAACTCAGCGAATAGCGTCAGATCATTCTCCCGTGTCTGGGCCAGCATGAACCGATGCATTGGGTCTGAGGCGCGACTGATGAACTCCTCGAATTCAATGCCGCCGTTGCTGAGAGGCTGCCAGGCCTCGTCGTAGATCTGGCTGAGCACCGGCGTCATGATAAACAGGCTCAGAAACAAGGCCATGCCAATCAACACCTGATTGGGAGGCGCAGACTGTGTGCCCATAGCCGTTCGCAACAGGCTCAGCACGATGATGATGCGAGTGAAACTGGTCATCATCAGCAGGATCGCTGGTAGGAAAGCTAGGCTGGATAATAGCAGCAGTAACTGCAGATTAATGGACCATGACTGGCTGCCATCGGCCTGCGTACTGCTTGTGAGTCCGGTAATCTGTGCTTCTGCTGCGCCGCAGAACAAGGCCATTGCAGTGCAGGTGATCGATCTGACAAACGCAGGGCTCATCACTGTGACTCGCCAGATAGACTCGAGTGGTCAGCGTCGGTGAGTGTCTCACTGTGAGCGGCCAGCATTCGGTCGAAGTCATGGTCCGTATTGGGTGGCGATAGGGCTTGTCGGTCATGCTTGTGAATGAGCGAGATATTTCCGTTACTTATGCCCAGCAACAGCTCGGTATTACCTCTGAACGCAATAAGCACCAGACGTTCGCGTGGTCCAAGATGGGTGGTGGCGATCTGCTGCAGAATATCGTCCTTGCTGCGCGTCGGACGCAGCAACTTGCGCGCCAGCAAGCCCAACAACAAAATCAGCGCTACGACAACGAGTAGCGACAACAGAGTTTGGCCGAGCATACTGGCGCCATATAGCGACTCTACCGCACTGGAATTCAAAGGCGCTGAATTATCGGTCTGCATACTAGCGGTTGAGTTTTTCCACTCGCTCTGTGGGAGTGATGATGTCGGTAATCCTGATGCCGTATTTGTCTTCGACGACGACGACCTCGCCCTGGGCGATGAGATAGCCGTTGATAAGAATGTCCATAGGGTCGCCTGCCAGTCCATCGAGTTCGAGCACAGAGCCTTGTGCGAGTTCCAGCAGCTGGCGGATAGATATACGGGTACGGCCCAACTCCACATTGAGCTTGACCGGGATGTTCATGATGAGGTCCAGCTCTTGTGCCGAACCTTTGGCAGGGCCCGCGCTCAGCGGCGGGAATGCCTCTGCGCTACCATCCCTGACACTGTGGCTATGGGAAGCGGAGCCTGTACCGGGGTCAGGCTTTGGATTCTCTTCGACTTGTTTTTGATCCTGCTCCTGCGTCACGCCTTGCTCTGCGAGAGCCGCAGCCCACGGGTCTTCCTCTTCTAAGGTGTCATCGGCTTTAGCTGCAATATTGTCCGTCGCTTCGGTTGAATCGACCAGGGTCTGGTCTGGCGCTTCGAGTGTGTCTTCGGTTTCGTTAATCACGGTGTTGGCTCCATGAATATGCTTCGGGCTACCGGGATTCGGTATCCTGTTCAATTTGGTCCTGCGAAATGTTGAGTACTTGCTTCACTGACAGCGCGCGATGCCCGCCGCGGCTTCCGTAGCCACATTCCAGAATGGGAACACCGTTGACGTGCCCAGGGATGGAGTCGGGGAGATTCACGGGCAGAATGTCGCCCGCTTTCAGAGAAAGAATGCTGCCGATACTGGTCGGTATCTGACAAAAGTCGACAATAAGCTCCACTTGTGACCCTTTGATTTCATTCGAGAAACGGTCACGAAATGGAGCTTCGCCTTCTTCCTCATTCTTCTCGACCGGGTTAATCAGGGCGTCGCGTATAGGCTCAATCATTGTGTAAGGAATGCACACCTGAAACGACATCGTGGAAGCACCTACCTCCAGATGGAAGTTGGTATTTACGATGACTTCATTTGGTGAATTGGTGATGTTGGCAAACTTCACCTGCATCTCTGAACGCACGTATTCAACATGAATTGCATAGATCGGGCGCCATGCTTCTACATAGGCTTCGATTGCCAGGTCCAGAAGTCGATGAATAATACGCTGCTCTGTGGCTGTAAATTCCCTGCCCTCTGATCGGGTTAGAAACCGGCCGTCGCCACCGAATAAGCTGTCGACCACCAGGAATACAATGTCCGGCGGGAATACGAAGAGTGCTGTGCCGCGTAGCGGTTTGATGTTGACCAGGTTAATGTTGCTCGGTACAGGGACATTTTTTGAATAAGTGCTATAGCTTTCAAACTTCAGAGAGCCACAGTTGACGTCAGCATTGCGTCGAATCAGATTGAACAGGCCCACCCGAAAAAGCCGGGCAAATCGCTGATTGATCATGTCCAGGCCATGTAGGCGTTCTTTGATGATCCGCGATTGGGTACGTGGATCGTAGGGGCGGATGCTGGCTTCTACTTCCCGGGAGTTTTCAGCCGATTCTTCATCGCCACTGACACTGTTGAGCAGTGCATCGATTTCATCTTGTAACAGTAAATCACTTTCGGCCATGACAGGGTCCGCCTACTGGACGATGAAATCCTGGAAGTAAACGCCGACAATCGAGAGCTCTGGCTGCGGGTCTGAGAATGGCTCGGATAGGGCGAGCAGAATTTCATCAGCAACTTGGCTTTTGCCCTCGGCAGCCTTTAGCTGTTCAGCGCTCTTCTGTGATAGCAAAACCAACATCCGATTGTTGATGTCTGGCATGTAGGTGGTAAGGAAATTTCTGGTTGTATTGTCGGAGACCCGCAGCATAACACTGGTGTAGAGAAGCCTGTCGGTGCTCTTTCCTTGCAGGTTTACGGTCATCGGCCCTACTTTGACAAACAATGGGTCAACGATGACCGCCGGCTCCGCAATTTTGGATTCATCAGCGTCGCTGCTTCCGAGAGTTAGGTACGCTCCCGCCGCTGCGCCCATAATCCCAACAAGTATCATTGCGACAAGGATGATTCGTTTTCTGGATTTTGGTTGCTGTTCTTTTTCGCCGGACTTCTTTTCATCTACCATAGCGCCAATCCTTAAGCGTCGATTCTTTAAGTGTAAGTGTTCAGAGCAGAAGCAATCCGTGGAAAAGAGAGCAATTGAAGCGTCTATTTGCTGCCCTCGCTCTATACGTAAATGTTGATGCCGGGAGCGTGTATATGACGCTCGCTGGTTGCAGTTGGGGCAATTGCCGATGGTGTGTCAATCAGCCCCCTCAGCTCAGCACTTGGGTGCCTATTCTGCGGTTGTTGCTGATGCGCGCCTTGTTCAGCCGATATGGCTGTCTCACCAAGCTCGATACCCTGTTCGCCCAATATCTCCCGCAGTTGCGGCAGCGCCTGCTCAATCGATTGCCGCACTAGCGGCTGGTTACTGAAGAAGCTGAGCTGAGCATGTTGTTCTTTAACATGCATCTCCACCAAAAGCGGACCGAGCTCACGTGGATGCAGCTGGATTGCCACCTGCTGTTCGCCACTCAGTGTGATGCGACCTAACTGATGGCCCAGGCTAAGCCCCCATTTCTGGCTGCCGAGCGGTGAGGCTATAGCGAGTTGCTGGTTGCTATGGGACATGCCTTGTTGGGACGGCGCAGGGAGCGTGTTTACGTCCAAACTGGAGGGTGGTGCAGTTGCAAACAGACTGACGCCATAGTTGCCTAAAGAGGATGTAGTCACTGGCGTATGTTTCGGCTCGCTGAATGTATTGATCCCAAGCTCCAGTGTGATTGATTTGGTCACACCCTGCTCCGTTTGGCCATTCGACTGCGTCGTGAGCGCTGGAAGCTGCTCTTTTGGATTGGTAGTTGTGAGCTCGCCGCTTACCCGCCCTATAGCAGGTTTCTGAGCCTTGGACATCGCCTCAGGTTTCACCAGATCAAGCCCCAACTCGCGGCCGTGAATGGATACTTGGGTGGCGGGCGGAGCCATGCTTGCGCTTAGCTCAATTCCTGCGATTTGACGATCCACTGGGCGAGGGCTTTGGGCCGTCGCTTCAAAAACTGGCCTGGCAAATTCGCTCGTCCCCACCAATGACATGTCGCGCGGGATAAGTGCGGTGGCTTCCGAGTTAGTAATCTGGGGGATCGGGCTGGCGGTGTCTAGAGGCTGAGAAGAAAGAATTCCAGGTAGCCAATGTGGTGCCAGCTGCGCCACGTTATAAGTGCTGCTAGGTTGGATCAGCGCCTCTGGTGTTGTTGCTTGATCCGCAGTCAGGTTTTCGGGCACAGCAAGGGAGCGCAGAATGGAGGCAAAGCGACCACTGGTCCCCTGGGTATTGGCTCCTGGCGTGGCACCAACGGGCAGCGGCGCTGGAGTGGGCGCTGCCATGAGGCTGAGTAGTTCGGCATCCATAGTGTTAGTGCGTCTATGCGCTAAAGTTCTGATCGCTGCTTGCGTTGATAGAGAGATGTAACGATCATGTCCATCTCCTTGAGTTCACGCTTGTTTTTCTCCTCAATTTGCCGTTCCTCACGACGAGTGCAGAGCGCATTCAATGACGCGTGCTCGCGAATACTATCTTTCATGTTGAGCATCGATTGCTCAATGTCGCGCTCCTGGCGTTCCATAGATAAATTTGCGTGTTCAATGGCGCGATCCAGCGACCCAATAAACACTTGATACTCCTGTACCAATTGGAGTGGAGAGCCTTCTATGAGAGCTAGCCGAAGTTTCTCCCGATACTCGTTGCGGTAGGCGTGGAGCGCATTACACTGTTCCTGTAAATGCGCTTTAGATGCTCGATCGCGTGAGAAACAGGCTGTGTCCGAAAGCTTCTTTTGCTCGGCTTTGTCTTTTAGATAGTTGACGGCGTCTGTCTTCATGGCCTGTCTCCATTGATATGCAATAGCTCGGCGAGTGAATCGTTAAGAGTGGATTTCTCTGATATGTTCTGCTGCAGGAATGCCTCTACCGCGGGGTAGTTGGCGACTGCGACATCAAGCAGTGGATCGTGACCTGGGCTGTAGGCTCCCAGGCTTATCAAATCCTGGTTACGCTGATAAATACTGAAGTAGCGTTTTATCTCCAGCGCCCTATCGAGTTGCTCGCGACCCACCAGCTTGTCCATAGACCGACTGATAGAGGCCTCCACGTCGATGGCTGGGAAGTGACCGGACTCCGCCAGCTGCCGTGACAATACAATATGGCCATCAAGAATTGCACGGGAAGCGTCTGCAATTGGGTCCTGTAAGTCGTCGGCTTCTGTGAGCACGGTGTAGATGGCCGTCAAAGAGCCCGACCCGGATGCGCCATTGCCCGCCCGTTCAATCAACGCTGGCAAACGCGCAAACACCGATGGTGGATAACCTCGGGTCGCTGGCGCCTCGCCAACTGCAAGGGCGATCTCTCTTTGTGCCATGGCGAATCGGGTCAGCGAATCCATGAACAACAGAACTCGATGACCTGCGTCTCGAAAGTACTCTGCCAGTAGTGTTGCGTAGCTCGCACCGTGCAAGCGCTGGAGGGGTGAGTTGTCAGCGGGTGTGGCCACCACAACAGCTCGGGTAAGGCCTTCGGCTCCAAGGCTATGCTCAATGAACTCCTTGACCTCACGGCCGCGCTCGCCAATCAGTGCCACGATGACTATATCGGCGGACGTATATCGGGCAATCATCCCTAGCAGAACTGACTTGCCTACGCCTGACCCTGCGAACAGACCGATGCGCTGGCCTTCACCGATGCTGAAAAGAGCGTTAATTGCACGAATGCCGGTATCTATCTGGGCCTCAATTGGTTTACGATCTAAAGGATTGATCGGGGTGGTCGGCGAGCAGGCATAGCTATCGGGGTGCAGTGGGCCTTTTCCGTCAATCGGATCGCCGAATCCATCTACGACCCGGCCTAGTAAATTCATGCCCACAGGAAATCGCTTACCCCGATCACAGTGTTCGCTCGGACAATACACTCGGGCGCCAGGCACAAGCCCTTCGATCACTGTGAGTGGCATCAGGAACAGTGTGTCCTTGCCAAAGCCCACCACCTCCGCTTCCGCCGTTCGAGTGCCGCCGCCCCGGGGATCCACACCCGGCAAATCAATCACACAGAAACTGCCCAGCGGCAACTGAATGCCTGTTGCCTCGAGCACTAGTCCAGCAGCTCGCGTTATCCGGCCGCTTTGCTGGTAGCGCGGCAGGTCTTGCAGCCGATTGTTGACACTGACAAGAGTTTCTCGCCAGCGAGCAAAGTGGCGATTTTCGTATGAGTTCTCTTGAACAGGTGAGTTCATTCTGAAGGCCATCGATCAGTGGATTAAGAGACGCCTTGGTCTGCGCGCTGCCTGACTTTAGTGAAAATCTGTTGCAGGCGAGACTCTAATGAGGCATCGATGACAGTGTCTGCGGTTCGCACAATGCACCCGCCACGACTGACGGCGCGGGAGGGTCTTATTTCCCAGGAGCGCGCTTTGAGTTCGTCAGCGCAGTGGGTATTGATGATCTCAACGTCATCAGGATTCATGGTAATCTCGATGTCTCCACTCAGGTGCAGATTCTCCTGCAGTAGCCCCTCGACGCAACGCCTAATGGTCTCAGGATTGAGCGCAATGCAATCCAGTGCCATGTGATTGCCGATAGCCAGTGATAGTTCGATTAACTCGTTGCTTATCGAGGCGCTAGCAGTATCTAGGGCGTTTCTGTATTCGTCGCGCATAGTTTGTAAGGGTCCAAATACCGATTGGCGTAGTCGTTCGAGCTCCTGTTCTGCTGCTGCCATGCCTTCTTTGAAGCCCACCGCATAGCCGTCGTCCCTGGCCATGTGATAGCCTTCTTCGTAGCCTTTGGCTTTGGCCTCTAATCTATTTTTCTCAAGTATGGCTGCGTCATCGGCCGATGGCTCGTCATCAGTTTTCGCAGTTTCGATTGCGGCTTCGGTTGCGGGTTCTTCAGGCCGTTCAAGGCTGTCATTTGTGCCTCGGGGCGGATCGAGTAATTCCATTTCCCAGTGTTGCCAGGGCGCTGAGGCGGTAAGTAGTTCTGTGCGTTCATTCAACTCAGACATAACGTTCGTCACCATTGGACAATACTATCTCACCGGATTCAGCGAGGCGCCGAACCAACTGTAGGATATTCTTCTGCTCTTTCTCCACCGCAGATAGACGCATCGGGCCACGGGCTTCCATGTCCTCGATCAACATTTCCGAAGCCCGTTGAGACATATTGCGAGTAAATTTTTCGGTCACTGATGCCGGTGCACCCTTTAGCGCCACCGCCAAAGTCGCAGTATCTACTTCTTTTAGAACTATCTTAATCGCCGAATCGTCGAGGAATTCAAGGCTTTCAAAAAGGAACATCTCGTCGATAATTTGCTGCATAAGCTCTTCGCTGTAGTCCTTTACGTTCTCGATTATGGATTCCTCTGTAGAAGAGTTCATCATATTGAGAATCTCGGCAGCGGTTTTGACACCGCCCATCTTGCTGCGCTTCAGATTCTGGCCTCGTAACATCGAACCGAGCACTTCGGTCAGTGTTTGTAACGCGGCGGGTTGTACACCACTGAAGGTGGCGATTCGCAGAACTATGTCGTTGCGTTCTTTCTCATCGAAAAGCTCAAGAATGTCTGCAGATTGTCGGCGATCAAGATGCACGAGAATGGTGGCAATAATTTGCGGGTGTTCCTCCTTGATCATTTCTGCAACGGTGGCAGGTTCAATCAGGTTCAAGGCCTCGATGCCGTTATGAGTGTTCTTGGTCTCGGTTATGTCTTCGATCAGGCTGAGCGCTCGATCTGAACCCAGCACTTTCGTTAGTATGTCCTGTATATGGTCGGTAGAGGAGACGCCGAGTACTGCAAAGTCCTCGGATTCAGTAAAGAATTCGTCCAGGACCTCGGCCACCTCGGTGTGTGATACCTGCGCGACGGACGCCATTTGTTGAGAGAGTTGTTGAATCTCAACGGCAGACATATGCTTGAGCACGTCAGCGGTACTCTCATTCTCGAGTGAAAGAAGTAATATGGCACTCTTCTGGAGTCCACTCATTGAAGAATGGCCGCTAGTTGCTGTCATGTTTCATCCAGTTTCTAACGATCATGGCAATCATTTTCGGATCTTCGCCACCCAAGCGCTGTAGTTCACGTAGCTGCTCTGCGTAACTGGCTGATCGGTCTACGCGTTTGAAAGGGATGGAAGCCGCAGGGTCTGTGGTATCGTCACCTACACCGCCTTCGATTTTGTTCAATGCGCCTCCCTCAGCTAACGCGGGCGTGGTCTCCGGTGTAGCCTCTATCAGGTGCTTTTTCATTACCGGGCGCACAATCAGGCGGTAGCTAAGCGCTATCATAATGCCGGCGACCAGGTAGCGTAAGAAGCCGGCAAGCATATCCAGGTGGGCGGGCTCTCGCCACCAGGGCGCCTCTTCCACGACCGGAACCTTAACGACTTTGAAGGCGCTGTTTACCACCTCAACACTGTCTCCCCGCTCGGGTGTGAATCCGACTGCCTGCTGGATCAGTCGTGTGATGTTGGTAAGTTCAGCCTCGCTAAGGGGTTCGTTCGTCTGCTCACCCTGATCGTTGATACTTTGGCGATGATCTACGACAACGGCGACACTGAGCCTTTCCAGAGAACCACGCGGATGTTCGATATGGCGTACTGCACGATCCAGTTCGTAGTTCACAATATCGTCGCGTGACAGATTGGACTTGTTGGTATTCCGCCCGGCTGCTGCTTCGCCGAGGGCCTGGCCGTCGGCAGCGTCCGGGTCACGTTGCTCTGCGATCGGCGGCTCGAAAGTCGGTGCTATGTTCGATAAAGCGCCCGGCACGCCCCGAGCGGCGTCTTCGTTACCCGAAAAATTGGTGCGAGTCTGACTGCTGCGAATGGAGGCGCTGTCGCTGCTTTTGTTGGGGCTCCAGGCCTCGGTGGTCTCCTCGACGCGGGTGAAGTCGAGGCTGGCGCTAACCTGCACTTTGAAACTGCCCGCTCCAAGAATAGGCTCGAGAATATTCTGCACCCGCTGCTGGTAGCTCGACTCGACCGTGTGTGTATACTCCAGCTGGGTGTGCTTCAGGCCCTCAATGTCATCCTTGGGTGCTGATAGCAGCTCGCCTCGCTGGTCAACCACGGACACATCTTCCGCTTCCAGGTCGGCCACCGCACTTGCGATCATTAACGCAATGGCGTTCACCTGGCTCTCTGTCATTGTTCTGCCCGCGTGCAGATTAAGCACCGCTGAAGCTTTGGCAGGCTGGTTTTGGGAGACGAAAACGGAGCGTCGAGCCATGGCCAGGTGAATTCGCGCTGATTTGACGGGACTCAGCTGTTCTATGGATTGTGCTAGCTCACCTTCGAGGCCGCGCTGGAAATTGACCTGCTCGGCGAATTTGCTAATCCCGAAGGCTTGATTGTCCATGAGTTCGAAGCCGACTTTGCCGCTTCGGGGTAAGCCCTGTTCAGCTAGCTCCATCCTTAATCTGTAAACATGCTCGGCGGGGACCAGAATAGCACCGCCGCCTTGACTGATTTTGTAGTCAATGCCGCGCTGGTCCAGCGCTGCTATGAGCTCGCCGCCTTCGGCGTCACTCAGATTACTGTAGAGCAACTGATAGTTTGTATTAGTCGCCCACAGCGCGGCCGCGATGATTACGGCAAGAAACGCAGCTGATACAATCAGTAGCGGAACTGTCGAATGATTGGCTGCAAGTCGCTCAAGCGTTGTTTGTGGTTTAGCGGGTGTGTCTTCGGGAATGACGGCCGGCAGTTGCGCCGCAGGAACCGGCGCGACAGAGACAGGAGTTGCAAGAGTCGCTGTATCAGCCATGGATCGATACCTGACCGTACGCAAAATCACTGCCCTGCAGTGGTTTCAGTCTCTGCTCAGTACTCTGCGTTTCGCCCATGCCAACCTCAGCCTCTGGAAGTACGTCCGATACTCGGGCTTTTTGGTTGACCCGAAAATATCGCACGGTGAGATTATGGCAGGGCTGCCAATGGGCTAAAGCACAATAAAGTCGACTTTATTGCGTCTTATCGCCCGACTGCCCTCAATCTTTAGAAGCTAGTATGGAATTTGTTATTGTGCAGGGAGCACTGGTTATGGTGACGCCACCAGGCGCGCAGAAGGCGATGCTGTATCAAATGCAGCAGTTGTCCATTGAGGCCCGGCATGAGCCTGTCGAAGGTCATGGCGTCAGGCATTCAGTCGGCGAGGCAGGTTTCGCCGATGAGCTGCACAGCTCTCTGCTACGAATTAACCAGCTGCAGTCTACAGCCCGCGAGCAGGCGATGGCTTTCCAGGCTGGCGATTCAGGCTATAGCCTGAATCAGGTTATGGTGAATTCGCAGAAAGCTTCCTTGGCCTTCGAGGCAGGAGTCCAGCTACGCAACAGGCTGCTCACCGCGTACAAGGAAATCATGAACATGCAGGTGTAGAGCATGCAGTGTGCGGGGGCGCCGGCAACGGCTACTAGTGCTACCAGGCCAATAGTGCTGCTAATCCATGTTTTCATCGTGCTAAATCCTCAGGCTATTTGATCAATAATTTGAGCGCTCAGTTCTTCACGGTGCGCTGCAACACGCAACATTGCTTCACTGGGCATCTGGCGAGTAACTTCGCCGCTGTCGCTTTCGACGATCTGGATTCTCACCTGGTCAATGTTCTTAACCAGGTCGAACTGGAGAGTGTACGGACGCATAACTCCGTTAATGCGCTGCAAGTCACGGGCGCTTAAGGGCGAGGGCTCTGTTCTCACAGCGAGCGCGCCATAGGCGACACGATAAGATAGCGTGGCATCATCTATTATCCGCGAACTATTCTGGCTGTTCTTACCTTCCGTCCGCGTGGTGCTGCGGCTGTTATCTGCGCTCATTGTCAATGGGCTGGCTGTGATGGACATAGGCCTCTACCCACCCCGTTTTTTCGAGATACTCGTGCTCTTTGAACACTCACATCTACTCTATCGGCAGTGGAAATCTCGACTTTAGCGCCTTTACTTCAGGCAGGGTCGTGCGCATAGCTTTCCCAAAGCGAGCGCAAGGCAGCGCGATCGAGGTCTTCACGGACAGTAAACACACCCGCGGTTTCCACCCGCTCCACCAATTCTAGAAACTCTAGGATCGGGTGGTACTGTTCACGGTTCCAGAAATCATGAATGAATATTCTGGTGCTTGCGAGGTTCGTATTGTGGCGAAGAGTATGCTCTATCGCTCGTGCCGCGCAGGCGACCCGGAAGCGTCCATCGACCAGAATCAGGTCGAAGGGTTGCTGTAGCTGATGAATGGCGCGACTGTAATCGACGAACAGCTCCGCAAATTTGTTTGAGGTAGGCATACCCCACTCGCCGACCTCTCCGATATCGACTGCCACAAGGTGGCAGCGATCTCCCAGCTCGCGCGTAAGGGCGTTAACCCACTGCGCATCGCTCTCAACGCCGTGGACTTCTAGACCAGCTGCTACTGCCCATACGGTGGAACCGCCAGAGCCAAACTCGAAGTAAGACTCAGCAAAAGACAGGCATCGGGCAAACAGCTCCCGTTCATCCCGCGACATATGTGGTGCAGTTGGGAGATTGAATTCTTTGTCCTGATTTTTGGCAGTCCCGGGTCGCACAAAACTTTCCAAGGGTGCCTGTTGCGGATTCTCCATGTGGGCAGCAGCGCGAATGTACCGCTGCGCGAGATCGGGATCAATGCGGTGGATTAACGATGCTGGTAAATCCCTAATATTGAACACATTGTGCAGTATAAAGCTCAGCGTCAGTAGCTGCTCAATCTGTAGCTTGGCAAGCCTGGCTTCACAGGGCACAAACAGCAAGTCCACCGAGTCCAACTGACTTGCCGGGAATGCGTTCTGTAGGCCATCGCAGGAACTCACTCGCTGTAAATCAGTAAGACAATGAAGGGTAAAGCCGGATTCCGCTGCGCTGGCGATCAAATGAGATAGATCAGGTTGGTGCAGGTAGCGCGGTTGGGTAGGGCAGCGAATTTGTAGAAGCAGAGTAGATTCCAGTGTTTTGCGCCCGTTCTCGAGGATAGTGAGCGGGTTTCCCGAGGTGTCCAGAATGAGCCAGTCAAGTTGGTTCATGCCCTCGATATCATCCAGCGCCAACGTACTAATGGGCAGGGTGGTAAGTACCTGTGCAGGGAGTTGCATGGCGCCCGGCAGGGCGTCGGCGGGTAGCGGCTCGCACACACTGCTCCACGCCGGGTCGATGCACGCGTGCAACACACTCGGTTTGCCGTCACCCAGCACCGTGTGCTGGAAAACTTGCACATTTTCGCGGGTGCCATCGTCGTCACTGCGTGGCACGCGGCTGGCGGGATCGAAGCCTATAACCTGAAAGGCATTGGTGCTGGCCAGTGCGTCAAAACCTGGGTCAAGCAGTAGTTTGCTGCCGCAATCCATGACCACTATGTGGCGCTCCAGAGACCACACGAAGTCGGGCTGCACCATACTGTGATTGGGGTCTCTGGGGTTCGGCAGCTCGTTAATCCTGACGCTGGTGAACGTATCTTCATTGGCAAACTGCATTTGCCCGTTGGGGTTGAAAGACAAGGCAGTCGGGTTTTTGCCTGAGCAATGGCGTTGCCAGATTGCACGCAGCGCGCTATTTAGGTGGCGCGCAAAGCGATGCGCGTCGCAGACGGGCGAGTGTTGCAATTGCTGTCGTAGAGAGCTGCGATAGTGCTCCAGTTTTGGGATATCACTGGCGAGGCCTATTGCGATTCGTCGATAGTCTTGCCAGTTTCTGGCCACAAGGTGAGCCAGGCCTGCATTGGTTAAGTGCGTTGCCGAGTGGCGCCCTGCGAAAGTAGGTCCAGGTAGAGTGATGACCGGCACGCCCATGAGTATGGCCTCGCAGGTCGTCAAACCTCCCGAGTAGGGCCAAGGGTCAAGCGCGATATCTACGCGATTGTAGGCGTCCAGAAGTTCAACGTGCGGCGATCGACCCTCAATATGAATCCGGTGCTCGTCAATGCCATGGTGCTTGAACATAGCCCGTACCCGTCCACATAACTCTTCAGAGCCGAATTGACTGCCCTTGAGGAACAATCGGCTGTGTTCCACAGCCAGCAACAGGCTGGCCCATTGTTCAATGAGCTGCGCATTGATTTTGGTGGGATTGTTGAAACACCCGAAAGTGATATACCCATTCTCGAGAGCTGGCACGGCGCCAATCGACGGGGTGTCCCCTCTGGGGATGTAGCAAATGTAGTCATCGGGGAGACGTATCAGTTTCTCGGTGTAGAGGTGATCAACCCCTTCAGGCGTCTCTACGTGATCGGTGATCATGTAGTCCATGGCCGTCAGGCCAGTGGTATTGATTTGCCCGCCAACCCATTTGACTTGCAAGGGCGCGGGTCGCATGGCGATGGTCTTGCAGCGATTGCCCTCGGTATGTCCACATAGGTCGATAAGGATATCTATCCGGTCCTCTGCAATGCGTTCTGCCAACTCCTCGTTGCTGAGCCTGATGACGGATCGCCATTCATCCGAGCGACGCTGGATGAGCTGTGTGTAGGGATCAAACTTGTCATTCATGGTGTAACAGTAGAGCTCGATATCCTCCCTGGGCAGGAACTGAAGGCAGGAAGTGATCATCTGCCCCACTGGGTGAATGCGAAACCCTGCTGAAATCATGCCAACTCTAATACGGCGATCAGGATCCTGGTCGACCGTCGCGCGCGCTACGGGAGCTTCTGTCGCAAACAGTGCATCCCAGTTGAGATGAGCCTGGTGAATAGTCTCAGCGCTCAGATGGGGGTTATAGTGCATTAACAACAAGTGATCGCTTGCCAGAAGGAAATTGGTCGGGTCCAGTTCACGACTCGCCTGGATCTTGTTTTCTGCGTCCTCAAAGCGTCCCAGGTTGTAATAGGCGTTGCCCAGGCTGTGCAGCAATATCGCGTTGTCCGGCTCCAGCGCACACAAGCTCTCCAGCAGTTCCGCAGCTTCGCCATGGCGAATGGCGCGCAGCAGCAAATTGGCCTTCTTCTTGAGAAAGTCACGATGCTCAGGGCTGTAAAGCAGCGCGTTATCCAGCAGCTCTATGGCCGCGTCATACTGACTCTTGTCGGCCATCTCCCGGCAAAGCCATAGCAGCGAAGAAGCGAAATCAGGCTCTATTTCCAGGGCCCGATGCATCAGTTTGATGGCTTCTTCAGTTCTGCCCTGAGCATGATACACCCTGGCAAGGCTGTTGCAGACTTCGGGATCTTCGCCTTGCAAGCTCGCGGCGCGGTTCAGTGCGCGTTCAGCTTCATCCAGCGCTCCGTTGCGCAGGAGAGATGATCCCAGTGCTTTCCAAGCAAAACGGCTGTCCGGATAGTGGGCGGCAAACGACTCGGCCAATTCGAGGCAGGATTGGTTATCGCCGGCCTGATGCAGGTCTACGTACTGCTGCTGTTTCTCTATAGGCACCTGGCCAAAGGCGACGTGGTTTACCTCTTGAAGCTTAAGGCGTGCTGATGGCGCGGAAAAAGGTGTGGCCTGGCTAGACTTTTTATTCATGTTCAGAATACCTCGGGTTCGTCCCGGTTTTACTTCAGTCTGCAGTGTAGGCAGGTTGAGCCGTTGCCAATGAGGTGAATAAGACGAACAAAAGGGCTCTTATCGTCAGACAAAAAAAGCCCCCAATAAAGGGGGCTTGGAATTACGGGCGATTTCCCAGGGGAAGGAAAGATAAGAGCCCGTTGACCTAGATGGGTGCAGTTCGCGTCCCCACGCTGACTGCGAGAATTCCACTATAGTCACACCTTGTCCTCTTCAAAGTGTGTATAAACAGAGGAAAAGTACGCTATTTTGTCTTTATTATAATCCTACTCCCAAAAAACGCCCCATCAGGGGCGTTGAGTGGAGCCGCGTGACGACTATCCAAGCAGGCTGAGAACAGTCTGTGGTACCTGATTGGCCTGAGCGAGTACCGAGGTGCCTGCCTGTTGCAGGATCTGGGCTCGGGTCAGGTTTGATACTTCAACCGCATAGTCAGCGTCTTCGATTCGAGATCGTGCTGCAGACAGGTTGGTCGACGTCTCGGCGAGGTTGGTAATGGCTGATTCAAAGCGGTTCTGTGCTGCACCCAGTTCGGATCGTAATACGTCAACTTGAGTGAGCGCCGCGTCGAGCGTGGCAAGCGGGTCCGCGGTTAGCTGATTTCCTAGTGAAACCGTGCCATCAGTGGCTATTGTTGCTTCGTAGTAGGCGGTGTTACCGTCTGCGTCATTGCCACTCACCACGTAACCGCTGCCGTCCGAATACGCGTAGACATTGGGGTTGGTAAGTGCAGTGATGCCGCTGACGTCAACGCTCACAACGTCATTGTCGGTAATCTGAGTCAACTGGGCGCTCAAGGCTGAAACCGTTGCTGCGCTGCTCGTGATCGCATTGGTTCCAGATGTATAGCTAACCACCCCCGTGGTAAAGTTCACCGATGCGGTAAAGTAGTTGTCGCCGCTATCTAAGGTGACGTAGTAGTCACCCCCAACATCCTGATAAAGCGCCGGTGTTGCTGCAGAGTTGGTATCTGATACTACGCTTAAATCATCAACATTAATGGTAATGCCGTCGCCGACGAAGACACCATCGCCAGATGACACCGCGGTGATCTCGCCGCTGCCGGTACCGAGATCACTTGCAGTTTTAGCTGTGCCGGAACTATCGAAAGTCACCACGCCAGTGGTGGTGTTGTAGTCGGCCACATAGCCCTGGCTGGTGGCCGCATCCCACACGTAGAAGCCATTGTCCGGGTCGTCACCTGCTACATAGATGTCATAGCTGGCGCTGGATCCGCCGTCTGCGAATGTCGCATTCTTCACGTCCAGCGTTTGGGTAATTTCCGTGGTTGCTGAGCTTGATAACTCGTTCGACAGCAATGTATTTTCGACCTGGAAACCCGATAGCCCCAGCGTGCTCGCTGACGTTTCCCGGAGGTTCATCGTAATAGCCTCGCCGTCATTCGCGCCGACCTGAATAGTGAAGGTGCCGTCGCCGGCAAGTACGTTGACGCCGTTGAACGAGGTTTCCGCTGAGATTCGATCAATCTCATCCAGGCGCGACTGGATCTCATTCTGAATTGAGGTCAGGTCACTGGACGAGTTCGTCCCGTTGGCGGCCTGAACACTGAGTTCGCGAATGCGCTGTAGGTTGTCGTTAACCTGGTCCAGTGCACCCTCAGCCGTCTGGGAGATGGAAACACCGTCGTTTGCATTGCGTTGAGCCTGCATCAAGCCGGTAATTTGTGATGATATCCGGTTTGCGATGGCGAGGCCGGCTGCGTCGTCTTTGGCACTGTTAATTCTCAGTCCCGAAGACAGACGCTCCATGGCGGTGGATAAAGCGCTTTGCGAACTTCCCAGATTTTGTTGGGCGACCAGCGCGGTGATGTTCGTGTTGATAACTGACATGGTCGTATTCCTTTTCAGGTTTCTCGTTCATGAATGCCGAAGCGCTCGAGCTTGTGCCCCTGCATTGACGGCCGTTTTGCCGTTAGGCTGTGTTTCGGCCAGTCGCCAAAATCCTTTAGCACTGCAATAGCAGAAAATGTTCTATATTTCTCGCGCAATGATTGTCGGATGCGCACGCAGCGGCAGAATAGTCGGGCTGACGTCGAGGTCGGAAATGTTTGAAGAACAGCCAACTAAGCAGGATCTACTTGAGGGGCGAGATGACATCTGGCAATGGCTGGAGGGCTTTGTTGGCGTAGGCGGCCTGTGGATCCGTCTTGACGCAAGCCCAAGTGAAGCTTGCCCAGTGGTGGTTGTGGGCTTAGAAGAGGGCGATCAATTAGCGCTCGAAGTGGTCGATGCTAACTTGGCTGAGCGGGCACATTCTGCAGGGAGTTCCATCACCCTGTTTACCAACGAGGGTGTCAAGTACGCCCAGAGCAACTCACTTCATATAGAGCACTGTCACGTGCTGGAGAACGCCGCAACTGTCTACACAGGTTTGCCAGAGTGCATAGTCATTAACGCGAGGCGTGGCGAGTTTCATGCAAGGCTCAGAAAGGATCTCGATTGCCCCGTGACCATCAGCGGTCCTGGCTTGATCAGGCCGGTACAGGGTGAACTGGCGGACTTGTCGGTGGGAGGGTGCCGTGTTCATCTGTCCAGCCACGCCTGTTATATGCAGCCGGAATGCCCAGACTATTCAGTGGAAGTTGCGTTTCCCAGTGGCGAGTTGTTCCAATCCTCAGCTGAGGTTCGATATCTGGATCTGTCTGAAGAGAATTTCTCAGTCACAGCGGGATTTAAGTTTCATTCCTGTTCGGCGCAGCATGAGAGCCAGGTTTGGCAGCTGGTTCGTGACATTGAGCGGGAGAGTGCCCGGGCTGCCGACTCCGAGCGTGATTTTGAGCCATCCGAGCTGTTCAGGCCTGTTTCATCAGTCGACAATGAAGTACTTGACTCTAGGAAGCCGCTTTCCGCTGCAGCCGTTCGATTACGCCATATTGCAGACAGCCTTTGTTTTCAGTGGTACAACCTCAGGAGCGGTAAATCGCTGTCCATGGAAAGTATGCTGTGGGCGGCAGAAGATCTGATTGTACTTGCGGCAAGCGACGCCGAGGAGGCCCTGTTTGCCACTTTGGACGATCCAGGCCACCCAGCATTGATTTGGCATGACGTCTGTCTGGCAGTACGGATGGCCTGTGTTGCCCGCCATTGCGGTTTGCCCGAGGGTGAGCTGAAAGCGGCGGTGGCCTGTGCGTTGGTTCACGACGTAGGGTATCTGGTTAACGGCAGCTGCTCTTTGGAGCATGCATCTAGGCCGGTATACCAGGCCGAGGCCGTGGCTGTCATAAAGTCAGCTCTTGCACATTGCAATTGGATTCCCGATGCAACCGTTGAGGCCGTGCTGGATAGTGGGGCCTGTTCGCCACCGAACTGTTCCAGAACTCCCCTGGGGAAACTGGCGTTGTTACTGGGGCTGTTGGACTGGCAATGCCGCGATGTGGCCAACAAGGCTGCGCAGCCCTGGAACTCCGCTTTACAGCGCGTTTGCTCCGACTATCCGGATCTTGCCGACTGGGCTGATATCACTGTGGCTTGTTTTGGAAAGATGCCAGTGGCCAGTCGGGTCTGTGATCCTGATGACAAAAACTTCTGGGTGCGTGCCCTGGATGCCGATCAGCGTCCCGCCGTTCTAGTGCCCTGTGGTGAGCGATGCCTCCCAAATCGAGAATCCTTGCAACGCCAAATGATGGAGCTGCAAACAAAGTCACTGCGCCAGCTACTGGTGCCAGTTAATACTCACATCTAACGCCGGGCTTAAGTTCTACCTCGCAAGGGCCGATACAATCTGTGTGCCTGGTGTCCTGATTTCAAAGTTACCTGAGTCCATGGCACGACTGACGACGGCGTGGAGTTGAATTATGCCCACAATTAGTGCACTTGGTATCGGCTCTGGTCTGGATTTGAATGGCTTGCTGGATCAGCTAAACAGTGCTGAACGCGAGAAGCTTGTTCCGATCGTGGACAAGCAGCGCTCGTTCGAAGCTAAGCTATCTGCGCTAGGACAATTCCGATCAGCGCTGGAGTCATTTCAGGACAAAGTCGATCAACTTTCGGACGGTACGGCATTTCAGTCGGTGACAAGTTCGTCGACAAGTGAAGGCATCAGCGTAGCTGCCACTCGCGATGCGGTGCCAGGGCAATACAATATCGATGTTACCCAGCTGGCTGGCACATACAGTATCGCGACAACGGGTCTGGATGCCCGTGATGAGTATCTTGGTGCTGGCACTATTACGATTACCCTTGCCAACAATACCAGCGTTGAAGTTGATATCGATGGCGAGGCAAGCACATTGAATGATGTGCGTGATGCGATCAACAAGAGTGGGATCGATATACAAGCCAGTGTTGTCGATGACGGTAGTGATGCGCCCTACCGTCTTTCCATAGGCTCAGTTGAAGCTGGCGAGGATGCTGCCATTACGAATATCGACTTCGGCGCGCTGGCGGGTTCGCTGGTGCTGGATGACGCCACCGAAGTGCAGGGGCAGAACGCACAACTCACTGTTAATGGTATTGATATCGTCAGCCAGACAAATCAGGTCGAAGGCGCTCTCGAAGGACTGACTTTGGCATTGCTAGAGGAGGGCGAGGTCGGTGTTCGAATTGATGTTGATAATGAAACCATTCGTTCCGGTGTCGCTGAATTTGTCGAAGCCTATAACCGGCTGCAGACAGAGATCGATAACCTGACGAGATATGAACCTGAAAGTGGTGTGTCCGGTGCGCTGCTTGGAGACTCCACCCTGCGTTCGGTTCAAGTGCAATTGCGCGGCATCTTTACCACTGGGCGTCCCGAAGGTGAGCTGGTCCAGTTAAGCGATAGTGGTATTGCAATGCAGTTAGACGGAACGCTTGAGGTCGATGAAGACATCCTGTCTGACATCGTCGAGGAACAGTTGGCCGAATTGTCAGCATTCTTCGCCGGCGATGACAGTGGTGATGGTATTGCCGAAAGATTGTCAGCGGCCTTGCAAGCACTGCTGGATTCGGATGGCATTATCAACAGTGCAAGCGATAGCCTGGATCGCCGTATTGACGCACTCGATCAGCGTCAAGAGCGGGTTGAGGCGAGTATTGATCGAACAGTAGAACGCTATCGCAAGCAGTTTTCCCAGCTGGACATTCTGGTGGGTAACCTGAATTCAACGAGTGCGTACGTAGCGCAGCAATTTGACATTCTCAACGCCCAGTTGTCGCAGCGCGTATAGCTAGCTGCATAGAGACATGGGGCTCGGAGTGTTTGAGCAATGGAGAGTAGAGAAGTGTATGGTCAACAACACATAGTTCCGGGTAATTCGGGTGCAGGCGCCTACGCTAGAGTAGGGCTAGAGAGTGGGGTAATGTCGGCAGACCCACACCAGCTCATTGTTCTGCTCTTTGACGGCGCTGAAAGCTGTATCCGCAATGCGCGCATTCATGTCGAAATGGGTGCGATCGCCGAACGCGGCCGGTCTATTTCGAGAGCGGTCGATATCATAAACCAAGGGTTGTTGGCGGCACTTGATATGGAGCGCGGTGGAGACATATCCGCCAATCTGGCGAGAATCTACGACTACATTATAAGGTTGCTGCTGGAGGCGAACGTACGTGTCGACGTGACGCTTCTCGATCAGGCAGAGCACCTGCTTCAGGAAATCAGTTCGGCCTGGCGAGAATTGGCCGTTACGTTACGCAAGGAGTGACTCTATGCGCTGTGAACTTGTAAATGACGCCGCAATATCAGAACCACTCTTGCCTTACGACGATCTGATGGCGAGTGCCCGCAGGATGCTACGGCAGGCGCGAGCTTCCCAATGGTCCAGTCTGGCCACCGAACAGCTGGAGTTCTGTAAAGCCTGGGAGCGTTTGGAACATTCTGGTGTTAATGCGTGCCTGAACGAGCCGCAAGTCGCCCAGCGTGATCGCCTAATCCATGAAGTTGACGTTCAGGTGGATGAAGTCTGGCGGCTATTAAATGAGCGTCAACTCGAGCTGAGCCGCGAACTGTCTCGTCAGGGTGCCGCCTTGTTGCCGGATTTCTGCGTAACCAAGAAGGCCGGTTTTGCTCATGACGGGCTCTCCGGACGAGTACCGTGCTAAACCAGATTGGTGTGCTCATTGAGTCTGTTGCAAGATTTGGCGCCGTAGACAGGCTCAGGGTATCTCGGGTGGAGCCAGTCCGAAGTGCGGCTGACAAGCCAACCGATCAGTTGGCAAGCCGTACCAGCAATGCCCATAAGACCAATTCTATTGCCCATTTGAGCGCCCCGGCGAGATTGCTGGCAGGTATACTCGGGTCAGATCCTCCTGAGGCGCGCGCGATGATCCGGTCGGTAGGCCATTTAGCCCAGGATGGAATAGCAAGCCCAGAGGCGGGCACATTNATAGCTGTGCGNTTGCAGAGGAGCATATGCTCCAGTGGACTTTTCTACGAATCCCACTTACGCCAGTGGATTCATGGGCGGCTCACACTGGAAACGCTATTGCGGGAGCCACAGGTTCGGATGTGGCGGCACGACCAGGCTGATTTGCCACCCCTACGTTCCCTGGTGCGGCAGCAAGTCGATCTCCTCTCCAGGCCGGTGTTAACCTGGGAGGGTGAGCTGATGCCTGCGATTCCCCTGACGCTCAATGTCGACTGGCTGTCGTCGCCCCGTGGGCGCAGCGCGCCTCGCGAAGGCTACGATGGAACGTCAGATGCTGAGCCTCTGACGCGTTGCCGAACTCGCATTCAGATTGTGCTGCCTGCCCTGGGTAAAGTAACTGCGACACTTGTGGATGGCCCACGTGGCTTCTCATTTGATCTGCAATGTGCCAGTCAGCGCGGCCTAAGGGCCTTACGGTCACTTTCCGAGGTCTGGCGGGGTCAAGTGCAGCACAAGCTCGCCACGGAGGTGGCTGTGATGATCAACCGGTCTGATATCAGTGCAGCATCCAGATAACAAGACTCATTCGCTTAAATCCAGTGCTGTGGCGCTGAGGTATAAAGTGTCCGACGATCCTGCGCCTCGTGTTGTTGCGCGCGGATATGGCGCTATTGCTGAGCGAATTATCGAAGAAGCGAAGTCGCATGATGTATTTGTGCACGACTCACCCGAGCTTGTCGCTCTGCTTATGCAAATCGATCTCGATGAATATATTCCGCCGCACATGTATACCGCAATCGCAGAGCTGCTCGTTTGGCTGTCTGCTGTTGATAAGAAAGTCGCTGATGAGCGCTGATAATAGAAATTTGAGTAAGCCAGGACATCGGATTATTTGCAGTGTATTTAAGCTCTCAAGACATTTATTTCGAAAAATTCACGATTTCGCTCAGCATATCTGATGCTCTGCTATACTGAAGCCAGTTTGTTCGTGATCTCCGCGGGGATCGCGGTTGCCAAATAGGTTCCATACTCGCACGCGTAGTTTTCGGCTGCGCGATCAAGGATAGACGCGGCTATGATTAACAGAGACACGCTTGATGAAATTCAGGAGATGAACATGACATATCTTCTTCTGGCCAAGCAGCTCCTCAGCGATGATCGCGCTGCGGCTATATTTCGTTTAGGCATTTCTGAAGATGTGGCTGACTATATTCAATCTCTCCCGTCACGCAAGCTGGTGCAGATCGCCAGAAGTAGCCAGCTGATCTGTGCTCTGCGTTTCTCTGAGGTTAGAGAGTTGGAAGTAACGCTGGCCACCCGGCGTGATCACATTGAAACACCCAGTCACCAGGCCATTCTGCTGGCCTCTAAGCTAGCGAATACAGTGGAACAATGAGGGTTTCAATCATTACGGAGCGATGCAATGACGACTCGTAATATAGTCGAGGAGTCACGGCAGGTTCAGCTCTGTATTGACCTCATTGAATTGGGGGCGCGCCTGCAGGTTTTGGAGGTGGAAACTGATCTGAGTCGCGGTAGACTGCTGAAGTTATATAAAGAAGTCAGGGGTGAGTCACCGCCGCGTGGGATGCTGCCTTACTCCATCGATTGGTTCCTGACTTGGATGCCGAATATCCATTCATCACTGTTCTACAATATTTACCGGGCGCTGTCGCAGGGGCCCGGTAGCGAGCGCATCAATAACTTTATTGGCGCCTACTCGCTCTACAAAGAGCAGCTCTTACTAGATGAGATGGAACCAGTGCTTACACTAACGCGGGCCTGGACTTTGCTGCGCTTCTGCGAAAGTGGCGTGCTGGACACCTGCTGCTGTGAGAAGTGTGGTGTGGATTTTGTGCGACACCCCCAGGATCTGCATACCGGATTTGTCTGTGGTATATGCCAGCCGCCATCCCGCGCCGGTAAAACGCTGGATCGTTCCTGACCGCTATTTTTGTCCGGCCTGGTCGAGCCAATAGACGTTGCTCGATTCTTGCTGTAGCAGCGGTTGTTCGAATGCCCTCAACCATTCCAGCAGGCTATCTGCCGCAATCGGTTTTTGAATGCCGTAGCCCTGGCCGAGCTCGCAGCCCATGTCGAGAAGCATCTTGGCGTGTTCGTCAGTTTCGACACCCTCTGCGACAACAGTGTGATGCAGCTTGCACGCCATACTGATTACTGCCTTTACGAGATGCCGGCTCTCCGTCGATGACAGGATGTCGATGATAAACGACTTGTCTATCTTAAGTGTATCTGCCGGAATGCGCTTCAGATAGGTTAGTGAAGAGTAGCCGGTGCCGAAGTCATCCAGAGCGACAGTAATACCCATATTCTGAACTTTGCGCACGATACTACAGGCTCTTTCGATGTCCGTCAGAGCTGCTGATTCCAGAATCTCTATTTCGAGCAAAGCGGGGCTGACCCTAGGGTGACGCGCCAGAAGCGCTTCCAGATCGTTCACAAAGTGATCACTCTGAATGTAGCCTGCATCGATATTGACGCTGATCTGCAATGGATAGCCGTGCCGGGAGAATCGCTCAATCTGCAGCATGACCGCTTCCATGACCCATCGATCTACTTCAATAGCTTGATCTGTCCCACTGACCAGGGGCAGGAACTGATCCGGGAAAACCAGACCGTCCTCAGGATGCTCCCATCGCAGCAGTGCCTCCGCGCCTAGCACCTGGCCGCTTCGCATATTGACGAGTGGTTGTAGGTGAATACATAGCTCATTGTTTTCTAGTGCGTATCTAAGACGCTCCAATCGGCGTCGATTACCATCTTCGATGCGGTGGCGCTCCGCATCGAACAATTCGATGCGATCGCGCCCCTTGTCTTTGGCTTGGTACATAGCTTGGTGAGCGTGCCGCACCAGTACCTCGCCGCTGACGTCGGCGGAAGGGTAGAACGAAGCGCCGATGCTGGCTGTGAGGTAGATTTTATGTCGATTGCTTAGCTGATAGGTGCCGCGAATCGACATCAGCAGGCGTTTACCGTAGGCCATGACCATTTCCGGGCTTTCGACGCCAGCTAGTACAAGGGCGAATTCATCCCCACCAAGCCTCGCTATGTAGTCAATCGTTCGCGACTGTGAGCGAAGCCGGTTGGCCACTGCGATCAGTAGTTCGTCGCTAATGGTCTTGCCGAATCGTTCGTGGACACCCTGGTAGCAATCCAGGTCGATGTAGCAAACTGCTAGGTGACGGTTGAACACGTTGGCGCGCGCGAGGTTAGAGCGTAGATGGGCAAGAATGCCCTCGCGGTTACCCAGTCCGGTGAGGGAGTCTGTATCAGATTCGCGGTCGATCGCCGCGGCTTCTGGGGCGCGACATGCTTGATCGGAGATTAACGCGATGTACTGTGCGTTTTTACCAACGTCCGGCTCAAACTTAACGATTCTTTCCTCTGCGAGGAATACTTCACCTTCACGCGTGCGGTTCCAGGTGCGGCCGTACCAATTGTCTTTGCGCCGCAGCGCACTGCGAATACTTGCGGCACATTTCCGGTCTTCTGGATCTGCGCGAAATCGCTGTATGGGCTGACCGAGTGCGCTGGCACGGCTGCTACCAATGAGCGAGAGAAAGGCAGGATTCACGTCTATAATAGTAAATTGCTCATCTAGGAGGAGCAGTGCGTCGTGATGCTTGTCCCACATTGTCTCTGCAAACTGGATCTTCCGCTTTAGGTGATGGAGGTGGGTTATGTCTCGGGTCATTATTCTCAGTAGTTCCAAACCCTCGCGATTGGATTCCGCAGGTTCGATCTGAATATATTTCTCGTGGCCGTCTCCACAGCATATAACGAATTCCTGGGGCTCTAGCAGCGGTTCTTTCACAGCACGTTGGATTGTCGTCCAGAGTGACGTGGTATTGGATTGTTCCAGGTTGTTGGCGAGTATGCTTGGCGGCATCCACCCTGTCCGGGTGACTCCGAGGTGCTGACGAGCCAGGCTATTTACCATGAAGCCATCGGCATCGCTATCATAGAAGATCACGCCAATTCCTGCAGTTTTCAGGCAAGGGTCATCGAGCAGTGCTGCTTTCGCGGTGGCAGATGCGTCGCCCGGATGGCCATCCAGTGGCAGGGTTACAGGCAACGAATTGCCCAACAGGGTAGCGCCAAGCAGCAGAATCACCAGAACAGGCAGGCTGATGGCCGGTGAATTGATAAGACCTGAGGTCGCCAGGTATATGGCACTAAATCCACCAATCACCAGTAGCAGGGCGGCGAGTGATACTCTAAGACTGCCGCTAACCCCATGATTAAGCCGGGCTATTTGCTGCGCTGTGGGTCGGCTTTTCGGCCCTTTATCAGAACTTGACTGGCTCACCGCTATGCTCTCTATTGTCTGTCTGCCTATAGAGATAATCGGCTGGCATCACTGCCATCTTTAACTCGCGGTGATTCTCAATCACTGTTTCCCATACTGGTAGTTCCGGCCCCTAACAGGAAAAATAGGCGCGATATTGTCGCCTAATTGCAACATAGTTGATGCTGAATCTTGCTTACGATCACTGCGCATTCGATAGCGATGCTGCAGTGCGGTAAAGCTCAGCTCTAAGGTGCCGATACACTTCTGGTGTAGCTGGCCCAGGGAATGAGGACTTACCTTGCTGATAGCCATTGGTTTTTTAATCGTTGTCGTCTCGGTATTCGGGGGGGTTTTACTGGCTGGAGGACGGCTGGGACCTTTGTTTCAGCCAGCGGAGATACTGATGATTGCTGGTGCAGCGCTGGGTGCTTTTGTCGCGTCTAATAACAGTCAGTCGATGCGCACTACCGTGCGAGCGTTCAAGCGACTGCGGCCGGCTTCTGGATATGGTCGAGCGCTGTATATGGATTTGATGGGGCTGCTCTACGAATTGCTGACCAAGGCTCGAAGGGAAGGTGCACTGGCGATTGAAGCTGACATTGAGGATCCCTCGAACAGCGCTCTTTTTGCTGCGCATCCCGTGGCATCGGCCGACAGACTGATTACTGATTTCATCGCAGACTATCTGCGGCTTACAGCCACAGGGAGCGTTGGTCCCGTTGAATTGGACGAGCTCATGCTGCATGAGATAGAAGTTTTCGAGCTTGAGTATGAAGTACCTGTCAGGTCGCTGCACAGAACTGCCGACGCCATGCCCGCCTTTGGCATTGTAGCTGCTGTACTAGGTGTGGTGCATGCTCTTAGTTGGGCCTCAGCTGGCCCCGATCAGTTGGGCTCGATGATTGCCCACGCGCTGGTAGGGACCTTTCTCGGTCTATTCATCGGTTATGGTTTCATTGCGCCGCTGGGCAGCCGTCTCGAGCGTCAGGGCGCGGAGGTGGTCAAGGTTTTGCAGTGCATACGTGTATGTCTGCTCGCGAATATTCATGGTTATGCGCCTCGTATAGCAGTGGAGTTTGGTCGCAAAGCGCTATTTAGCACTGAGCGGCCCACGTTTCTTGAACTGGAAGCCCATGTTCGTGGGCAGCATGTCATATGAGTGCGGCCTCGGTACCGTTTGTCCTGCGTCGGCAGCGAGCGCGTGATAATCACCAGGTGGGTGGCTGGAAGATTGCCCTGGCAGATCTCATGACGGCCCTTATGGCCCTCTTTCTGGTGCTGTGGATACTCTCTGGAGCCAGTGACACGCAACGCCAGCAGGTCTCGGATTACTTCAACTCACCACTGCACATTCGCCCCAAAGCCCAACTGGCAATCAAAGCATCGAGCCAGGTAAATGGAGAGGGGCTGTTGCCAGGGTCACAGGGGGTCGTGCTTACAGCTGCACGGCAGTGCCCAGCCCCGGCAGCTGCAGAGCACGATGTCGAGACTTTGCGCTGGGAGTTAGACAAAGTGATGACTGCCAATCCAAAGTTGCAGCGTTTGAAGTCGCAGCTGCGAGTGGCCGCCGTGGCCGAGGGAATGAAAGTCGAGTTATCGGACTCTACCCGTGAAACGATGTTTCAGCTAGGTAGCGGTGAGTTGGAACTTGGGATGCGCGAGCTGCTAGCGGCACTCGCCCCGGTGCTGAACAAATTCCCGCAAGCCATCAGCATTACCGGGCACACTGACTCTCTCACCTACCCGGGCCAGCAGGCTGGGTACAGTAATTGGGAGCTCTCCAGCGCACGGGCGAATGCTTCCAGGCGTCAATTAGTTTCCGCGGGTTTGGCCCCGGGAAAAGTGATACGAGTATCGGGAGTTGCCGACATGTTACCGATCAAGGACCAGCCCATTGATAGCCCCATGAACCGGCGCATCGAGATTCTCTTGTTGGATGATGTCGGTCGAACGGCGCTTATAGACTCCAAGACACCAGAAGACCTATTCATTGGCACTTCGGATGCCACGCGACCTGAGGTAGAGGCAGATCACCATGGATCTAAGCGAATTCAGTAAACATTTTTTTGATGAGGCCGACGAACTCCTGTCGGAAATTGAATGTTGTCTACTGAACCTGGATCTCGAACATCCAGATTCTGAAACTCTCAATGCGGTGTTTCGAGCGGCTCATTCGATTAAGGGCGGTGCGGGTACATTTGGCTTTACGATTGTGCAGGAGACCACACACATACTGGAAAACCTACTGGATGATGCTCGTAATGGGAAGTTGATTCTGACCCGGGTTATCGTAGACCAAATTTTGGAAGCCAGAGACATGCTGAAAGATCAATTGGACGCCTACAAGAATGGCACCGCACCTGACCAGGCAAACTTCGAGGCACTTTGTCGCGCCCTCCAGAGAGTAGCAGAGGAAAACAGAACTGACTTTGGCGCGATATCTGCAGTTCAGGGTGGTTCAGCAAACCCTAATCCCTTGACTGCTGGCGAAAATAGTAGCGATTTCGAACTTTTCAACGAAGCAGAGTTGCCGTCCAGTCGCTCACCCGCACAGGTGTTGCTGGTGCAGCTGAACTCCGTGAAAGAGTGTGATAGGGCACTGATAATTGAGGAGCTTGGCAATCTGGGCGACGTGCTTAGTCAATCAGGCGACGCTGAGCTTTACGACATTATCGTGTCGACCAACGAACTCTGCGAAGATCTCGCGGCGGTGCTCAATTTCGTGATTGAGCCGGAGCAGTTAACCATTACTGTCCAGGCAACCTCCGATGCAAATGGCAGTGCAGATGTACCAATCGCGGGGCCCAAGGCAGATCACGCACAGGTTGATTCGGATGTCGATGCACAAGATAGCGCGAACAGCGAAAAGCAGGCTAAGCGCTCTTCCAGCGAGTCGACGACGATCAGGGTAGCCGTCGACAAGTTAGATCAGGTGATCAACCTGGTGGGTGAACTGATCATTACCCAGTCGATGTTGAACGAAACTGCTAATAGTCTTGAGGGCGTCACCAATAGTGAACTGCTCAATGGCATCAACTTATTGCAACGCAATGCCCGTGATCTTCAGGAAGCGGTAATGTCGATTCGTATGCTGCCCATGGACTACGTATTCAGTCGTTTTCCGAGGCTTGTTCGCGATTTTGCAGGCAAACTCGGCAAAGAGATCAATCTGGTAACGGAAGGTGAGTCGACCGAACTCGACAAGGGCCTGACAGAACGCATTATAGATCCACTGACACACCTGGTGCGCAATAGCCTCGACCACGGTATAGAGCTGCCGGAAGTGAGGGAGGCGGCTGGCAAGTCCAGAGAGGGTCGCCTAGTGCTCTCGGCGCAACATGAAGGCGGTAACATAGTGATCGAGGTTCGAGATGACGGGTTGGGCCTAGATCGCGACAAAATTTTGGCGAAGGCCAAGGAGAGGGGTATCGGACTGGCTGAAAATCCCTCTGATCAGGATGTGTGGCAATTGGTATTCACCCCGGGTTTCTCTACTGCAGCCGAAGTCAGTGATATTTCCGGCCGCGGTGTGGGTATGGATGTAGTGAAACGCAACATTCAGTCCATGGGAGGTTATGTAGAGATCGAGTCTGAGCGAGGCAAGGGTACAACCACGCGAATTGTCCTGCCGCTGACGTTGGCGATTCTTGACGGCATGTTGGTGCGTGGAGGTAGCGAAATCTATATTCTGCCAGTGAGCTCCATTATCGAATCGCTTCAGTTCCAGGATGAGAACCTATCCTCCTTGCCAGGCAACATACCCATGCTGCGTGTGCGAGAGGAATACTATCCCGTGGTGGCTATATATGATGCGATGGGTTTGCAGGATACGCGCGAGGAGCGAGACAGCGACGAGCGCAAAACTGCAGTCATGTTACAGGCGGGCTCGTTGAAGTATGTGCTACTGGTTGATGAACTTATAGGTCAGCAACAGGTCGTCGTCAAAAATCTCGAGGATAATTATGGAAGGGTGGAGGGTGTTTCAGCGGCCACCATCCTCGGAGACGGTAGCGTGGCACTGATTCTGGATATTGGTGATCTGTACAGGCTAGGCCAGGAATCGCGGCTCAGCACGCAACGCACTGCAACCAAAAAAGTGAACCCAGCTGACTCCACAGAACAACAGGCTTTGCCTGCCGACGATTAGTGCAAGCTAGGGTTGTAAATGCCAGTTTTTTGTAGCGCTATTCAAGCATTCGGCTCGTAGGGGGCCTGTTAGTTTATTCGCTGTGCCGTGCAGAAGCCGGCGTGCCATCTTGACGGAGGAATCTGGTGAACAAAGATATCAGCATACTGGTTGTGGACGACTTTCCTACCATGCGCCGCATCGTGCGCAGCCTGCTGAAGGAGCTCGGGTTCAATAACGTGGAAGAGGCAGAGGATGGACGTGAAGGGTTAAACAAGCTTCGTGCAGGGGGATTCGACTTTGTAGTCTCTGATTGGAATATGCCGAACCTTGATGGCCTGGAAATGCTCAAGCAGATTCGCTCCGATGACGCGATGAAAGAGCTGCCGGTGCTCATGGTGACCGCTGAGGCAAAAAAAGAGAACATTATTGCTGCAGCTCAGGCCGGTGCAAGCGGCTATGTGGTTAAGCCCTTCACGGCTGCGACTTTGGAAGGCAAGTTGAATAAAATTTTCGAGAAGATGGCAGTCTGATGGAGAACAGTCAGGCCAATATCTCTGCGCCGGAGCCACAACAAACGTTGATACCTGAGGCTAGTGAGTCCGACGAAATGCTCGGCCGCATTGGCACGGTGGTGCGCTCTCTGCGCGAAAGCATGAAGGCGATGGGCCTTGATCGTGCTGTCGAGAGGGCAGCTGAAATGATCCCGGATGCGCGGGATCGCCTCACCTATATTTCGACCATGACAGAACAAGCGGCAGAGCGCGCTTTGAATGCCGTGGACAGAGCCCAGCCCATACAGGATCGATTGCATCAACAGTCGCATGACCTGGCAGAGCGTTGGGCGCATTGGAGCGCCACCCACATAGAGTATGAAGAGGTCAAGTCACTGGTCCTTGAAACCCGGATGTTCCTCGAAGACATACCTGAGCAGACCCGCGAGACCAACAAGGAACTGCTGGAAATTACTATGGCGCAGGACTTTCAGGACCTAACCGGCCAGGTCATCAAGAAACTCATGGAAGTGGTGATCGATGTCGAACATCAGCTGCTCGATCTACTGGTTGATGGACTTTGCCCCGAGCAGGATCGGGACGAGGTCCGGCGTCGCATTTACTCTCAATTCCAGGAAGCGGAGTCGGAATCAAAAGATGGCTCGCTGCTAAACGGGCCTCAGATAGATCCCGCTGGCGATGAAGTAGTCAGTGGCCAGGATCAGGTAGATGACCTCCTGGATCAACTCGGTTTATGAAGGTTGCCCACTGAGGAAATGCCCATGGCAAAAATCATGGTTGTAGATGATTCGGCGACATTGCGTCACATGGTGGTGCACGTGCTACAAGAGGCGGGGCATGAAATATCGCAGGCAGAATCCGCTGAGCAGGCGCTCAGTCGGATCGAGAGTTTTCGTCCGGAGCTTGTGCTAACCGATCTCTACATGGGTGGGCTTGATGGTATCGAGTTGGCGCGCGAGATCAGAACGATACCCGGTTATCGCGACACACCCATTCTGGTATTGAGTACCGATTCAAGTTTGGCAGTAAAGCAACGGGGCAAGGCGAACGGTGTGAATGGCTGGATTGCCAAACCCTTCGACCCCGAAATTTTGCAAGGCGTAGTGCAGAAGGTGTTGCACTAATAGAAAGCAGACGATGCCGAAGATGAAGAAATTCGCGCATTGGCCGATAGGCTCATTGCCCGTTGGCCACCCGCTAGAGATACCGGAGTACAGTTATGAATAATGCAGCTGCGATTCAAGACGATATCGTTGGTGTACCTGGCGACAATGGACAGTATCTGACGTTCATTCTTGCCAACGAGGAATATGGAGTTGAAATATTACGTGTTCAGGAAATCCGTGGCTGGTCGAAGGTGACGCCATTGCCAAATTCGCCTGAGTATCTTAAAGGTGTGATCAATCTACGCGGCACAATAGTCCCGATCATAGACCTGCGCGAGCGCTTCAGTCTCGAATCACTTGAGTATGGATCGACCACCGTGGTGATTGTCGTCAGGGTAGAGAATGGCGAGGAAGACAGGGTCATGGGACTTGTTGTTGATGCCGTATCTGAGGTGTACACCCTGGGCGACAGTCAGTGCCAGTTACCCCCGGAATTTGGCAGCCGCCTGGAGGACAAGTTCGTCAAGTCGCTGGCCTCAGTCGAAGACAAGATGATCATCGTGCTCGACGTCGATGCATTCCTTAACGTCGACGTAAAGGCGAGCCTGGAGTAAGCGGGAACAATGCGTCGAATAGCCGTCATTAATCAGAAGGGAGGCGTGGGTAAGACAACCACCTGTGCCAACCTCGCCCATGCGTTTGCTATGGTCGGACACCGCATCGGTCGTAACGTGCTGGCGGTGGACCTCGATCCACAGGGGCATCTCTCCACAACACTCGGTAACGATGCGGCGTCTGCAGGTGTCGATGCGCTGCTGGCGGATGATTCGCCCCTTCACGATTTAACCATCCAAAGCCGAGACGGTTTGGCGTTGCTCGGTGCAGGATCTCGACTGGCAGACTTTGAGGGGCTGGACGCAGGATTAAGTAGAGATACAGGGCTTCTCGGAGAGCGGCTTAACGATGCAGACACCTACGATATTGTAATGATCGATTGTCCTCCTTCCTCTGGCTTTCTCGGCAGAAGCGGCATCGTCGCGGCGACTGAAATACTCATACCGGTGCCGGGAGATTACCTGGCAATGGTGGGACTCTCCAGCCTGCTTGAGCTGCTCGAGAATATTGAGGCGGAGATAGACAGGACGCTAACCAAATGGATAGTCGTTACCCGATTTGACGCGCGAAGAAATCATGCTCGAGAAGTGTATGACAAGCTTCGTGAATATTTCCCAGACCAACTGTTGCACAGCGTGATAACTGAGTCTGTAGCACTTACTGAAAGTCCCAGTTTTGGTCAGTCGATCTTTGAGTACAAGGGCACCTCTCGTTCTGCGAGCGAGTATGCCGCCCTGGCTCGCGAACTGATAGAAACCGGGCAGGAGACGAGGAAGACGGCATGAGTAGGAGCAGTACTAAGAAAGTAGGTGACGATCCGCTGGAGTGGCTGCAGAAATCAGCCAAGCAGGGCGGTGGAAGAAAACCTGTCGGCCGCGGTGATTCGCGGAAGAAACCTGCGGCAAAACGCTTGTCGACATCAGTAATCCCGCAGCCATCAGTGCCCGATCCAGCAGCTCTGGTTGAGGCGAGCTTTAAACAGGTGGCGTCACGGGGCGAAGAGATTGTAAGTCTCTTTTATGAGCGTCTGTTTGATCGCTACCCCCAAGTTGAACTTTTTTTTGAAGGTGTAGATCAACAGGAGCAAAAAAAGAAACTGCTCGCTGCCCTTAGCACCATGGTCGCGAGTCTGCGCAATCCCGATAAATTGGCGCCGATCCTTGCGGAGATGGGGTCTCGGCACCAGGAGTATGGGGCGGAGGTCGAACATTACGGTGCAGTTGCGGAAACGCTGGTCGAGGTTCTGGCAGACGTTTCTGGCGAAGAATGGAATAAAGATATTAGCCACGCGTGGAAGTCTACCTTGTGGTCTGTTGCGCAGATGATGCTGGTGGGCTACGAATCTGAGAAGGATGCAGACATGGCTTCAAGTAGTGTAGCGGCGCTGGCGGTACCAGAAGAGTATGAACACACAGCGGAAGAACTGAGCCGTATGCGGTCAGCCGTCGATGGTGCGATGACGGCGATCATGATGGTCGACCGTGACTTTGTAGTGACCTATGCAAACCAGGCGACCCTGGATCTGCTGTCCAAACATCGCGACACGTTGGCGAGCGTGTATCCCGGCTTTAGTCCGGACGCGCTGATTGGTACATGCATCGACAGCTTCCACAAGCGTCCTGAGCATCAGCGAGCGTTGTTGGCGGACCCGGCGAACCTGCCATGGCGCACTGACATCAGTATTGGCCCCTTGAAGTTTGCCCTAAATGTGACTGCAATTGTCGATGAACGGGGAGACTATTTGGGTAACACCCTGGAGTGGTCGGATGTCACGGCCCTGCGCGAGAAGGAATTGCAAACCGCCCGGTTAAATTCGTCAATCGACGGCGCTATGACAGCGATTATGATGATCGATCGCGACTTTACTGTTACCTATGCCAACGAAGCCACTCTACAGTTGTTGCGCGACAATCAGGCAACGCTTAGCTCGATCTATCCTGGATTCAACCCGGATAAGCTTATCGGTTCTTGTATCGATGGCTTCCACAAAAATCCCGAGCACCAGAGGAATATACTGGCTGATCCAGCTAACCTGCCTTGGCGCACAGACATTGAGGTGGCTGACCTCAAGTTCTCCCTGAACGTAACTGCCATTGTTGATGCGCAGGGTAATTATCTCGGAAACACACTTGAATGGTCCGATGTCACTACCTTGCGACAGCAGGAACTTCAAACAGCGCGGCTCAATTCATCGATTGATGGCGCAATGACGGCAATCATGATGATTGATAGAGATTTCATCGTCACTTATGCTAACGATGCCACGCTGCAGCTTCTGCGTAAGAATCAGGAAACGTTGAGTTCAATATATCCCGGATTCAACCCAGACAAACTAATAGGGGCATGTATCGATGGTTTTCACAAAAAACCCGAGCATCAGCGAAATATCCTCAGCGATCCGTCCAACTTACCCTGGCGGACTGATATTGAAGTCGGACACCTTAAGTTCTCGTTGAATGTCACGGCCATCGTTGACGGCGATGGGAACTATTTAGGCAATACACTCGAATGGGCAGATGTGACGGAGTTGCGCAAGAAGGAAATGGAGAATGCACGCCTGCAGTCAGCCATTGCCGGAGCCACAACCCGTCTGATGCTCTGTGACGAGAATCTCGACATTATCTACTGCAACCCCGCAGCAATGGACATGTTCCAAAATCGCTCCAGCGAAATGCGTGAGGTGTTCCCTGGCTTTGATGCCAGCAAGCTCATTGGCGAGAGCATCGATCAGTTCCACAAGAATCCAGCCCACCAGCGCCGCCTCTTGCAAGATAAGAACATGTTGCCGGCCAGCGCGAAGATTCACGTACTGGATCTGGTATTCCAGGTCAATGCCACCATGATCGAGGGAGCGAACGGCGAATATCTCGGAAATATCGTCGAGTGGGTCGATATGACCGAGCAGCACAATGCTGAGACAGAGCTGAGTGCGCTGGTGTCGGCCGCGTCAGAAGGCGACTTCTCTATCTCCATGGACGTCGAGAGGTACCAGGGCTTTTATCGGGATCTGGGTACGACCATTAACGGTATTATGGTCGGCCTCAAAGACTTGTCCGAAGTGCTTGCCAGCCTGTCCCAGGGAGATCTCACCTGCGGTATGAACGGTCAGTACGACGGCTTGTTTGCTAAGTTCAAGGAAGACGTCAATGGCACTGTCGACGTGCTACGCGACATGGTGAACCAGATTCTGACCAGCTCTACGAATATCTCAAGCTCTTCCTCCGAGATTTCTGAAGGTAATTCGGATCTCCTGCAGCGCACTGAAAGTCAGGCTTCTTCACTTGAGGAAACTGCGTCCAGTATGGAAGAGATGACAGCGGCGGTTAAATCGAGCGCGGACAATGCCCGTCAGGCCAACCAGCTTGCAGCCAGCGCGCGTGAGCAGGCGGAAACCGGTGGCCAGGTAGTCAGCCGTGCCGTGGATGCGATGAGTGAAATCAATAAGTCTTCCAATCAGATTGCAGAGATTATTTCCGTGATCGATGAGATTGCGTTCCAGACCAACCTGCTGGCGCTGAACGCGGCTGTTGAGGCGGCACGTGCTGGCGAGCAGGGTAGAGGTTTCGCCGTCGTTGCAGCAGAGGTGCGCAATCTTGCGCAGCGCAGTGCCGAAGCAGCCAAGGAAATTAAAGCATTGATTAAAGATAGCGTTGCCAAAGTAGACGATGGTTCAAGACTGGTAGGTGAATCCGGTAATACGCTCACCGAGATTGTCACTGCTGTCAAAAAGGTGAGTGACATCATCGCTGAGATTGCGGCTGCGGCGCAGGAGCAATCACTAGGCATCGACCAGGTGAACACAGCAGTTTCACAGCTGGATGAGGTCACCCAGAAGAACGCCGCAATGGTCGAGGAAGCAGCTGCTGCAAGTGAATCAATGGCCGAGCAGTCTAATGGCCTCATCCAGCTCATGGAGTTCTTTAATATCGGCGAAAATGACTCATCACCGGCGGCCCCTGCGAGGGGAGGACGGGCCCAGAGCCAGGGCAGACCTCCGCGGGCAGCAGCACCGCGACGCAAGGTGAGTAAGTCAGAGAGCGACGAGTGGGAAGAGTTCTAGAGTAATACCTGATTAGAGGCGGAGGAATGGTAGCGTGATTGATTACTTTCAAGGTCATTACCCATGCCCCCGGCGTTGAATCAGGGGGATGGCGCTTCTGAATTCCGACTGACAGATCGCGATTTTCGGTATATCTCCGGACTCATTGGCGAGCACGCAGGAATCGTACTCACCGATGTAAAGAAAGACCTTGTGTATGGGAGACTGGTAAAGAGATTGCGCGCCCATGGTATGCGCAACTTTTCAGACTACTGCAAATTGATTGAACGTGACACCGGCGGTGAAGAGTTCGAGTTTTTCGTAAATTCGCTAACCACCAATCTGACCAGTTTCTTTCGTGAATCCCATCATTTTGATCATTTAAGGAACGAAGCGCTTCCTGAGTTGATGCAAAAACCTCGCAGGAAGCTGCGCATATGGTCTGCGGGTTGCTCTACTGGTGCCGAGGCCTACTCCATTGCCATGGTTGTTGCGGACATGGTGCCGGCAGACTGGGACGTAAAGATACTTGCCACCGACATCGACACAGCGGTACTGAATATAGCGAAGGCAGGGATCTATGAAGCGGAGTTTGCTAACAAAGGTCTGGATTCACAGCGCTTGAAACGCTGGGCTCAGCGCGACCCGACGCCAGGTTCGGACAGAATCAGAATAAGAGATGAGTTGCGCAGTATGATCAGCTTTCTACCGCTCAATCTCCTCGAGGCCTGGCCCATGAAGAGCAGCTTCGACATCATTTTCTGCCGAAACGTCGTCATTTACTTTGACAAGTTGACCCAAGTCAAACTGTTCGATCGCATAGGTAACCAACTCGCGCCCGAGGGATTTCTATACATTGGACATTCCGAAAGCCTGAACAAGGTCAGTGACAGATTCATGTTGATCGGCAAAACTATCTACCGGCGGAAGGGTTGACGGTGAGCCAGATTCTCAGCAATAGCAGTCAAGCGATGCGCGGCGAACAGCCTAATGTGTTGGATGGCTATGAGCATGTGCATCGCTATTGGGATCGGGCCTTCGCCTGCCATTCTGCGAAAATACTGCCAGGTGAGTACTATGTCTCCACCCAAGGCGAGATGATAACCACCGTTCTAGGGTCGTGTATTTCGGCCTGTGTGCGCGACGTCGACTTTGGTGTCGGCGGAATGAATCACTTTATGCTCCCCGAGGGTAAGAGCGGCGGTGACTGTGCCAGCACCCAGGCGCGCTATGGTAGTTACGCCATGGAAACACTCATAAATCAAATTATTATGCATGGCGGGCGCCGCCGGAGACTTGAAGTCAAGCTATTTGGTGGCGGGCAGGTGCTTGATCAGATGACAGATATTGGCGCGAGAAACATTGCTTTCGTCGAAGAGTATGTCGCGGAGGAGGGGCTGTTGGTTACCTCCAGAGATGTTGGAGACGTTTACCCTCGACGCGTGGTCTTTTTCCCTGAGACAGGTAAGGCGATGGTGAAACGACTGCGCAAAGTCACCAATGACACCATCACCGAGCGTGAGAGTAAGTATCGTGAAGATCTCTCGCATCAGCCCATAAGCAGTGACGTAGAACTATTCTGACAAGCTCATGGAAGATTCCCGAGTTAAAGTATTAGTGGTCGATGACTCGGCGCTGGTGCGCAATATCTTATCCAGGATTTTCGAAGAGGCAGACGATATAGTAGTTGTAGGTGTTGCCGGCGATCCGTATATCGCCAGAGAAAAGATCAAGTCACTAAATCCGGATGTAATTACCCTGGACGTGGAAATGCCGCGTATGGATGGTTTGACCTTTCTTGGCAATCTTATGCGCTTGCGCCCGCTGCCCGTGGTCATGGTTTCGTCACTCACCCAGCGCAGTGCCGATGTCACGTTGCGTGCGCTGGAGTTAGGTGCTGTCGACTTTGTCACCAAACCCAGTATTGATGTCTCCCATACCTTGCAGGATTGCGCAGACGAACTGCTCACCAAGGTTCGGCACGCTGCACGCGTAAAGGTTCATCGCCGAAACGCTAATCCAGCCAATACTCCTACCCATACCCCAATCACCGGGGCAAGAGCTGCGTCGAAGCAGCGAAACTTTCGAACGACTGATCGTTTGATCGCCATTGGTGCGTCTACCGGCGGCACGGAGGCGATTCGCGAAGTGTTAATGGGGCTGCCATCAGATGCTCCAGGCATTGTTATTGCCCAACATATTCCGCCTGGTTTCAGTGCCGCTTTTGCGGAGAGACTTGACCGGATAACACAACTGTCCGTAAAAGAGGCGGAAGACGGTGACCAGGTGCTACCTGGCCACGCGTTTGTTGCGCCCGGGGATCGTCACCTGCGATTGACTCGTAGCGGAGCGCGCTATCTCTGCCTGCTCGACGATTCCGAACCGGTCAACCGCCACAAGCCCAGCGTCGATGTACTGTTTCGGTCTGTTCTGGCCGCTGTCGGCGACAATGCCGTGGCCGCGATACTCACTGGGATGGGCGGAGACGGCGCCAGCGCCATGTGTGCTTTAAAGGATCAGCACGTGCATACCATCGCCCAGGACGAAGAAACCAGTGTGGTTTGGGGTATGCCCGGCGAAACCGTGCGCCTGGGGGGGGCTTGCGAAACACTGCCATTGGGGCAGATCGCTGCGGCGCTGCTTGAAGCAACCAGCTATGGACAGCTTGTTACCCAGGCACGCCGGTAAGCACGGAAGTAATCGCAGACTCTAGTTCAGCGCTGTTAATTGGTGTCAGACAGATGGCACTGAAAATGCCCATGCTGGAAGGTAGTAAATCTGTAAACTCTTGAGATGAAAGTATACCGACATGAGGAATACGTCGAAGAGCCGAATTTTGATCGTCGTTTGTAGATTCTAGGGTCTTATGTGGGGTATCACTGTCCAGAATGATAACTCTTGGCGTAGCGCAATGCTGAAGTGCCTCCGGGTATTCGTGCGCATGGAATTTTATAACCTCCAGCCCGTCGTGCATAGCAAGGGTGTTATCAATGAGTTCCCGCGTGGCGGCGTGATCAGAGAAAAGGGCCACGCTGCTATTTGCAGTATTTGGATAATCGCGCTGATCTAACGCGAATGTAGGCGGGGTGGCACAGGGTGCGTAAACCTCAAGGTGAAAGATACTGCCCATGCCAGGCCGCGAAGTGAAGCCAATGCTTCCCCCCATGTTCTCGATAATCTTTTTAGTGATCGAAAGACCGATACCTGTCCCTTCGATGGACGAACCGCTTTTAGCGCCGCGCTCGAAGGGCGTAAACAGACTGTTTTGATCCTCTGACGCAATCCCAATACCAGTGTCTGCGATGCTTATCAGCACTCGGTAGGGGACAGAATGTGAGCACGAAACAATCACATTTCCGCCCGATTGGTTATACTTGATCGCGTTGTTGATCAGGTTGATGAGCGCTTGTTTTAGTCGTAATCGATCAACCAGCACATGGCCATCGAATGTCCCCTGGCATACGAGATCGACATTTCTTCGGGCCGCCAATGGGCTGACCAGCGCCACGGTCTCATCAATGATTTCCTTGAGTGGGTGGTATTCGAGTACAGTGTTTAGCGAGCCTGTTTCTATGACAGATAAGTCGATGATGTCATTGATTAGTTTGAGGAGATGGGTGCCTGCTCCGACGATTTCGGAGACATTGGACTGCTGTTCCTTTTCCAGATGTTGGTCAAGTTGCAGGAGCTGGCCAAAACCAAGAATGGAGTTCAGGGGGGTGCGCAGTTCATGGCTCATATGTGAAATAAAATTGGATTTGGCTTTGTTGGCATGTTCCGCCAGTGATTTCGATTTGCGCAGTTCGGATTCGGTGTGCTTGATACGACTGATGTCGATAAGCGTGGCAACCAGCGTATCGGCGTCGCCGTTCGGTACCCGGGTTCTAGCGCCGCGGAGTTGGACCCAGATCTCGGCGGCCTGTTGATTGCTGATCCTGAATTCCACTTCGATTGATCGGTAGTTGTTGACGGCGTTTGAAAGTTCCGCAAGCAATAGGCGTCGGTCCTTGGAATGGACCAACTGCAAGAACTGATTGAATTCTATTTTCGCTAGGTTCTTGCTCAGGCCGAACATGTCTGGTGACCAGCGAACCTGAAGCGTACGAAGATCCAGATCGAAATCAGCCACATGAGCCAGTAATTGCCTTCCCAGAAGACGCTGTTTCTCCAGCGATGACTGTCTTTCGCGTGCGCAGCGGCGCAGACTCGTGCTGAGATGGTCGCGAATCATCTGCAGATATTCTGCTAAATCGTCGAGTGCTCGAAATTGTTGTTCTGAATCGCATAAAAGGCACAGTAGGTATTCACAGTCCCCGCTCATCTGTAGGGGCAGGTACGCAATGCCAAGGATGTTTTCTTGAACGAGGCATTTCATCAGGTCATTATCAGCGCAGTCGGTTGGTTCGTTTTCAGGCTGATGTAGTGATACTTTGTTGGCGTCACTTCTGAGCGCCTGCAAATAACTGTAATGACCTGTCTCAAAGGCGTCGTAGAGGTTAAGGGCGATCTGTGGGTGGGAAAATTCGACTACTGGCCTACTGTTCTCGGTGCTGGATTTCAGCAACACGAAGGCCTGGGCCGGGAGTACCTTCAGCCATTCGCCAAGTAATCGCCTGAGGGTCGATAAATGACTCTCGTACTCTATCTCGAGTAACTCTTTCGCATGCCGTCCCATTAACGACAGAATGCGTGTATTAATGTCGACTAGCGAATCAAAGTCAGGCCCTCTGCGTATCTCTGTGCGAATCGCAGTGTAAAAGACTGGTCCATGGGCCCCTATGGTGCTAGGGGTAATCGTGGTTTGTACCCAGAAGTAGGTCCCATCCTTCCTGCGGTTTTTGATGAGCCCTGACCAGGTCGCTTCGCGGCTGATCGTCCGCCACAAGTCGGCAAAAAATTCGGGCGGGTGATGACCTGAATTGACAATATTATGTGTACTGCCGATCAGTTCTTCCTTGCTATACCCAGAGGTAGAACAAAACAAGGCATTGGCGTAGAGAATGCAGCCTCGCTCGTCGGTGACACTGACAATGGCATGCTGATTCATCGCTTCGATGATCTGATTCTTTTCTATGACATTGAGAACAATGTTGTCTGAAATGGAGCCTGCGATCATTGATTCCTCGCCTTTCCTTGTTTTCACTGCCGCGCTCAGGTGGTTAGAGTGGCCTTGCGAACGTCTCAAGCTTGCGGACCTGCCGGCATGGGCAGGAATAGAGGTAAATTCGCGCCCTATTCTGCGCTATCGTCGCCCCGCCGTTTATTTAGCATAGACGAAGAGTAGTGAACCTTCCCTTTTTTCGATATGAGTGACGATTCTCAGCAACAGGAACGTACCGAAGAGCCTACGCCTCGCCGGCTGGAGAAAGCCCGTGCTGAGGGTAAGGTGGCCCGTTCCCGCGAGTTGACAACATTTGTCATACTTTTCGCGGGAATTTTGGCCCTTACCAGCCTGAGCGGCGCGCTATTCACCGCGCTGGGTGAGGTGATGACCGAGGCCTTCAGTTTCGAGCAGCAATACCTGGTAGAGCCACGGGAAATGCTCATTCTGCTCGCATTGCTAGGTGAGCGTAGCCTGAGCGCGCTGCTGCCCTTGTTCTTGATTATGGTGCTCGTAGCCGCGCTTGCCCCGATGTTAATTGGGGGTTTTTTGATGTCCGCGACGTCACTCAAACCCAAGTGGTCGAAAATTGACCCCATTAAAGGGTTTGGGCGAATATTTTCAGCGCAGGCCATTGCCGAGTTGGCGAAGGTGCTCGCCAAGGTGGCCTTGCTGTCATCGGTGGTGGCCATGTTTTTGCTGTCCCGCGTTGACGATTTTCTGGCGCTCCTGACACTGCCCGCTATGGCGGCTATTTCGACAGGGTTGTACCTGGCTGCATTGGTGTGCGGGCTCATGATACTTACGCTTATTCTGGTCAGTCTGATCGACGTTCCGTTTCAATTGTGGAGCCATACCAAGCAGTTGCGCATGACCCGCGAAGAGATCCGCAGGGAGTTGAAAGATAGCGATGGCGATCCGCAGTTAAAGGCACGCATTCGAGCCCAGCAGCAGGAAATGGCGCGTCGCCGCATGATGGGTAACGTCGCCACAGCCGATGTGGTCATTACCAACCCTACGCACTTCGCGGTGGCACTGTCATACGCCCAAGCAAATGAAGGTGCACCGCGCGTCGTCGCCAAGGGGGCAGAGCGGGTCGCCCTGCGGATACGTGAGCTTGCGAAAGAGCATAAGGTACCCGTGCTTGAAGCCCCGGCCTTGGCGCGTTCGCTGTATCGGCATGTAGACCTCGATCAGGAGATACCCTACGAGCTGTATACGGCTGTCGCCGAGGTGATGGCATGGGCACTAAATCTCAAACGCCTACCCGATCACATGCATGGGGTAGTGCCAGAGCCGGCGGCGCTGGCGATACCTGCCTCACACAGGGTGGAATAGGCCTTGGATAAATTAACCGAGCGAATGGGGCCTGCGCTAAACTGGGCCAGACTGCCCGAGGGTATTCGACTCCATGTGATGGCGGGGCCAATATTGGTCATCATCGTATTGGCGATGATGATACTGCCACTCCCACCGGTAATTTTGGACCTCTTCTTCACCTTCAATATTTCGCTCGCCATCATGGTATTGCTGGTGAGTATGTTCACAAACAAACCCTTGGAATTTGCTGCGTTTCCTGCAGTTCTATTGTTCTCAACACTATTGCGGCTTGCCCTCAATGTCGCGTCAACGCGTGTTGTTCTAATGGAGGGTCATCAGGGTGGCGATGCCGCCGGTAAAGTCATTGAGGCCTTCGGTGCATTTCTCATTGGCGGCAATTTTGCAGTCGGGCTAGTTGTTTTTGCGATTCTTGTAATCATCAACTTCATGGTCATTACAAAAGGCGCCGGGCGGATCGCGGAAGTCGGCGCTAGATTTATGCTTGACGCAATGCCCGGCAAGCAAATGGCTATTGATGCGGATCTTAACGCGGGGCTAATTGGTGAGGCCGAGGCCAAAGAGCGTCGCCGCCAAGTATCACAAGAGGCTGATTTTTACGGCTCAATGGATGGTGCAAGCAAATTCGTGCGTGGTGATGCGGTCGCCGGCCTGATCATTATGCTGGTCAATATTATTGGTGGCTTGCTTATTGGTGTTGTTCAACACGGCATGGATGCGGGAACAGCGGCTGAGACCTATACACTGCTGACTATTGGCGACGGACTGGTGGCGCAGATACCTGCGTTGGTCATCTCCACTGCCGCCGGTGTTATGGTGTCGCGAGTGGATACCGACGAAGACGTCGGTCAGCAGGTAATCGGGCAGCTATTTGTCAACCCGAAGGTACTGGCACTCACCGCCGTGGTGATGGGGTTGCTGGGGCTCGTACCGGGGATGCCTAACTTCATGTTTCTGCTTATTACCGCCTGCCTTGGCGGCCTCGCGTGGTACATCGATACTCGCGACGACCCGGCGCCCACGGAGCCGATTCAGGAAGAGCTGTCTCCTGTTCCGGAGAGCCTTGAGGCGAGTTGGGAGGATGTGCAGTTTGTCGATGCCCTTGGTCTGGAGGTGGGACATCGCCTGATTCCCATGGTAGATCAGGAGCAGGACGGCAAGTTGTTGTCGAGAATTAAGAGTGTCCGCAAGAAATTTGCGCAGAGTATTGGCTTCTTACCACCAGTTGTGCACATAAAGGATAATCTGGAACTGGGCGCCAACCAGTATACGATTCTCCTGAAAGAAGCTGTTATCGGCGGCGGTGAAGTCTACCCCGAGCGCTACATGGCCATCGACCCCGGGAATACGACCGGCCGTTTGCAGGGTATTGACGCCCAGGACCCGGCTTTTGGTCTGCCGGCAGTCTGGATCGAAAGCGACAATCGGGACCGCGCCCAGATTTATGGCTATACCGTGGTGGATGCAAGCACCGTCGTCGCTACCCATCTAAATCACTTGATGCAGATGCATGCTAGCGAGCTTTTGAGCCGGTCGGAAGTCAAGCAGCTACTGGACCGACTTGGCGAAGATGGCCAGGAACTGGTGAGTGACGTCGTAGACAAGCGATTGTCAGTCGCTCAATTCCAGCGTGTACTCCAGGAGCTGCTTCGCGATCAGGTTCCGATTAGAGATATCAGGGGCATTCTTGAGGCGCTCGCTGATGGGGATGTGGCGAATGAAGACCTGGTGACTGTTCTGGAAAAAGTCCGAGTGGCGCTGGGTCGAACGATTACCCAGCGGTGGTTTGGTGCCCAGACCGAGTTACAGGTGATAGGGCTCGATCAGCAACTCGAAGACTTACTGATGCAGGCCACCGAAAGTGGCGCCTTGGATCCTGGTCTGGGAGAAACGATTATTACCCTGGCCGGACAAGCGTTACATGCACAGGAAGAGCAGGGGGGCGCCCCCGTGGTAGTCGTTCGTCAGGTCTTGCGGCGAATGTTGAACAGCTTACTCCAGAACCGCATTCCCGGTATAGCCGTGATGTCTGATACCGAAATTCCCATTGATAAGACGATTCGAATCACTAACTGGTTAGGAGGTAATTCATGAACGTACGTCGCTTTACAGGTAATAGTCATCGCGATGCACTGCGCAAAGTGAAATCCGCTTTCGGAGACGCCGCCTTGATTATGACCAATCGCGAGACTGAACACGGAGTGGAGATTGTTGCGGCGAGAGAGGGCGATATGGTGCCGTCGCAGGGTGACATTGTTTTAGCGGCGCCTGCGCCTGGTGTCGCTGCCACAACGGGTGAGTGTGCAGAGGATAGAAATTTTCAGCTGTTGTCAGAGGTTCGCGATTTGAAGGGCATGATTGCCAGCTCAACCAGGCTGCTGCAACCGGGAACCAGTAACGCGGCCAGATTACAGTCGCTAATTAGAGATATGGGCCTTAGTGAAGATCTCCAGAGTGACCTGATGTTGCGCTTCCCCGTGAAATTGCAAGAGCTGAACTGGGAAGAAGAGCCCATGCGGGATTGGCTGCGACAGCAGTTGAGAGCGCAGTTGCCACACGACGACACTTTCGAGCGTAAAGGCAAGGACAGTGGCATTCTCGTTCTGGTAGGCCCGACCGGATCTGGAAAAACAACGACCATCGCCAAAATAGCGGCTCGCTATGTCATGAGTCATGGTAGTGAAGAAGTGGGCCTAATCAGTGCGGATGCTTTCCGCGTTGGTGCGCAGGATCACTTGCGTGAATACGCCCAATTGCTTGATGTGAGTTTTTGTTCAGTCGCAGACGGAGTCGCTCTGCGCCAGGCGCTGCACGAACTTCGTGATAAGCGCTTTGTGCTGGTGGATACCTCAGGCCTCAGTCAGCGTGATGCTCGGATTATGCAGCAGTTCAGCGAGCTAACCTCTGCGTCCAGTGCTCTGGAATTTGCACTACTGCTCTGTGGCAATTGCCATCCTTTGACACTTGAGGAAGTAGTAGAAGCATATCAACGCAGTGCGCTGGCGGCCGGTAGCTCCATCAACCGCTGTATTCTGACAAAACTTGATGAGGCGTGTAGCCCGGGGCTGCTAGTGGATGCTGTAATTCGTTTTGGACTGCTGCCGCTATACACGACCGCCGGCCAGCGGGTGCCTGAAGATCTCGATGAGCCTGACATGTCTGCACTGCTAGATATGGCGTTGGATCGCGCGTTTTCACAGCAGGCTTCGCGCCATTACCAAGTGCCGCTGCCGCCCTCGGGTTGGTCTAGAGAGCTGTTTCAGCGTGGCCGAAAAGTCAAGTTATGCCTGGATAAACTCCGAGATGCTGTACCCGGTTTCCCGCTGCTTGAGGCTGCCTGGGATATTTCACTACTGAACCCAGCCTGGCAACAAGCCAGGTTTGAGGAACTGACGACGCGGACGCAGCTAACAGCGTTGTGTCGTCCAGCGGTGCTTTGGGGCGCGGAGGGTGATTTGCAGTGCGATGGAGCCGATGTCCCTGGCCACAGTCTGTTGCTGGATGACAGCCTGCGGCCAGTTATTGCAGATTGCGGGACGCTGGGCGAGCACAGCATGATATGGTTGCAGGCGCGATTTAGTTCAGTGCTGCAAATATTTCCCGAGTTGCCAGATATTGACACGGTCATCGGTCTTTATGAGAGCTGTTGGCTTTCACAGGCTTCGCCCGATACCCAGCTGTGGACGAATGACGAGGTTGCGGCTGTACGAGAATTGGTCTCGGTAGCTGAACTGCATGCCCGTGAGCCGCTGCACTTTGAGGGGCATGACACCACGATGGAGTTGCGGCAGATACCGGTCCGGCTGGCTGGGCCGAGTATGCGCAAGGTAGCCCAACTCAATGCACGACTCTGGCTGGTAACCGTCAGGGCTGACGCCTCGGGTGAAGCCCTTTACTCGAAATACTGGATAAGCTCCGAATGTATGGAAGATGAGACCGTGATCCCCGCGCTTATCGGCCTGGAGCGCTTTAGTGATTTGGCAAGCTTCAGCTACCGTCAACTGACCCAGGTGCCTGGCTTCCAGTGCTGTGAAGGCCTGCGCAGATTTGTCGCACAGGGTTTGGCTGCGGCCGCGCTGCGTGTCCAGCATAGCGACCATCTGGATGACTATGATTTAAGGGCCGAACTGGCAGCAATGCAGGGTCAAGTTGACGCGCGCAGCGCCGATACTCTTCTGGAATCCCTTACTTTTCTCATGATAGCGCGGGAGTTGTTGGTCCCGGCAAACACGAATTAACAGCGATGAGCGATCAAGCAGCAAGTCTAAGGGACTGGGCAATGACACGCGCTCGGCAGGCTCGCGACCAGGCGGGTGACGGTCAAGTGTGCGGCGATAATGCCGGTAAGACCCTTGTGGTTGTGGGCGCCCCCGATGAATCCGACTATGTGGGGCGGCGCATGGCGGAATGGTCGCGCGCTGGCTATGAGTGGCTTGATCCTGCGGGTGGGTGGCAGATTATCGATGCCACCGACGATGATTTGATCGCCGGTCCCGAAGTGCTTCGATGTCCTCGCTGGGCCCTGTGGATAGACTCTGATATCCATGCTTTCCAGAAAGCATACTCCCATCTAAAGTGGATAGCCGGCAACGGTGGTCCAGAGCGCGTTCTGGCGCTGCACGACACAGGTCTGCCGCACAAAGGTCTACTCGACAACCTGGTTGCCGTTGCTGCCGGGCGATGCGACATTAGTCTGTGTTTATTGAATGGCTGAACCGGGGAATTGATTCACATTGCACGCCGTATTCCCGGCTTTCGAAAAATCGACACGCTTTAGAATCCCTGACGTAAAGACAATGAAACGATGGCGCTCAACGCGGCTGTCAGGGATGGAAGAAACGATGTATACGGCAAACGGACAGCTTGAGCAGCGTGACTTGGCCGAGGAATATATTCCGATTGTACGCCGTCACGCACTGAGCCTCAGGGTGCGGTTGCCGGCCAGCATAGAGTTGGATGACCTGGTTCAGGCGGGGTATCTCGGTTTGCTCGAAGCGATGCAGCGTTTTGATGAGAACAATGGCACCCCATTTCAGGCCTATGCTAGTGCCCGTATACGCGGTGCTATGGTGGACGAGTTGCGCTCGCGTGACTGGTTGCCGCGCAGCGTTCGTCGTCGCGCCCGGGAAATGGAAGCCGTGGTGTCGCGGCTGGAGCAATCCTTGGGGCATCCGCCTTCGGAATCTGATATTGCAGCCGCCATGGGAATTGATCTGGAGGACTACCTGCATCTTCTGGCCGATACCAATAACGGCCTTATTCTGCCGCTGGCGCAGTTGGCTGAACAGGGGTGGGAGCCGGGCGACGACGCTGATGAAGATGGCACACCTTATTTGGACGCCCTCTATGAGGAACAACATGAACATTTGGTAGAGGCCGTCGAGGCTGTCCCTGAGCGCGAGCGACTTCTGCTGGCGCTTTATTATCAGGAAGACCTTAATTTGAAAGAAATTGGCTCGCTGATGGGCGTAAGTGAATCCAGAGTATGTCAGTTGCATAGTCAGGCCGTGGCCCGTATCCGTTCAAGGCTGGGACGAACTATGGAGATGAACTGAGCCTAACCCCCAGGCTCAAGTATTGGATTTGCGGGCCGATCATTTGCTTAGGTGAATTGTTTAATTGTGGTGGCGAAGGCAAATGGATTCGGCGACGCTTATTGGGATGGTGGGTGCAGTTATAGTAGTTGCATTGGCTATTGGGCTCGGTGGCTCAGCAGCCACGTTCATCAACTTGCCGGCATTACTGATTGTTCTGGTGGGAACCCTGTTCGTCGTTATGATGAAATTTTCCCTGCACGATTGTCTCAATGCTTTCAGTGTGGCTTCCCGCGCCTTCAAATATCGCCTCGTGCCTCCCCAGGAGCAGGTCGATACACTCGTAGAGATGTCCAAATTATCGCGCAAGGAAGGCATGCTGGCACTCGAGCGGCTAGAGATAGACGACCCGTACCTGGCGGATGCGGTGGTGATGCTGGTTGACGGTATGGACCGCGCATCTGTCGAGGCGCGTATGAGCAAGTTGTCGCAGCAGACGGCGGATCGCCATTCCTGGGGCGCCGAAGTATTTTATGCGGCGGCGGACGTTGCGCCGGCGATGGGTATGATTGGCACGCTGATTGGGCTTGTGCAGATGCTATCGAACATGGATGACCCAAAGAGTATCGGTCCGGCGATGGCAGTGGCCCTGTTAACAACCTTGTATGGTGCGGTGCTGGCCAATGTATTTGCCAAACCGATTGGTGATAAGCTCAGCCTGCGAAAAGACGAGGAAGCACGCAGTAATGCGCTTTCCCTGGACGGTATTCTGGCTATACAGGATGGATTGAATTACCGTATCGTTGAAACGCTGTTAGCAGTGTATCTAAAGCCCCAGCCGCAGGGGGAGGAAACAGAAGAAGTAGCTGAGGCTTCGCGGGCCGCCGCGTGAGCTCGCGAAACTCAGGCTCCAGCGGCGCCCCGGCATGGATGGCAACATTTGCCGACCTTATGTCGCTGATGGTTTGTTTTTTCGTATTGCTGCTGTCGTTCTCGCAAATGGATATCGTCAAGTACAAGAAGCTTTCTGAATCTATGCGACTAGCTTTTGGCGTGCAGCGGGATGTGCCTGCGATGGAGATCCCCAAGGGGACCAGTGTCGTTCGCCGGGAGTTTAGTCCCGGTACACCCAGATCCACGCCTCTGCCTGAATTCAAGCAGCAAACCACGGATCAGGTCAGTCGCAACCTGAAAATCGGGAACACCGACAGCGAGGAATTGTCCGAATACGACGTCGAGAATATGCGGCCGCAAGAAATCGATGAACTGAAGAGTATGCTGGCAGAGCTTGGCGAGGAGGAAGTGCTTCGCAAGGTACTCAAGCAGGGCATTGATGAAGGTAAAGTGGAATTTGATTCGACGCATAATCAGGTGACGATCCGTATCCGTGAACACGGATCTTTTGCCTCGGGCCTGGCGGTGCTCAATGAGGATTTTCTGCCGCTGATCGCTGAGTTACGTTGGGCCTTGCGAGAGGTTCACGGTACGATATCGGTAGAGGGTCATTCGGATGATGTTCCTTTTCGCGGCGCGGGCTATGACTCCAATTGGGAGTTGTCGATTGATCGCGCTATGTCTGTGGCGCGAGAGCTGATGCGCGATGGGCTGCTTGATGAAGATCGCTTTATGGTAGTGGGGCATGCTGATACACACCCGCTAAAGCCCAATGATTCGGTTGCCAATCGCGCCGCGAACCGACGTGTGGAGATCGTGATTCGTGACAAAAAACTTCCACCCATTGCCGAAACCCCGGGTGGCACTTTGGAACTCATCTCCGATTCAGTTCCCTAGTCTGCTTATTGCCCTGACACGTCAGCTATTGGTCCGAAAAGATGACGATTTTCTCAATCGCGTCTATAATTTTCGAGGCGGTTATCAGTGACGTTAGGGAGGACGTCGAGTGCACTTAGTAAAGATCGTTTACATCGAGGACAATATCTCGAATATGACCTTGGTGAGAAAAATTATTGATCTTGTCGACTCAATTGAAATGGTCGGCGCATCGACAGGTAGTGAAGGCATTGAGCTGGTGCGTTCAACGCTCCCAGACATCGTACTTCTGGATATCAACTTGCCGGATATGGACGGCTTCAGCGTTCTACGCACCTTGAAAGAGGACAGTAGCACTGAGCGTATCCCCGTAGTGGCACTTACAGCCTCGGCCACCCGGGCGGAAGTATTGGAAGGGAGAAAATTGGGCTTTGATCGCTACCTCACCAAGCCCTTTAATATAGAAGAATTTCTAGACCTGCTGAGCAATCTCGCACCCACTGCTGAACAATTGAAACTATGAGTCGCTGGGAAATATCCTATGGCCGATAATCACCCGCTTGTAGCACCGAAACATACTCCGAGACAACTTCCTGAGTCGTTGCGGCTGTTGATAGGTGGCGTGGTTTTTGTGCTATTACTCCAATTTATCTACATGGCGTCTGTTACGCTGGCATATCGCGAGCTGCAAAGAGACGTTGATCATGCCGCTGCGGCTTTAATCTCGACTCGTGCAAACGAAGTTGCTGTTTACAGTCGGTGGGTCGACATGATGGGCCCCGTCCTAACTCGTTCACCGCCCGCCAGGGCGTTTGCAGACCAGGGCTTGGGTTCAGATGCATCTCAGGTTGGGAGTTCGAACGATGATTTGTTCGAATGGTTGTCCGACGTTCTGGTCAGTCATCCAAATATGCAGGGTATCTACTTCGTCAATGAGTCGTTGGATGAGGTGACGTACTCGATTCAACGCGGGCCATCTGGCACCCCCACCAGTGGCATGTATGTCGATACCGAGGCCCTTATGGCGGCCTTACGTCAGCCAGGCTTGGGCAGTGCCGGAGTGAGCTCGGAAACGGAGCTACGGTACTACTCGCTTGAGCTCTTACAAGGGCTTGATGAAGAAAACAGTTACACGATCCCCGGGCGGCTCACTGCGATGCATCTATTTGATTCCCAGGGGCGGCCGGCGGGGCAAATGGTACTTCAGTACTGCATCATAAAATGGGCCAAATCCATTGCGCTTAGGGATCCGTCGAATCTTTTGTCCAGCTATCTGGTGGACGAACGCAACCAGTTTTTAGGTGTAGACGTTGTCAGTGACAGTGCCAGGGATTTTCTGCATTCCCAGCTTCAACCTGAATCGCTCATGGGCTGGCAGGAGGGTGGTCTTATGCAGGCCTATCGGAGGAACGGCGAGTTTGTGATCGCGGCGCGAGTGCCACTGGCAGAAGAAGGCATTATTAGCGAACTCAGCCAGGTCTTAATCGGCAAGCCCGAGGTCATCGCTAGTTACCATGCACAGCTGACCCGGGATAACTTTATTGCCGGTGCTGTACTTTTGGTTGTTCAGTCGCTGTTCTGTATCTACCTCTATCAGTCTATATATCGGAGAAACCGTCTTTTGCAGAGCAATGTCGAATACGAGCGCATCGTAGAACACAGTCTCGCAGGAGTCATGGTTGTTGCCGCCGATGGCGAAGTGTTGTCGTGTAATGAAGCAGGCCTGGCGATATTTGGCTTTGAGGACGAGCAAATCGTAGGTGACGATCTCTATCGCCGAGTGCATTGCGGCGACGATGTCAGGCTTAGTTTCGAGTTGCTCGACGAACTTGCCGACAGCGGGCACGGTAACAACGAGGTAACTTGGACGGTCGCCGCGCAGAAGTTGGAGCTACTGATCAATGTGGCCTGGTTGGATTATGAGGGCCACGAAGGAGCTTTCACACTCATCATTGTTGATAATAGCGAGCAGGTCGCTCTGCGTCATCGCATGGAATCCGCCAATGAGAAGCTAGAGGATGAAGTTCGTAAACGCACTATTGAACTTGAAAAAGCGCATGAACTGGCCCTGACAACCAACGAGCTGAAAACCGGGTTTATTGCTAATATCAGTCACGAGTTGCGCACGCCTATTCATGGCATCTCTGGTACATTGCGCCTGCTGCGCCAGGATCCGCTCAACGAGCGTCAGAATCACCGCCTAATGATGGCGGAGGAGAGCGTTGCCGAACTCAGTCGCATTATCGGCGGCATAATCGATGTGTCGAAACTGGAGGCCGACCGACTCGATCTCGAGGAGTCCGAGATCAGTTTGCCAACGGTGATAAACAAGGTAGTGGCAGATATCGCGCCACGGGCGGCCAAGAAAGGACTGGAGTTGGTCGTCGATATCGTGGACGTGAGTGAAGGGCTGATCTATGGCGACGGTGATCGCGTAGGGACGGTGATTGAGTCGTTGCTGGACAACGCAGTCAAATTCTCCGAGCAGGGCGAAATCTATGTGCTAGGTAGCACATCCCTTGGCTACGAAGATGAAGTTTTGTTCCATCTGAGCGTGCTTGACGACGGTCCGGGTGTGACGCCATCTGAGGTGGAAAGCCTATTCGATCCCTACTATCGTGGTCAGGCAGCCGGGGACGAAGGCTGGAAGCCAGGTGTTGGCATGGGCCTCGCGGTTGGTCGCCAATACTGCAGACTGATGGGCGGTGAACTACATGTCGAGGCACCCGAGAGTGGTGGCAGCCGCTTTACCATGGAACTTCGATTAAGTGCGTTGGAACCGGAGCGGGTTACCAGTCTTGTTGCCGACGGGGTTTTACAACAACGGCGTATCGTGGTCATGGAGAGTGGTCCAAATGCCTTGTCAGTCATGCGCCGCACGTTGGATGCGCAACGAGTTCAGGCGCATTTCTGTGTAGATTTAATGGATTTGAAACTCTCCCAGTGGGAGTCGCTGGATACACTAATAGTGCCGCTGGGGGTCTATGAAGAGTATCGCAGCATGATCCGGGATCGGCTTAATCGGGATAAGGGTATTGTGCCACCTCTGGTGCTGGTAACTGCCTATCCGCTGCCAGAAATTCTTATGCGACAAACAAGTTTCGACGACAACGTATTTCTTCTGAGGAAGCCGGTCACGCCATTCACGCTGGAGAATGCGATTCTGCAGGCCGAGGGCGAGCAGCCGCCGTCGCACGGTGATAGTCGCGAGCTGGGCGACGACGATAGCAGAAAGATCTGGGAGGTATTACCTTCATTGACGGTCATGGTTGTCGATGATAACGAGATCAATCTGCGAGTGGTCGGTGGTCTACTCGAAAGCTACGGAACGAACGTTGATTACGCGCGCCAAGGCCAGGAGGCGATCGATATTTTGTTGCGCAACCGCGGCAAAGTGTATGACGCCATTGTTATGGACTGCCAGATGCCGGTAATGGATGGCTATGAGGCTACTCGACGTATTCGTGCTGGCAAGGCCGGTATTGAGCGCCGCAACGTACCTGTTGTAGCCGTCACTGCCGGTGCCATGGGCGCGGATCGTGCCAAGTGTCTTGAGTCGGGCATGAATGATTACCTCGTCAAACCACTTGAGCCCAATGCCCTTGAGCTCAGCCTGGTGCGCTGTGCGGACGGCAGTGACGTAAGCGAGACAAGCCAGGTTCAGAGTTTGGCCGCGAAAAGCGAGGAATTGAAGCTGGCAGAAAGAAACCTGAGAGGCCTGCCAGACTGGAGTCGAGAAGATCTCGAGCGGCGTATACTCCACAATCGCGATATATTCCATACTATTGTTGAGCTCTATACTCGTACCTCTCCAGACCTTGTTGCCCAGATGGACGATACGCTGGAGGCTGCCAATTATCGTGATTTGCGTACTGCAGCCCATGATCTGAAAGGCATGGCGGATAATATCAGCGCCTCCAAAGTAGCCTATCTCGCTCGCGACATAGAAATGGCCACGCTCGACCGACGCATCGATGATGTCAGTGCTTTGCTGGAGTTACTCAAGCGATGTAACCGGCGCCTGGTGTGGCTGCTGGAGGAAGAAACTCAAGCGCTTTAAGTCGATGAGTTGGCTGACACCGTCAGGGCTGGTACTGAACAGTTCTCGTCAACGGTTGTGTTGGTACGCTACGTGGAATTTCTGTGGGTTTGAGAGCGGCGTATTTTTTCTGCTTGTACATTGCTTTGTCGGCATATCGGAGAAGCGCCGGTAGGTCGGGACATTCGGGATAGGTTGCTATGCCTATTGCTGGCCGGCAGGTGACATCGATCTCACCCACTCGAAAGGGTTCGTCAAAGGCGCCTTCTATGCGTTTAGTCAGGCTCTTAACTTCACAAAGGTCTTGCAGAATGTCGGTGAGAATGACAAATTCGTCGCCTCCCAATCTGGCCAGCAGATCGCATTGACGCACCAGCGAATTTAGTCGACTAGCCACGCCCTTGAGCAATTCATCACCGACATCGTGGCCATAGCTGTCGTTAATCAGCTTGAAGCCGTTAAGATCAAGAAACATAAGCGCCAGCGAGTGTTTTCTCCGACGCGCCTGTTTAATCGCGCGCTCTCCGACTTCCTGCAGCATCAGACGATTCGGTAGCCCTGTGAGGCAGTCGTAGCGTGCTGCGCAGGCCAGCAGCTCGTTTTGCTCGGCCGTCCGCTCCAGCTCTTCCTGAAGGCGTTGGGTGATTTCCTTGCGCTCTACGGCGTAACGAATCCCCCGCGAGAGTAGTTCTGGGCTAAGTTGGCTTTTTGGGAGATAGTCCTGAGCGCCCGAGCGCAGTGCCCATGCCGCAACTTCATCGTCCTCATTGCCTGTAAGCACTACAATCGGCAGTGCCGGCACGCGGTTGCTGATGTCGTCGATCTTGTCGACACCCTGGTGATCAGGGAGGCCGAGATCGAGTAGTAGTATGTCAAACACATTGCGCTCTATGGCTGCCAAAGTATCGTCTAGGCGTGTGACAAAGCAAGCTTCCAGATGCTGCGGGAATGCGCGGTTCAGCATCTCTTTGATGAGTTCGGCATCTGCTAGGTTGTCTTCCGCAACTAATATTCTTCGGATAGCTGGAGCGATAGTTGGTGTCGTTAACATGGTGCATCTCCTTTATTTCGAAGAGGCATTCTGCAGTGCACTGCTAGCCCGCCTAGAGCACTGTGATTGAAAGAAATATGACCGCCCGCCAAGTCGACGATTCGCCAGCAGTGAGCGAGGCCCATGCCAATGCCAGGGTACTCCTCTGCCCCATGCAGCCGAGAGAAGGGCGATGAAATCTGTTCGTAATCTTTGGGCTTTACTCCAATGCCATTGTCCTCCACCAGAAGCTCAAACTGGTTCGCTATTGAGCTTGCAGAAATTGCAATCTGTGCTGCGTTACCGGTGCGCTGGTAAGTTAAGGCGTTGTTCAGCAGATGCTTCAGTAATTCCTCGAACTGAGCTCGATCACCTGTGATGTATTGATTGGATGCTCTCGAATGGACGACGGCACCGGCCTCTCGAAGTTTGGCTTGTAGCTCGCTGAGTACATTAGCGATGGCCTGGTCAACGTCGATTGGCTGGCCCTCCTGCCGCTCGCTGGCTAGTTTAGTATAGTGAAGAAGCGCCGCGAGCATTGTCTGACTACGCGCACCATTTTCGGCGACGAGTTTTAGCCAGAAGCGTTCCTTGTCGTCCAGGCGCGAGTCCAGACGATCCAGCAATAATCCCGAAAATTGTACGACCGAACGTAGCGGTGCGCCCATGTCATGGGCAAGCCCGTATAGCAGTCTTTGTTCAATATCAGTCTGGCTTGTAGGCTCAAGTCGGCTCATACTTCGCTCTCTTGAAAGTTTGGGGTTGCAGACTGATCTGCGCGTGGAAGCGCGACTATGTTAATCCAGAACGTTTCGATCATCTGTATGACATTGAGAAAATCCTGTAGCTGAACGGGTTTGGTAATAAAGCAGTTAGCGTGAAGCTGATAGGTTTCTTGAATGTCGCGGCTGGCCTCAGAACTGGATAGTACGATGATTGGAATACACCTGAGGTTTTCATCGGCTTTGACCTGGGCGAGAATTTCCCTGCCGCTGACCTTCGGTAGGTTTAAGTCGAGCAAGATCAGGTCAGGTAAGTTTGTGGACGAATAGGGTTCACGCTGTAGTAGATAATCCAGGGCTGTCTCGCCGTCGGTGATGACATCCAGCTGATTGGTGAGTCGCCCCGTTTCCAGAAGTGCTTCGCGGGTAAGTTCAATATCTCCAGGATTGTCCTCGATAAGTAGAATGCTTATCGAGCCACTCGCCCTGGTCGAGTCATCGTTATGACCGTCGAGCCTACTTATGTTCCGGTTGAATGGGGAAAGGTTATGCGACTGACTTGACATGACGACTCTCCTCGCTGGTTTTGCTACTGCTGTCGGCGCTAGTGACGTTCTTTCTGGGCCATTTGAGGACGAATCGAGAACCCTCATCGGCGCTGCGATCGAGACTGATAGTGGCGTTGTGTCGCTCGGCTACCCGCTTGCAAATGGCGAGTCCCAAACCCGTACCCGGATAGTCTGCTCTTGAGTTCAATCGCGAAAACATCTCGAACAATGAGTCGGCATACTTTGGAGGGATGCCAATGCCGTTGTCGCTTACGCTGATCGTCCATAGGTCCTCGTGACATTCAGCAGATACTTCGACACAGGGAGCTGCGGATTCGTTGAATTTTATGCCGTTAGTAATCAGATTGGTAAGCAGCTGCAAAATCTGGGAGTGCACACCTACTATTGTAGGCAGGTCATGCCATTGAACACTGCCGTTAGCTTCAGACAGAGAAATCTGCAGTGTTGTACATACCTGTTCAAGTACAATATTGAGGTCTACCTGCGCATAATTCTCGGCACTCTGATCTACCCGACAAAAGCTAAGGATATCGGTGATCATGGTCTTGGTGGTGGTTGCTGAATTGGTAATATACTCCAAGTATTCGCGGGATTTGTGGTCGAGTGAATCTGCCGCGCGTTTCTCTAGGAGTTGACTGAAGCTATGCATCATGCGCACAGGTTCTTGTAGGTCATGTGAACAAATAAAGGCGAAACGTTCCAGTTGCTCATTGGACTGGGTAAGCTTTTCAAGAGCAACATTCATTTCCCGATTGCTTTCCTCGAGTTGCTGCATCACCCGGCGACGGTCACTAACATCCATAACGGAGATTGCAACTGAGCGATCCTTGCCCAGCACAACAGGCGCCAGCCCGATTTGCAGCGGCAGTAGTTCACCGCTCCGCGACAAACCGAATAATTGATCATTCCCTTCAGACATATTGCGCTGGCGGTTTTCCTGCGAGAAGGCGGCGCGATAGCGCGGATGGATTGAGCGTTTTTCCTGTGGAATCAGGTTCTCGATAGGCATATCCATAAACTCCTCCTCCGAAAAACCAAATAACCGACAAGCTGCGCTATTGGCCTCAGTTATGAGCCCCTTGCTGTTGATGATCAGCAGGCCAGTCGGCATCAGTCTGTTGATGGCCCTGGCGCGCTCACCTGCCTGAACGAGTTTGTCGCTTAGCTGGTTGTACTGTTGTGGTTGGAAGGCCAGCAGCAACAGCGCCATGGGAGTAACCAGGAGGTGACTCCACAGCAGGGCCTTCGAGCCGAAAAACTCGGTTGTCTCAAAAAGCAGCTGATAGTACGACACCAGACCAAATATCAACTGCAGGAACAGCAGCAGTAACACAAGTGGCATGGCGAACTTACGCATATTGCATCCCGATTACCTTGACCTGAGCGTGTCAGATCTGTCGCCTTTCGACATCACGATCGCCTTTGTAAACTTCGATATTCCAGATTCTATCGGCCGTTGGCGGCTTCTCTGAAATACATGACCGAGCACGCCAATAAATATCATGCCGGAGCCTTAATTTACGCCTTTCGTCGTCGATAATGTTGGGTAGAGGTAGGTGTATGGGTCAGTGTTTCGTTACTATTTGTGTTGGGGTAGCCCTCGCCGTATTGGCAGGTTCGCTACGTGCGCAGGAATCATTACTTATGGAGATCCGCTGGCAGACGCCGGCTGTAGAGCCTCGTTACAGCACGCGAGATGCCCGAACAGAGCAACAGTTAGTGCAAGTAGTGACGGGCAGCACCACGCGGTTGCAGCGCCAGAGCGGGGTGGATTATGAGCTACGGTCCAGCTATCTGGGCTTGCCTCAGGTTCAGCAGTTGGCCCATGATGTTGAGGCCTTTAGTGTCACGCCGGGTGTTGAGGGTGACACGGTCATCGCCGACCTGTCGGTCACTAAGAAACGTGGTAGTGAGAGATTTAGCTTTGATACTCGACTGCTGGGGAAAATCGGCGAGTGGCTCGTCGTGCTGCCGGAGCAAAACGCATCGCAATCCAGCCATAGCTACTCCAAGCGATCCAGCAGTCATGACGCACCGGCGCTTTACCTTCGTTTTACCCGTTCTCGGTAGCTTTAGTATGCGCGTCTGATGCAGGCAGGTCGCGAGTGGTTGAGCGCGTCACCGGGGTAGGGTGCATGGGGCCTTCTCCCATATTTTGGAAGGCTTTGGTTCGGTTGCGACCGGCAGACTTGGCGCGATATAGAGCTACATCGGCATCATGAACCAAACCCTCGAAATCAATCTGCTCCCCAGAGCCAATCGCAACTCCAGCGCTGACAGTAAACGACAGTTTTCGCTCTTGTGAACCGCGTATCTCCAGCCCCGCGATTGCCTTACGCATGGTTTCTGCCTGTAAGCAGGCATGCTCCAGAGTGGAGCCAGGGAGTATGACCAGAAACTCTTCTCCGCCCAACCTGCCTGCCAATGCTCGGTGTCTGCACAATTCCTCAATCGTCTGGGCCGTCAGGGCAATAGTCTTCGGTACTCCCGGTGAGGAGATACTGCATATAAGACCGATCGATAAGGGCCTGAATCAATTCAGGGCTGGCTCCAAAGGGCTCTAGTAACGACACACTGCGAGAGTAACTTGCGTGCGCGTTTTCTTGCCGCTCGAACGCTTCCCACCGAGCGCCGATTAACGCATATCCTTCGGCGAGTCCAATCGGATTCAGATTCCTGCTGTCGAGGTTCGTCTCGAACACAGCAAGGGAATTCTGGTCTGCAAGCAGATTAATCTCAGCGCTAAGCTCATTGCCCGATGTATTCATCGCAGACAGCAGGCACAGAATCGTCAATATGCAAGAGCGATATTTGATTGCCATAACGAGTTGTTTCAAAATTAGATCACTACAACAACCGTGCGGTTGCACGAGTTGAATCCTGTTCGTGCAACATAGACCGGTTGTGGCCTGCTAGCCACTACGTATCACTGTCATTGGCCATTGTCGTCACGAGGATGGAGCAGGCACTACTATATTATTTGGGCCTTTAAGGTAGGCGTCGAGTAGATCGTGGAGATGGGCAAAGTCGAAAGGTTTAGCCAGGTAAGCAGCAAACCCTGCGTCCATGCCTCGCTCGATATCCCGGTGCATAGCATTAGCAGTCACTGCGATCACAGGTATGCTCTTAAGCTCGTTGGTTTGCTGAATGATGTTGAGTACCTGATAACCATCCATACCGGGGAGATTAATGTCCAATAAGAGCAGGTCAGGTTTGTGAGTATTCGCCAGTTCGATACCAAGTTGGGGGGTATGCGCGGTTAGAAGCCGCAGTTTACTCCGTTTAGCCAGAACTTTTCGCATGAGCTTAAGATTAGCGGGGTTGTCCTCGATATACAGTACAGTTTTCAGCTGCTCAGGCAGAGTGCTCATAGTAACCTCTCCGTCATTTTCATTGACGTCATGTAATGTGGCAAACACCGGATCACCAAGAGGGAGGAAAATGTGGAACGTAGCTCCTCTGTATTGATTGTTTGCATAGGAAAGTTCACCGTCCATCAGTGTGATGAGTTTCTGGGTGAGCGTCAGCCCGATACCTGTGCCCTCAATGTCGGTAAATTCAGCACCTAGTCGCTCAAAGGGCTTGAATAGTGCTGCCTTGTTTTCCTCGGCGATTCCTGGCCCCGTATCGGAGATGCTGATGCGGTATTTCCCGTCGCTGCTTATGGCACCCGATAATTCGATTTCGCCGTACTCAACATTGTACTTAATCGCGTTGGAAAGCAGATTAAGTACAGCTTGCTTCAGACGGATTCGATCAGCAAAAATCACCCCTGGCTGGATATTCTGAAATTTAAAAGTCAGGCTTCTTCTTTCGATCATTGGCTGTACAAGTTCGATGCATTCTTTGAGTATTGACTCAATCCCCAGTGATTCCAATGACAGTGACACTGTACCGGTTTCGACCTTGGAAAGATCAAGGACCTCGTTAATGAGATCCAGAAGGTGGTGCCCTGCCGCTGTGATTTCATGTACGCTGTCGCGGTGTTCTGGACTAAGTTTCTCATCGTGGTCCATATATTGGCCGAAACCGATAATGGCATTGAGCGGTGTGCGCAGTTCGTGGCTCATGCTCGAAAGAAATTCGGTTTTTGCATTGTTTGCTTTTTCGGCCTCCTGCACTTTCACAGCCAACTGGCGTGTGCGTTCCTCAATCAGTAGTTCCTGGTTGTCTGAGTGTATCCTGAGCTTTTCTAGTGCAGCGGCTCGCTCTTTCTGTGCTTCGATGAGACTCTGGCTTTCACCGCGGCTGTGCGCCAGCAGTCGGCGAAAATTGCGAGTCGCCGAGAATGAAATCGCCAGAATAAGAACAAGGCTGACAATTTCAACGGTAGTGCCGGCTATCTGAGTCCTTTTCAGTGTCGCCTCGCGAGTACTCAGCAGATACGTTTCTTCATCTGCCATGCGCTTCAATACCTTCCGCAGCTGTACCATGAGTGACCTGCCCAGGTCGGAGTCCACGATTTTCAGCGCTCCCGCCCGGTCACCATTGGCCGTCAGATTAACGGTTTCCTTTAGCTCGGCTGTTTTGGCATCTATCAGGTGTCGTGCGTCGTCGATAAGTGCTTGCTGGCGGACATTCTCGGCGGTCAGAGCGCTTAGATATGTGATCACTCCGTCCACGTCGCGCAGCGCCTTGTCAAAGGGCGTCAGATACTTGGGGTCTGCTGTGAGAACATATCCGCGTTGGCCGGTTTCCATATCCTTCATTACCGAGAGTAGGTCGGTGATGGCGGCCATTACCGTTTGGGTCTGAAATAACTTTTCGGTGGCTTCACGCTGTTTATTACCCACGTAGACCTGGGCGACTACGAAGAGCAGAACAACGGGGAGTGCCAATAATAATCCGCTCGAGTTAACGCTGGTCGACTTATTTGTTATTTTGCCGAGGTGCTTCATGAAATGTCCCTTCTCTAATATATACAAGCTAGCACTAAAAGAGATATTCGTCCTCTCGCAATCTAGATATATTTATCCCAGTTACGTTGCAGCGAGGCGGTTGTATGTCTCGCCAGTAACTTGCATAAACGATCCGCGGAATTCAGATTTTTCTGCGTACACGGCGATTTCGCATAGTGAACAGTGGTATTCACCGGACGTTGATTGCCAGTCAATTCGATTGCAAATCGATTCAATCAAGACCTATGATGAGTGCTTCTGTGAGGACACTGTGAATAACAACAATACTGTGTCGGATGGGGACGTCACCTTTTCGATCCATGTGCCAGAACAGCCTCTACAATCTGATTTACACGGCATCCGATATGCACTTTAAAATAGCCCGAAGGTTGATGTTACCTGTTGCCATAAGCCTTCTGGCTAGCTGTGGCAGTGACGGTGAGGCCCTCAAGGGCATTGGCTCTGACGAAAATGCCAGCCTGACCGGTACCAACTCCAGCGTCCCCGCGCTACCTGAGCCGCGAGGCACGCTTGAGCGGGGCCCCTATCCGCGGACAAAGGAGACCTCTGTTTACCCCCAGCGCACGGCTTTATTTGGCGACTTACACGTGCACACCGAAAATTCCTTCGACGCTTACACCTTCGCATCGCTGGCCACTCCGGCAGACGCCTATCGCTATGCGCGGGGCGAGGCTATCGCCCATCCGGTTGGTTACGACATCCAACTTGATCGCCCGCTGGATTTCTATGCGGTGACTGACCACGGTATGTTGATGGGGGTCGCCAAGGCCGCGGCTGATACCAGTACTGAGGTTTCCAGACTGGCGATCTCAGAGCGCATGCATGATATGAATCGTTCCGACAACATGGGAACGCTAAGCCTGCTCGAGCGCGGCTTGGCGTTTGGCCTGTTTGTGCCGGAAATGACGCGTATGTTGCAGGACGGTGAGGTCGATCCTGAATTGGTGTTGGAAATTACTCGCTCCACCTGGAAGCAGAATGTGCAGGCGACTGACGACGCATATGATCCAGGCACGCTGACTACCTTTGCGGCCTACGAATACACCACCTCCACCGATGCGCGTGGCAACCTGCATCGCAACGTGATTTTCCGGGATACTGAGCGTCTGCCGGCGGTGCCATATTCACGCTTGCACTCACAAAACCCCGAAGGATTGTGGGCCTGGATGGATGGCTTGCGGGAGCAGGGGGTTGAGAGCCTGGCGATACCGCATAACTCCAATGGCTCCAATGGGGAGATGTTCAAACAGATTGACTGGTCGGGCCAGGCCATGGATGAGGCCTACTCCGAGCAGCGCCTGCGCAACGAACCCTTGGCAGAGATTACTCAGATTAAGGGTACTTCCGAGACGCATCCGATGCTGTCGGATACCGATGAATGGGCCGGTTTCGAGCTTATGGAGTACCGGGTAGCTACCAAGTTGGCTTCAGAGCCCAAAGGCTCTTATGTGCGTGATGCGTTACGTATGGGCCTGGAGATGGAAGCTGCGGGAAACGGTAACCCCTATCGTTTAGGTTTTATCGGCTCAACCGATACCCATGTGGGTGGCGGGGCACTCAAGGAAGAGAAGTACTTTTCCAAAGCCGGTGTTCAGGATGGGTTGCCCGAGCGGCGTGGCTCGATACCCATGAACTGGCTCTACGGGGTGCTGGCGAGCTGGGTGTCGGATGACCTCGTTAAGGACGTCGATGGCCGCAGGTACATGGCAAGCAGTGTGTTCGAATACTGGGGTGCTTCCGGCTTGGCCGCAGTGTGGGCCGAATCCAATACCCGTGAAGCTGTGTATGCAGCGCTGCGGCGCAAGGAAACCTTTGCCACCTCGGGCCCGCGCATTCAGGTGCGATTCTTCGCGGGTAATCATTACCCCGACAATCTGATCAATGATCCCGATTTGCTGTCGACCGCCTATGCTGAGGGCGTGCCTATGGGAGGATCCCTGGTGGGCGAGCCCGAAGAACGACCCAGTTTCTTGGTTTGGGCGATCGCCGATGCTGAAGCCGCGCCATTGGACCGTATGCAGGTGATTAAGGGGTGGATGGAAGAGGGGGTCAGTCACGAAAAGGTCTTCGATGTGGCCTGCTCCGGGGGTGGTGAGGTTGATCCCGTGACCCACCGCTGCCCTGATAATGGCGCCTGGGTGTCTAGCGATGACTGCAGTATCCCCACCGAAATTGGCGCGTCGGAGCTCAAGGCGCAGTGGCAGGACCCGGAATCAGAATCGAATCAGGATGCGTTCTACTATGTGCGTGTACTGCAAAATCCCACCTGCCGCTGGTCAACCTGGGATGCACTGCGGGCGGGTGTAGCGCCGCGCAGCGACCTGCCGCGCACTCTCCAGGAACGTGCCTGGTCCTCACCGATCTGGTATCAATCACCGAATGAGGCGGTCTCCCACCTCGACAAGCAAGGAATAGTAAGTCATGAGTAACCTCAACGACGATCCCCGAATCGATCCCCGCATCAAGGCCCTCATGGGCGGCATGCCCGCCCCTGTGAGCAAGGACATGGCCTCGCGTGAAGAACTGTTGGAGGCCGCGCAGCGGCCGGAGAGCCAGGAGCGCCTGGAACAGATGCGGGCCATGTTGGACATGGTAGACAACGAAGATGTGGCGCCCTCGGAGGGGCTGACGATCAGCGATCTTGAATTCATCTCCCAGCCCGATGGCAATACGATCAAGATCCAGTTTATTCGTCCGGAATCGGAAACGCCGCTGCCCTGCGTGTACTACATTCACGGCGGAGGCATGCAGTCTATGTCCTGTTATTACGGCATTTACCGGGCCTGGGGCAAGATTATTGCCGCCCAGGGCGTGGCGGTGGCCATGGTCGATTTTCGCAATTGCGTGAACCCATCCTCCGCCCCGGAAGTGGCCCCTTTCCCGGCAGGGCTGAACGACTCTGTCTCCGGTGTGCGTTGGCTGGCGGCGCAGGCCGACGAGTTGGGTATCGACAAAGACCACATCATAATTTCCGGTGAGAGTGGCGGCGGTAACCTTACCATTGCGACGGCCCTGCGCCTGAAGCAGGATGGCGATCTCAATCTCATTAGGGGGCTCTATGCATTGTGCCCTTACATTGCCGGCGCCTGGCCTCAGGATCGCTATCCGTCATCCATCGAGAATAATGGCCTGCTGTTGGACCTCCACAGTAACTATGGCGCTATGGCGTACGGGATGGAGGAGTTTGATAAGGGCAACCCCCTGGCCTGGCCTGCTTTTGCAATGGAAGACGACGTGAAGGGGCTGCCACCCACGGTCATCAGCGTGAACGAGTGTGATCCTCTGCGGGATGAGGGCATTGAATTCTACCGCTTGCTGCTGCGGGCCGGTGTTTCAGCCCGCTGTTTGCAGACTATGGGCACTATCCACGGTACTGAGATCTTCGCCGTGGCCTGCCCCGATGTGAGCCGCGAGACCGCCGCGAGCATTGCGCGCTTCTGCTCGGAGGCCTAGTCCGCCGGCAAGGAAAGGAGACGCGCGAATAGTCTGGTCCAGTGAAGTGACTTGTTTCTCTCTTTTTACAAAAGTTGCCGAAACTGCGTGATGGCGCACTGAGTTACAGCATTGGTGAATATAGCCGAATTGTCGATCCCAATAGTGTCATCTGGCGCATGACAGGCAGCACGCCAGGACCTCGCCAGATTATCAATGAAGTGACCGAAGATATCGTGAACCGCATACCTTAGCCCATTCCGGCACTGCCTGCCGGCTTGCTGTTGCTCACTATTGGCGGTGTGCTGCTGGTGGTGCTCCGTCGAGTGCGCTGAAGTAGCAATCTTCGGCTATGAGCCACCTACTGGTGGCTCATGGCCTCTTCAGATTGGGCTGGTGTTCATTCAACTAGGCAAGAAACAGTGCAGAAAGGGTCCACAATACGCCAGCACTTGCGGCAGCCAATGTGGCGGGAGCAATCTGTGTTTTCACGTGGTCCATTAAATCACAGCCGGTTGTCATCGAGCTGAGAATCGTGGTGTCTGAAATGGGCGAACAATGATCGCCGTAGACACTTCCGTTGAGCACCGCCGCAAAGCAGATTGACATGTAGAGCATTGGGTTTTCTATGCCGGGCTGCTGGGCAATCACCCACGCCAGCGGCATTGCCAGGGGGAACGTAATCGCATACGTGCCCCAGCTAGTACCCGTGGAGAATGCAGTCACCATGGTAAGCAACTGCAGAATCACCGGCAGGGCCCAGAAGGGTATGCTTTGACCAAGCAGGTCGACCATGTACTGCCCGGCACCTACCTCCTTACTGATCGCACCCACGGTAATGGCGAGCATAAGAATGACGGACGCCACGACAACCCCCTTGAGTCCATCGCCAAAACCCTCGATCAGGTTGCCCAGGCTCATGCCCCTGAACAGCGCGCTGAACGCCGAAACCATCAAAGCCGCGCCGAAGGCCCAATTGACCTTGGGGGTTCCGCCGACGATGAATGACCCGATGGCAATACTGATCAGTACGATAAGCGGCACGAGGAACTCGAGTACATGTGGGCTATAGCCGGCGGGAACGCGACTCTCCTGCAGCTCACGAGCGCTGAGTGGGGAGGCCCCTGGGGCATCCAATGCACCGGTTTCACGCGCGCGCTTCCGTGCTTCCCGAAGTCCCTTGCCCGCGAAACGGTCGATATCCAGGCTCAGCAGAAGGGTTCCGGTGACTGCCAATATTCCATAGAAGCTGAATGGAATGCTGCTGAAAAAGAAAGCGATTCGGTCCGCCTCAGTGGCAAGAAAAGCAACCCCGGGGACAAAGATCAGGGCCTGTACATAGGCAGGCCAGGCATTGAACGCAAGTATTGAGGCAATCGGCGACGCTGTAGAGTCGACAATATAGGCAAGCTCTTCATGGCTGACCTTGTTCTGGTCCGCCAGCGGCTTGACGGTTGATCCCACCAATACCGTGCTCATGGTGCCTCCTTGGAAGAAGAGGGCGCCCAGTAGCCAGGCGACCAGTTTTGCTGAACGTGGCCCGCGCACAAAGTGCTGGGTCATGAATGTGGCGAAGGCCTGGGCTGCCCCGGTGCGCGACCATATGCCCATGAGCCCGCCCAGAAGCCAGAGGTACAGCATGAGTACGCCCGCAGCGCTGTCGGTCGCCAGGTTGGGTATTAGTACTTCGTCGGTGATATCGAACCTACCCAGTAGGAACGCTCCGACAATAATACCGCCGAGCAGAGCGGTGAGGGGCTCCCTGGTCAGCAGGCATAAGGAGACAGCCACGAGCGCAGGCAGTAATGACCAGAAGCCGAAATGGCGGGTGGCTGACAAGGTTGAATAGGTGGGGGTGCCGTCATCGGCGAATTCCACCACCCATTGTTGTCCCAGGGTGGGCTGCGCACCGGGTACGTCGAGTGCTTCCTGACGCAGCGGCGAGCGCTCATAAGGCACCACGTTTGGGAGCTCGATTTGCTTGCCACGATGGGAGTACACCAGCTGTCCCTCGGCGCCCTGTTCAACCTGATAAACGGTCTTTTGCTCAAGCCAGTGGGAATCAATATTGAAGTGAACATACAGGGCGCAGATAAGCCCTACCACAATCAACCACAGAGAAGGTTTTAGCAGAGGGTCCAACATAGCCGCCTGCTCTGGTGAAAGGTCGGGTTGTTCCAGGGTTCCTGTGCCGGCTTCTCCAATACGGGTAAAAGGCTCCACTCCAGGTGATTTCTCCGGCCTGCTGTTGTCGCTCACGATTATTTTCCTTTTTGATAGTCTCAACAGTTTCTGGGCAGCTTAAGTATAGAGACCCACGTCAGCTTTGGGGCCGAAGTTGAAACTGTTAACTGTCTATTTACAAAACGCCACAGATGGGCGGTCTGTTGCCTACGGCTGTTGGTAAGAAGTTACTGTGAGAGGGAAGCAGCATCCGAACCGGTATTAACAACGTGACCGATGAGGATCAGTCGCTGGGATTTTAAGCCTTCGGATTTGAGGCAGAATTGCTCTGAAACTGCGCGTTACTATTATCTGAGTCTGCGCTATGCGCTCAAGTTCTACACCTCCCTTGTGCCTGGCTGAAGAAGCTTCTGGCGAACCTACCATTTTCTACCGCGCCAGTAAGCAGGGTATGAGGGGACGGTTTTTTTGTTAATGTGGGAAAGGCGATAAACAGGTCCGATATTGCTCTTCGAGCATTGGAGAAACCGGTTCTATCATCCGAGGGCGGTCCTTTGCTCGGTTGAAGACAGAATATATGAGCGGTGCTAGTGCGAGCATGAAGTGGACACACTTTGGGTGTAATCAAAGTGGCAGCGAAAACGCTTCGCCGCTGCAGAAACTTCAGCTCATGCTCTTTCGTTCGGTCGGCTCCTAGAAAATAGCTATCAATGGCTATAGCCAACCAGCGTATCCTATCCTCATTCCATTGAACGTCGACGTAAACATAAATATAGCATCCGTTCTGACAGCCATACACAGTCGCTATGCTGATTTTTTGCGCATAACTGTGAGCCGTAACATGCACGGTATTGCTAGCAATAATTCGTATGAATGTTTCTGTGCAACGACCCTGAGCAAATAATTTAGGAAACTCTTTGTTTAAATATCCTGCAGTGCGTTCTCGTCCGCCCATGTGTCCTGGTAGGTGGCTTCGTCGTCGCTTGCAGGCGGTAACTTATCAATGCGAGTTTATTCATAAGGTGTCCGTGTTCAGCCAGAGCATCAGCTCATTCTATGAGGTCGACAGCCGAGTAAGTCGTTTCTTGATGCCCTGAAGCTGCCCACGCAGTTTAGATCAATGACCATAAGGCACTGCTCCGATACTGCCATTCGCAGCTCATGCCTTTGACCGGGAAACGCACTGTGCCGGACTGGTCAAGTTGCGGCCTTTCAGGTTAGTATCCAGCCGGTGCGCGTGGAATGTTGATTGGCGCGGGCTGATAGCCCGTGGGCTAAAGCTCCGAGCATGGATCAATCGAATTTACACCTTGAACAGCAAGCAGCGACAACGAGGGACGCACAAGAGTACGTTGAAGAATATCCTTCGGACGCACCCGGCGAGGTTGAAAGGTAAAACCGGGCGGGCGCTCCAGTTCAGGATACACCAGTTGAAAAAATGGACTGAAGATTGCGACTAAGCGCAGGATGGCCTGTCATTCTGCGATCGACGATGTGTAGTAGGTTGCGCACCGCAGGGACCGCCAAACCTTCACTACTGCCGACAAGTCTATGAGTGAAAAGAGAGATAAAAGTGTTAAAAATCAATAGTTTGAAAAATCCCGGGGCTCGGCGCGGCTGGGTGGTATGCAGCGCGATGTTAATGACGTTGTTGGTTGGCTGTTCTGACGGTAGCGACGGTGGCAGTGATTCCGGGCCAGACCCCGTGATCGCACCGTTTCAGGAACTCTATGACCAGGGTATTAATCGGTACATAGGCGTTTACACGCCGATGCAATCTGAAGGAGCCGACGGTGTTGTCGATCACACATTCGGCGCGGGTGATGGCCCCCTGTGCCTCGATGGTTCTGAGTATGCTATGGCTACGCGGGACGTCGGTTCTGAAGATCTTATGATTTTTCTTCAGGGAGGGGGCGCTTGCTGGTCAGAACTGTGTGCGGCAACCCCGTCAGTTGAGGGTTCTGGCGTGCCGCAGGGCGGCATTTTGGACCCCGGTAAAGCAGACAATCCGCTGAAAGGCTACAACGTTGCTTACTTACCCTACTGCGACGGCGGCATTTTTAGCAGCGATATCGACTATGACAGGGATGAAGACGGGAGCGATGACCAATTCCAGCGCGGCCTGCATAATCTGTCGGCCGGTCTGGATGTTGCCGTACGTACGTTTCCAAATCCCAGAAGAATTGTACTCGCAGGATCAAGCGCAGGTGGCCTGGGTACGACGATCGCGTTGCCCCTGGTGCGACTGCTTTACCCGGACGTACGCATTGACATCATCAACGATGCCGGAGTGGGTGTAGCAAGGCCCCAGCAACCAGAGTATCTGGAATTGCTGCTCAGCGACTGGAACTCCCGTGAATTTATTCCGGAGAGCTGCCCCGAGTGCATTCCAGACGATGGTCACTTCAGTGACTACCATATTTGGCAGATGAATCAGGATCCGAACGTGCGTCGCAGCATGCTGAGTCACAGCGAGGACACTGTCTTTGCATTGGGTTTTCTCCAAATTGGTTATGAAGCCTGGAAGGAGGCGCTCTATCCCGAAATGCAGCAACTCGAAGATGCTCACCCCGAGCGCAGCAAGTACTGGATTCCCGACGCCACCGGCCACACTTTCGTTCAAATTAGTGAGGAGTTCGAGCGTACAGCGGGGGGCGTACGTTTAGTGGATTTCATCTCGGCTATGCTGGATGATTCTACTGAATGGCAGTCCACCAGGGACTGAAAAACGGCATCAAGGCCGAGGCATTAATAGAGCGTCTTGTCGCTGGCTTGGTCAGTTTTCGTTTGCTGCCGGCGACAAGTATTCTAGCGACCTGAACTACAAGTGGCTTTTTATCGCAACGAGCTCGGCGCGACGTAATGCTGAGCCCTGACCAGGCGCCTCCCTAGACCGAACAAATGCTGAGCCACAGCATAGGCGGTTGCGAATACCTGAGTCTGGTCAGTGGACTGGCATCGTCGCATCCGTTGCTCTCGCACCCCAGTCGCCCCGTGTGATTGTTGAGTCCGGTGGTTTTCATACTGCTGTTGGCTTTGGAATAGATATTTTCCCATCGCTCTAACTGAACCCATGGTCGCCTTCTTATTGAAGGCCAGCCATGAGGGCTCTGGTAATCGTGGGTCGACTTATATCAAGAAGAGTCGTTTCGCTAATCTAGATCAGCTTGCGGCCTGAACTGAACGCTCGGATATGGTGGCCCCCTTCGAGCAGTACAGCGTCTTTTAGCCGGTTCCGAATCGTCCGCTCGTCTTACTTTACGAGGGTAGCAAGCTCGGTGGTAGTGAGATAGGTTTGGTTGTCTATAGTAGGCTCCTAACGATGCGGCAATCGGTGGGTCCTTACACATGAACGGGTGGATTTATGAACCCCAGATTCTGTAGGTCTCATGGGGCATTCAATGAACACCGCAAAGTTGATGGCTGCTATCGATAGCAAAGCGATGACTTTCCTGATTTCTGTGCTCTAAGGGTTTACTCTTAATCCTGTTGCTGTTTCGCCAGAGCCTTCCCGCAGAGCCAGAAGTGGCCGGAGCCCCACAGCCCCACCAGGCTAAGGAAGGCAAGTGCCACGCTCAGTGCATCTTCTCTATGTTGAGGAGTAAGCAGGTCGCTCAGTAAGCCTACCAGCAGTGGCCCCAGGCCCATGCCAACGAGGTTGAGGCACAACATCATGATGGCCGACGAGGACACGGCTCGCATTTGCACAGGCGACAGCGTCTGTACCATGGCGATCGTGGGCCCTATGACGTAGTTTGCCGCTACACCTGGAATGATGAAAAGCAGTATCGCTGTGAGCAGGTCGTCGGCCAGCAAGCCCGCGATGAAGAAGGGCAGGGTGACAAAGGGAACCATGGCGAGCATTCATATGCCGTGTTGGAAACCGCGGTGGGAGAGCCGATCGAACCACTTGCCAAAGGCCAGCGCGCCTATTGACCCCGGAATGCCAAATACGCCGGCCATCAGCATGCCAGTCTGGGACTGGCTGAGATCGTGAACCCTGAAAAAGAAGGTCGGCAACCACTGTGTGAGGCCGTAACTTATCAGCCCCGCGACCACTGAACCTGCGATAAGGTGTCGCATGGCGGGATTAGCCCACATGGTGGTAGCAGTGGTCAGTAAGGGCGGGGGAGCGGGTGGTGCTTACGTTTCGAAGGCCCCTCTAGATGTCGTCATTGAATCCCACCATATCACCATGGGGCCCAGTGCAGTTTTCAGTAGATAGGTTGAGCGTGGTGAGCTGGCTCTATTGGAATTGCCCGTGCCTATTCGTTGGTATGCGGTCTGTCTCACCCGCCCTAAAAGTGGCTGCCTCCCCGTGGTCCAGAGGGTGATGCAGCGCTGACCAAGGAACAATATCGCTATGATGCGGCAGTGAGCTACCTGCCTTGTGTACTGATAGCCTGGAGACGAACTGAATTGTATTCTTGAAGAAGTTGAGAAAGTGGAAGTGGCTGGTGGGTCGAGGGCTGTGCGCACGAAGACCAGTACCGGTGAACTCCACACCCCGAATGAGGGGCTCTTGCGAGAACGCATCTCCCAATTCAAGCATAGAAAATGTTGGAGAATATAATGTCTATAACTATTGAACCGTCAGCCGCGGCATGCGGCGCCTTCGCTACCGGCGTTAACCTTGCAGAAGAGGTTTCGCCTGAAGTTGTGGCTGAGCTGCGCAGGCACTGGCTTGAACACAAGGTGCTGGTCTTCCCGCAGCAGGACCTGAGCAATGATGATCTTGAGCGTGTGTCAGCTTACTTTGGTGAGCTGGGTGACGACCCCTTCTTTGCGCATATCGACGGACATGAGCATATCTGTGCGATTCAACGCAATGCAGATGAAACCGCACCGGTTTTTGCCGAGGTCTTTCACTCCGACTGGAGCTTTATGCCAGTACCGCCCGCTGCAACAGCGCTTTATGGAATTACTATTCCACCGATGGGAGGAGACACCCTTTTTGCCGACCAGGTAGCTGCTTATGAGCAGATGCCGGATGACTTGCGAGTGAGAACAGAGGGACTTATTGCGATCCACTCCGCTGAATTGGGCTATGCGCCGGACGGTCTGTACGGTGATAGCGAAGAAAACAGCAAGCGCAGTATGAAGATTGTGACCAGCGAAAAGGCGCGAGAAAAGCAAGAGCACCCACTGGTGATTACGCACCGGGAAACGGGCAAGAAAGCGCTGTTCTCTTCGCTGGCCTATATTCAGGGGTTTGTCGGTATGGACAAGACTGAGTCTGATGCGCTGCTGGTTGACCTCTATAACCACCAGTCAACGGAAGAATTCGTCTATCGTCACAAGTGGGAAAAAGGCATGCTGGTTATATGGGATAACCGGTCGCTACTGCACTCTGCCACTGGTGGCTACGATGGCTATGATCGGCTGCTTCACCGCACTACCATTGCGGACTCAGTTGCCAGCTAAGCAGACTTTAAAAGCCTGAGATTGAATCTCCGGGGGCTGCTCGATGCTTGAAATCAGCATCGGGAGGCGACCCTGAGCGCAGTTTTCATCTCAATAAACTGATTGCTTGATAGAACGATCACGCCATCTAGGGACGTCGACCAGACCTTATCAATAGAAAGGAAAAGCGCAGAAAAAAAGTGGTAGCTACGGGTGGACTTGAACCACCGACCCCAGCATTATGAATGCTGTGCTCTAACCAGCTGAGCTACGTAGCCACATTCTGCAAAACGGGACTGGCTGTCCCGAGAAGGCGCGCATTTTCCGCGATTGTCGGGTTCGAGTCAAGGCCCAGCTAAGGCATTTCTACCCCCTCCTCGATCGGGCCTAAAAACAGTCGGTTGGCGGCTGTCTGCAGGGTCAGAATCACGCCCAACCAGGCGCCACTGGCATCTCATTTTGCAATCACTCACTATAGATGGCCTGACTTCGCAGCTTGCAGGTAACGAGTGATGAACGGGATGGATTGGGACGATATCAAGGTGCTGCTGGCGCTGGCGCGCCAGGGCTCTGCACGGGGGGCTGCCCAGGTGCTGGGCGTGAGCAACTCCACCGTGACCCGTCGTCTCGATGATCTTGAGCAAACCCTGCAAACGCACTTGTTCGATCGCACCCCGGATGGTTATCGCATGACGGCCGCGGCGGAGCAGCTATTGCCCACCGCCGAGCATGTGGAGGAATTGATTCTTGCGGCGGAGCGCCGTATTCAGGGGGGTGATCAGCACCTGGAAGGGCCGGTGAGAATCACCTTGCCGGCCAGTGGTGGTATGAGCCGCCTGATTGACCGGTTGGCGCTGTTTGCCGAGGAGTACCCGGGTATTGAACTGGAGATATCCTCGAGCGCCCAAGCCCTGGATCTCAGCAGGCGGGAGGCCGATATTGCCTTGCGGGTGATGCCGGTGGGTGTGAAGCCTCCCGATTACCTGATTGGGCGCTATCTTTCGCCCATTTCTGCCAGCACTTATGTACACCGTGATCTGCTGAATCCCGATACGCCCCAAGACGTCTCGCACCTGCCGTGGGTAGGAAAGGCCGCCGCTGGCGACAGTGAGGATTGGCTTGCGGAAACGAATCTGCAGGACAATCCGGTGCGCCATGCTATTGTCGATCTCTCGTTACTGGTGAGCGCCCTGCAGGCCAAAATGGGTATGGGGTTTATGCCGTGCTTTTACGCAGCAGACCATGAGGAATTGGTGCGTGTTCCTGGTGCCACGGTGGTCCATCAAACCGACCTCTGGGTGTTAACCCACAAGGACCTCCGCCCCAGTGCCCGTTTGCGTGCGGTGCGGGATGTGATTGCCGATGAATTGCAGCACCAGCGGCCGCACCTGGATCGCCGCGGCACATAGGGTGCCCAAAAATGCAGCGCAGCTAATCATTTTTGGCCATTTTCAGCATAAATGGGCATGCCTAGTATTGATCTCGCAGACCCTATAAAGGAGAGCGAGTAATGAACAAGGTAGTGGCAATGGCAGTAATGAGCGTCGCGTTGAGCGGCGCAGGTGTGGCCCAGGCTGAGTCTCCGCTCGGGCAGCAGTTCACCGAATGCAAGGCGCAACTGGCGAATATTTATGGTGATGACACCCGCATGCGTTTAGACGGTAAGGCGCCAGGTCGAGGAACGATTCTCAAGCTGCGTGTTTATCCGGAAGGGCAGGGGGTGACACGAGTCCACTGCACACGCGATGTCGATGGTGAACTCAGTTTTGTCGATCAGCACGGTATGGCGCTGGTGCCAGCAAAGCAGGATGAGGACGCATTGTCGGCGCTCTAACGGGAGCGGCTGTACCCGTTCGGGTGCAGCCGTTCACTCATTGTCGGTGATTTTCACGAGTCCGCCCATCATGCCGACATAGGCTGCGCCGTCAGGGCTGATGGAGATCGAACCATAGTGGTTGTTGAACAACCAGCCGGTGCCGGTGAGCTGCTTATACACCACGTCACCCGTGTGAAAATCCACTGCGGTAAAGTACCAGGCGTGTAGGTCCTCCGGGTTCTTGTCGTCACGGGTATAGAGGTATATCAGGCCATTCGCGGTAGACACTTTAGGCACGGCAGAAGGCGAGGTGATTGTCAGTTTTTCCCAGGCGGTGTCGCAGCCGCTGCCGTCAGCGCGAATGTCCACGCGGGCGAGGCCGGGTTCGGATTGCGGGATGTTCTTCGGGCCTGAGTAACCGAAGTTGTTTTCAGCGATCAGTGACAGGCCGACAGCGGCCAGCGAATTTTCCGTGGTGCCTCGGTTCTCTAGGAAGATCGGATGCTTGCAGATCTGCTGCGAACCATTGCGCGGTGCCTGCGCATACACCATAACGTTCACCCGGCCGTCGGCGTTGTCGGTGATGGCCACGTAGTCATTGCCGACAAGGGTAGGCGTGGTGCCGGAGCCCCAGCCCATCGTGCCTTCCTTGGGAGCGCTGCCCCGGTCGTAGGGTGCGCGCCAGGTAATGCTGGGCTTGCCGCTGTCATCGCGGCTGAAGTTGTACATGGCATGGCTGGAAACAACGAACACACCGTTCTTGCCCACGGCCAGGGCATTATCAATGCCTTCTTTACGTTGCGCCTCGCCCAGTTGTATTGCGTGGCCGTTCTGACCGGCGCGGTCGATGCTGCCGATAATGCCTGCGCGGGTGATAAACCAATAGTTGCCCTGCCAGTCCGGCATCACGTCGATGATGTGGTGAGGGCCCTTGTCGATGCGGTTAAGTGGCTCGGCGAGGTCCAGGCTCTCGTCCAACTGCCAGCGCCAGTTTTCACCTTCTCGGGCCAGTTTCCACAACTGTATCGCCAGTTCGTTGGTGGCCAGCAATACCCGGTCCCGGTGGTCGAGATGAAAGTAGACGCCGCCGCTGAACTTCTGTCCGATGGGTAGCCAGCGGGTAATGATTTGCCGAGCCAATACTTCGAGCGACTCAGGATCACGGGCGACCAGCGTGACACCAAAGGGGCTGACGCAGGTGCCTACCATGGGCCCCGCCTGCGTAAATGACTGGGCCACACAGCTGCCCGCCAGACGGTGAAACTGACGCGAGCTCACCTGCGCAGAGTGCCCCAGGGGGCCGCTCCACGGATAGCTGTCGGTCTGGCTTGCATCGTTGTGCATGCTGTTCACGCCGGCGCCGGCGAGGTACGGGTGTTGGATGGGTGACTGTTCCGTAAGTGCCACAGGTCGTGGCTGTGCGGGGCTGCCGAGAAAAGTGGGGACGTCGGCCGCTGTTGACGGTGTGGGTCGCGCCGGATCGGCGTTAAGCCAGGCCCAGCCCAGCCATAATGCGGCACACAGTGAAGCGAGTACTATTGTTGTGCGTTTCATCGAGCCATCATAGCAACGGTGTCATGGTTCATTTCTATAAGTGTATATCGTGTGCACCTGCTAGTATGACCGGCGATACCGGCGGCGAGAAAAATCATCCTTTCACGGCTACGGCATCGAAACATATACGCGCAGCGCGACAGGAAAACCGAAACACAATGAATATAGAACTAGCTGGGCGCACAGCCCTCGTCACTGGCTCTTCCCGCAATACCGGGGAGGTGATCGCACGCTCACTGGCCCTGGCAGGTGCAAAGGTGGTGGTGCACAGCAACGACGACGGCAGCGCACAGGCCACCGCGGCCGAGATTGAGCAGGCCCATGCTGTGGTCGGGGACATCGCCACGGTAGACGGTTGCGATGATGTGCTGGCGCAGTTGTCGGCAGCAGGTATGACCGTAGACGTCCTGGTGAACAACTACGGCACCGCCTCCCGGGGCAAGTGGCAGAGCGCCAGCGAAGAGGACTGGTTGGATATGTATCAAAAGAATGTGATGTCGATGGCGCGGTTGGTGAAGGGGCTGAGCCCGGGCATGGTCGAGCGTGGCTGGGGGCGTATTGTGAACCTGGGCACTGTGGGTTCGCATCGGCCCGGGCACCTGATGCCCCATTATTACGGTGCCAAAGGTGCGCTGGCGACGCTCGGGGTGAGCCTGATGCAGGAACTGGCCGGCACAGCCATTACGGTGAACACCGTGTCGCCGGGCCTGATCCACACGCCGGAGCTGGAGGCGGGTTATCGCCTCAAGGCGCAGAAGAAAGGCTGGGGTGAAGATTGGGACGACATTCTGCGTCACATCGTCGCCGAGGATTTTCCCAACCCCTGCGGCCGGCTGGCCACACGCCAGGAGGTGGCGGATCTGGTGGTGTTCCTTTGCAGCGAGCATGCCGCCTTTATCAACGGGCAGAATGTTCGCATCGATGGTGGTGCGGTGGCCTATGTTTAAGTCTTGCCACGGCTGAATCGGGCGAACCTACGCGCCGTGTTGTGGTCCTACCCACATGGCGCGATATTTTCCTCTTGCGATTTTTCTTGTCTTCCTGACACTGCCGGCACTGGCCGAGCAGCGCTTTGTATCGCCCGAGCGCCAGGCGAGATTGCTCGAACTCTACACCTCCCAGGGCTGCAGCTCCTGTCCGCCGGCGGAGCGTTGGTTAAATACCCTGACTGATTCATCTTGCCTCTGGGACGATCTCGTGCCGGTGGTCTTTCACGTGGATTACTGCAACTACCTGGGCTAGAAAGATCGCTTTGCCCGGGCCGAGTTCAGCCAACGGCAGCGCCGGTATAAAGCCGAGGATGCCGTGCAGGTGGTGTACACCCCGGGGGTGATGGCCATGGGTTGGGAATGGCGCGCCTGGCGTCGAGGCAGTGGCGTTCCCCGCAGCGATGAGGTGGTAGGTGCGCTGTCCCTTGTATTGGATAGCAATGGGTTCACCGCGCAGTTGAACAGCAACAAGTTGGTGAACAATGCTCGCTTGTCTGTGGCGATTCTCGGCTTTGGTCTAGAAACCCCTGTGCGGGCCGGTGAAAACCGTGGTGAGCAACTCGAGCATGAGTTTGTGGTGCTGGGCTTTGCGAGCTACCAGAGCAATGGCCGATGGCAGGGTACGCTGCCTGAAGCACCGCTTAGGTAAGAGGCGACGCGCCTGGGCATTGCCGCCTGGGTGAGTGGGCCTGACGCCCAGCGTCCCCTGCAGGCCGTAGGGGGCTGGCTCAACTAGCTGTTCACATTGCGAGCCACACCGCGGCGCCGAATCTAGCCCAGCTGCTAGACTGAATCCATCTGAATAATCCATAGGAGATAACAACGGTGTTCAAATCAATTGTACTTTTTGTGTTGGTTAGCCTGACCAGTGTGTCCGCCAGTGCTGCCACAGTAATGACGGTGCTGGTGACCGGCGCCAATCGCGGTATCGGGCTTGAGATGGTCAAGCAAATGAGAGCCCAGGGCCTGGATGTGATCGGTACGGCGCGCAAACCTGCCGAGGCAGAGGAGCTGCGTGCTACCGGTGCCCGGGTAGAGCAGTTGGATGTAACCGATGCTGAATCACTGGCGGCCCTCGCCGAAACCCTCAAGGGCGTGAAGATCGATATGTTGGTGAATAACGCTGGTGTCGGTGGTCAGGCCCCCGTCAGTTTCCGGGAAACTGATTTCGCCGCCACCGATTGGACCTTTGCCGTGAATACCCTAGGGCCGATGCGGGTCACCCAGGCGCTGATCGACAACCTGGACGCCGGTAAGCACAAGACCGTTATCCATATCAGCAGCGTGATGGGTAGCATCGAGCGCAACCGCGGTGGCTACTACGGCTACCGGGCGAGCAAGGCGGCGCTGAACATGATGAACAAGTCCCTCGCTCAGGAATTGGGAGAGGAAGGCTACACTTGTGTAGTGATGCACCCTGGCTGGGTGCAAACGCGTATGGGAGGGCCAGGCGCCGCGATTACCTCTGAAGAGAGTGTGAAGGGTATGCTGCAGGTGTTCGCCGGACTCGGTACGAAGGACAACGGTCGTTTTTATGACTACCAGGGCGAGTCAATTCCCTGGTAGCCTCGGCGCTTTAAAAGCACTGATAACATTAACAAAATAGCTGATGGAGCATGGCGGTCTGGTGAGTGAACAGCATCTTGTGTATCGGCGCCACTCTAGCTGCCTAGCTCACTTCCTCAAGCGCAATACCATAAGCGTTCTGATAATCGGTAAAACGTTCGCGCTCAAAGTCTAGGTCCAGGCCAGAGTCCGCAAGGGTATAGCCATGTTGCCCGTGGCGTTTCGACTCATGCCCTGCAGCGAGGAAGGCGGCCATGCGCTCGCGCACATCGGCTGACAGTTCGTAACCGAACTGGTCATAGATAGTTGCCACCACGGCCAGCGGATCCTGGCGGAAATCCTTGAATTGTACATCGTAAGCTCGCTCTGCACTTAGCAGGCCGCGCTGCCGGACACTCATGGTTTTGCCGACACCGTAATGCAGTAGGTCAGCGTATTCCTGGGTGACCTCGGTCAGGTCGACCTTATTGGAGCTGAGCTCGCGCAGGGTAGCTGTCAGGCTGCCTATCGACATGGCTACCCGCACTGGGTCACGATGCGTCTGGACAATGCGAGCATCGGGGTACTCGCGCAGCATGTCTTCGATATTCCACAGGTACTGAGGCGATTTGAGCACCCATGTGTCGGCGGGGCACTTCCATTGCAGGATTTGCAGCCAGCGACGATGGTTTTTGAACACTTCTGACATGTCTTCCTGCAGCAGCCACTCCTGGTACTGTGCAACCCGGAACTGCACGTCAAAAATCATGGACGTAAAGTCGTAGGCAAAAAGCCCTACGCATTCCTGGGGCAACTCGGCGCCCATGGGGTGCATATATTTGAAGTCGGGTAACAGGCGGTCGATGTTTGCTAGCTCTGCGTCAACCTCAGCAATCCGAGGATCACTCCGATAAGTGGCTGAATCAGGGGGTGGGAAAGGGTATGCCACTTCCCAGCTCATGGGTACGCGAAACTGCGGGTCCAGGGCCACCAGTTCATGCAGGCTGGTGGTGCCTGTGCGCGGCATACCCAGAATGAAAATAGGCTGCTCTATGGGAGTGTCGTTGATTTCGGGGTGTCGCTCCAGTAGGTCCACGAAGCGCAGGCGGTTACTCAGCAGGCGCAGAATATCCTGGCGCGCTATCATCCTGCCCAGCGCATTCAGGTGGGCGTCTTCCTCAAGAGATTGGCACAGGCGTACCAGCGGAGCGCGGAAATAGTCCGACCCGAAATTCGTGAGGCCGGTACTCCGCTGGGCCGATTGCATGAGTTTGTCAGGATCCAGTCGGGCTATGCGCCGACCCACTGGGCCAGTGAGACTGAATGCGCCGTTCATAGCGCGAACCGCGAGTGGCAACCTTGCCGTCATAGTGAGACTCCGCAGCATGGGCGATTAATGTCGTGGCAGTGCAGTGTATGTGCTGAGAGTGTGCCCCACAAACGTGGGCCTGCTGACAGGCCCCGTTGGCGCAGTTTGTTAAACCGGGTTTCGCCCGCCCGCGGCCAGTGACCTGGTTTTTATCGGCAGCGCGATGTAGCTGGCTTTCTGACCGCCCAGCAGAAGCCTGTTGTCGGCCTTGATATAGGTGGTTTCGTCGTAGTTGTTGCCACCGGTATTCAAATTCCGTTCCAGGCGCGGATAGTTCGAACTGCTGATCTCCACCCGGATCCTATGTCCAGCTTTAAAAGTATTCGCGGTGGTATGTAGATCGATATCGGCCGGGTAAATCTCACCAGGCGTCATCAGTTCACTGTCGCGCAGGCTGTTGCGGTAACGCATTCGCAGCGCGCCTTCCTGGATATTGTAAGCGGTGCCATCCGGGTAGACGTCCAACAGTTTGACTGTGAAATCGGTGTCTTTGGCTGAGGAGCTGACATACAGCCTGGCGTTGATGCGGCCGACCATTTCCAGGTCTTCGGTCAATGGCTCGCTAGTGTATACCAGCACGTCATCGCGCAACTCGATCTCGCTCTGATCGTAGCCACCGGCTTCGGTGTCAGTGCCGGTGCAGCACGTATGGCCGCCAAGTGACGGCACCGGGTTGCCCGGGTCGTAGGTGAAGCGGTCATCGTTCGCCGTTTTGCTTGCTTCGCGAAGCAGGCGGCCATCGCCAATGCGAGAGTTTGCTCCCTCTTGACTGCTGAAGTACCACTTCTGGGGAATAACGCCTTCAGGTGGCCACTGGTTCGTGGACTTCCACTCATTGTCGCCCATCTGGAAGTAGTGAATCCGGTCACGATCGAGTACGCCGTTGTCTTCACCTTTCATCCAATAGTTGTACCAGTCGATCTGCAATTGATGATAGGGGTAGCGGGCGTCGCCAACGGGGCGCTCACCGACAATCGTGTTTTCGGTTGCGCCGGAGAAGCTGCAATGGGTGCCAGGGCCAATGACCAGGTACTGGTGTTTCCGCGCGGCTTCAGTGCGACCGTTGGCGCTGAACTGGGCGAACATTTCCAGTGTCTCGGTGGCGCCATAGTCATACCAGGAGTCCATAAACAGGGCCGGAATACTGAACTCATCGTCGCGCTGTACCAGGTCGAGGTTGCGGTAGTAGTCGCCGTCCGGTGCCGAGCGGCGCCAGGTTTCAAAATCAGTCGGGGGCACGCCGGCACGTTGAAGCACGTCGATCGTGGGCAGGGTTTGCAGTTCTTTTAGGTAGCGGGCGAAGTCTACCGGAGGCGTCATTTCGATCTTGCCACCGTATTCTCGGAAGTACTCACCGCGGTCGACGCCTTCCGGGGGCTGGGTATAAACCTTGGAGCCACTGCCGGCGAACCAGCCGGCTGTCTGGCCCAGTTCAAACACTCCGCCACTCCACGCTTGCCAGGCGCGTCCTGGTGCGTAAAAGCCTGAGCCTGGCCACATTGGCACTGCCGTTACCAAGGCCGGGTGGTTGGTGGCGGCCAACACGACCTGTGATTCACCCTGATAGCTGCAACCGGCCGTGGCCACCTTGCCGTTGGACCAATCTTGGCGCGTAATCCAGTCCAGTGTATCGATACCGTCTTCGCGCCGGCCCATCCCCAGTTTGTAGCTGCCGCCAGACTCATAGCGGCCGCGGATATCCTGTATCGCGAGTGCATAGCCCTGACCGATGAGTGCTACCCAGGCCGGGTTCCAGCCAAAGACCTGGCGTTTGTTGTACACCGTCCGTACCAAAATAAGCGGCATCTTTCCCTTGTAGCCTTTGGGAAAGTAAAAGTCGGTGGACAGTTCAACACCGTCGCGCATGGGAATCATGACACTGGCCTGCTGCTCGTAAGCTATTTCATCCGCCGCTTGAGCCGGGGTAATCAGGCTCAGGCAGGTGAGCAGTATCAGGGTGTTTAGGGCCAGTGTCCGCATGCGGTACCTCCGAGAGCAGAAAGGGCTCATTGGTGAGCGTTTTTGTTGTATGTTTTTCGAGGGTGCTAGTAAACCTTGGTAGCAGAGCCCTGTGAATAGATTTACAGATTAGATTATCAAATCTATTGTATAGTTATTCTCACTCTGAGTTGCGAGCCATGAAGCGGGGGATTGGTTTAGCATACAGGGAACGAGGAGAGTCGCACTTACGCAAGAGTGCACCGCTCTAAGATGAAAAAAATAACCAAGGCTGCACGCACATGAAGAACAAGCTGGTTCGTTACAAACTGCACCCATTGGCCAGGGCGATTGCCCTTGCCACCGCCACCGCACCTGCCGCTACACTGGTATTCGGCCAGGAAGCGCAAACTCCGGCGCTGGAAGAAGTCATCGTCACTGCTACCAAGCGCGAAGTAAACATGCAGGACCTCGCCCAGAGTGTCCAGACATTTAGTGCGGAGCAGATTTCCAAACTTGGTCTGGACAACATGGGGGATCTGCTGCGTGCCATTCCCAGCATGTCCACCGTTACTACTTCACCCGGACGCAATGAGGTCGTTTTTCGGGGCATAAGCACAGGCACGGGTGAGTGGCGCACAGATTCTGGCTCTGCTGTGTATCTCGGCGATGTCCCAATGACTTCTGCGACGCAGGCTGTTGATCCACGCAATGTTGACATCGAGCGTGTCGAGGCCTTGCCGGGGCCTCAGGGTACTTTGTTTGGTTCTAGTTCGCAGTCTGGTGCGTTGCGTATTATCCCCAACAGACCTGACTACTCTGGGACTTATGGCGCTGTTGATGTGGGTGCCACATACATGGAAGAGGGTGACCCCGGACACACGCTTGATGGCTGGCTGAATCTGCCGGTTATTGAGGACAAGTTGGCACTCCGAGCGGCGCTATTTGACGTTAAAACGGGCGGTTTCATTGACAATATTTATGGTACTAACGTTTTTAGCGACGATGACAATGCGGATGTCGTTGAAGACGACTTTAACGAGTGGACCCAGCGAGGAGGTCGCATCAGTGCGCTTTGGAGTATCACTGAAGACTGGGAAGCTGAACTCATGTATATGCAGCAGCACCAGAGATCTAAGGGTGACTGGAAGTCCGACCCAAATGCACAAGGAGTTGGTGATTTAGAAATCGTTCGTTTTCACAAAGATGATCGAGAAGATGACTGGTGGATCACATCGCTGACCGTTACAGGAGATTTGGGATTTGCTGAGCTCAAATCGATCACAAGCTATCTAGATCGAGACATTGTCTACGAATTTGATGCCAACCTTGATGGCCAGATTCGTGCTGAATCGGTGCGCACTCCGGGTGAATATATTTACTACAACGTACTTTACGATACTGGTTTCCAGCCAGAAACAACGGTCAATGACCAAAAGGCTGAGCGCTTTACCCAAGAACTTCGACTTGCATCGTACGGCGATTCGCGGCTGCAGTGGATGCTTGGCGCGTTCTACGAGAAAACAGAAGATGCGTGGATATATAGTTTTGCACGGGTGGAAAATCTGAGTGAGACCAACTTTGGTCAGTACTGGGACTTGGGTGGGGAGCTCGCAGACACCGACGACTGGTTTAGGGAAGACTACCAAGCCACAACAGAACAGATCGCGGTATTTGGCGAGGTTAACTACCAATTCACAGACAATCTATCGGCAACCGTTGGCGCGCGCTGGTTTGAGTATGATCGAGATCGGAAGGAGTTCAAGAGCTGGCCTGAGGGCAATCCTTACGACACTGACATCTATGAGGGTACCGACGACGATACGTTGTTCAAGTTTGCCGTGAATTACGATTTGTCCGATGACAAGATGCTTTACTTTCTGTACAGCGAGGGATATCGGTTGGGCGGTTATAACTCGATTAAGAACCCGGCGTCGCGATTGCCTGAGACTTACGAGTCTGACAAGTTAATCAATCATGAGGTCGGTCTGAAGAGTGAATGGTTGGATAATCGCCTGCAGCTGAATATCTCCAGCTACTTTATGGAATGGCAAGACATTCAGCGCGGTATCACCGACCCCGATGACTGGACCGCCAACGGCACCATCAATATGGGCGATGCTGAGATACTGGGCGTTGAAACGACGCTAGCCTACCAAATAACGGGTAATTTGCGAGTAGATGCTTCATACGCGTGGAACGATTCCGAATTAAATGACGATTATTTTGCTAGTGATACCTTCGATCTGAGTGATCCAAGTCAGGACTTCCAACTGGGTGCCGGCGGTCAGGAATTGGCTATCGCACCTCCTTCGAAGTGGTGGGTTGGTGTGGAGTACAACATGCCGGCGCTGGTCGGAAGCATGGACGGCTGGATACGTTATGACCACTCTTGGCGCGATGAAATGTACCATGATTGGTGGAATGCCATGAACGCGGAAACAGGTTTGGGTGGCCGAAAACTCCTTGAGGAGGCTGACGAGGGCAGCCTGCAGATGGGGCTAGTGGCAGCCGGTGACTGGAGCGTGACACTGAGTGTATGGAATATCTGGGACGATCGTAATGCCGAGTGGATTGACTCTGGCTACGACGGCAGTTTCGGGCCAGAGGGCACCTGGTCGGGTGTCGGTCGCTACGTGAATATGCCCGGTTATAACCGTCCCCGTGAATTCGAATTGACGTTCAGCAAGGAATTTTCCTTCTAAACCTTCTCTGTTCCCCGGGGCCGCGACGCGGCGCCGGGGTGCCGCTGCGGCAGCAATTTCCGAGGTATACAGTGATCAGATCACGGCGGCTGCTCCGCTCTTTCAGTATTCTTTCGTTGGTGGTGGCGCCTGCGCTGCACGCTTCTGACGCTCAGACGCTGAATATTGATTACCAGCAGACATTTCAGACCATCGAAGCCTTTGGCGCATCCGATGCCTGGGCGATCGATCCTGCAGTGAAACGCTGGCAGCACGAGGGTAATCCAGAGGCAGTCGACATGCTGGCCGATCTCCTGTTTGACACCCAAGAGGGCATAGGCCTTTCAGCCTGGCGGTTCAATATAGGCGCGGGCAGTGCCGAGCAAGGGGATGAGAGCAGTATTCCCGATCCCTATCGTCGTGCTGAGTTGTTTGTGGCTGAGCCCGGCGGTGAGGTTGATGCAAGTAAGCAGGCGGGCCAGGTGCGGTTTCTGCAGGCGGCTCACCAGCGGGGCGTGAAAACCTTTGTGGCCTTTGCGAACAGTCCTCCGCACTGGGCGACCAAGAATGGCCTGACGCATCCAGCAGACGGTGCGGGCGTGGGCTCCACCAACCTGAACCCCGTGCACCGTGATGACTTCACCCAGTTTCTTGTGCGGGTGCTACAGCATCTTCGCAGTGATGCGGTTGGTGTGCCCGTGAACTACATCAGCCCCGCCAACGAGCCCACCTGGCATTGGCAGGACCAGACTCAGGAAGGTAGTCGTTATAACAACGAAGATCTGAAAGCACTGTATCGTTCACTCTTCGGGGCACTGAAAGCTCAGGGACTTGAACATGCCGTGGAGATAGATGGCCCTGAAGCCCCCGAATATCGAGTAGCCCTCGACGACGATCTGCACAAGGGCCTGTATGGCAAGGTCTATAAGGGCGGCATGAATAAGGAAGGCGAGGGCAGTTTCAGGAACTACTTTACCGAGTTTCTGGGCGACCCACAGATGCAATCCCTGCTCGGCAACAAGGTCTCGTTGCACGGTTATTTCTCTGAGCAGGGTGAGTTACAGCTGGGTCCATTACGTGACGCCATGATGGAAAATCTTTCCCGATATTCGCCGTCACCCAGGGTGTGGATGAGTGAATATTGCGTGTTGGGCGGCCCAGGCGATGTTCGCGATTTCGATGGGCACGGTTTTGATGCCGAGGATTATCACCTGGCGGAGCATATTGCGCGCATCATTCATCGCGACTTCACTCGCCTCAACGTCACCGCGTGGTTCTGGTGGTTGGCACTGACGCCCTACGATTACAAGGACGGGTTGATCCAGGTGGCCGATGATCTCGATGCTCGGTCCGTAAAGCCTTCTAAAGTGTTCTGGGCGCTGGGGCAGTACAGCCGCTTTATTCGCCCGGGCTACGAGCGTGTGGCAGCACCAGGCTTTGACGATGTTCACGGCCTAATGGCTTCTGCCTATCGCAGCCCCGAAAACAAGCGTCTGGTGGTGGTTGTCGTTAATGCGGGTGATCAATCCCAGTCGCTGTCACTTGAATATCAAAATTTGCCTGCAGAGCGTGCTGCCGCCTTACCCAAAATCTACAAGACCGACGCGACAAGCAATCTCGCCCACTCACCAGCGCTACTGAATCAGGGGCGGGTAACGCTGCCTGCACACAGTATCGTCAGCCTGGTGGTGGATCTCGTCGCGGATACACAATGATATGAATGCACTGGAAATACTTTGTAAGAGCGAACCGCGTGATTGGGAAAATCCCGCTGTGTTCGCGGTTAATCAGCTGGCGCCTCATGCGCCACTGTTTTCTTGGACGGATGAAACAGCGGCGAGGGTCGGTGCTGACAGTCCGCGTGTAAGGTGTCTGGACGGGCAGTGGCAATTCAAGTTGTTTGCGTGCGCTGAGCAAGTGCCTGCGCAGTGGTTACACGAGGACGTGGCAGGAACCGATGAGATTACCGTGCCGGGCAACTGGCAGTTGCAGGGCCACGACCATCCCATTTACACCAATGTGAAGTACCCATTCCCCGTTGAGCCACCACAGGTACCCGCAGACAATCCGACCGGCTGCTACTCGCTAGACGTTAAGCTGGACGAGGCATGGCTCGATGACGGGCGAGTAACGCTACAGTTTGAGGGCGTTAATAGTGCATTCTATCTGGTTGTTAATGGCCAGCCTGTTGGCTACTCACAGGATAGCCGCCTGCCCGCTGAATTTGATATCAGCGGAGCACTTACGCCCGGTATGAATCGTATCGCCGTCATGGTCCTGCGCTGGTCTGACGGCAGCTACCTGGAAGATCAGGACATGTGGTGGCTAAGCGGTATCTTTCGCTCAGTGCGTTTGCTTCATAAGCCAGCCAGCTACCTGGCGGATTATCGGGTCACAACCAGCGATTGCTTGCAAACGGTGGCGCAGGTGGAGGTGCGAGCGAGTGTGCACGCAGATGCAGGCCATTCGCTACTGGCCCAGTTGTACGATGGCAGCACCGCTATTAGCGAAACGTTAGCCACCATCGACAGCGATATGGAGGGAGGCTGGTGCCACCTGTCCGTGCCTGTACAAGCGCCCCGCCTGTGGAGTGCAGAGTGCCCGAACCTGTACCGCTTGACGCTCAGCCTGCTCGATGACAATGGTCACGTGATTGATGTGGAGGCCACTGATGTGGGGCTGCGCGAGGTGGCGATTGCTGATGGCTTGCTCACGCTCAATGGTCAGCCACTGCTGATTCGTGGGGTGAACAAGCATGAGCACCATCCCGCGCTTGGTCATGCTGAGCCTCTGGCGCAGGTTGAGCAACACCTTAAGTTGATGAAGCAGAATAACTTTAATGCGGTGCGCTGTTCTCACTACCCGCATCAGTCTGGGTTTTACGCGTTGTGTGATCGGCTGGGGCTGTACGTCGTAGACGAGGCAAACATCGAAACCCATGGGATGCAGCCCATGAATGCATTGGCCGAGGACACCGCCTGGACGGGCGCCTTCGTGGACCGCATGCAGCGCATGGTCGCGCGTGACTTCAATCATCCCAGTGTCATTATCTGGTCGCTGGGGAATGAGTCGGGCTACGGCGCAGCACATGACAAGATGTACCAGTGGGTGCGCGCCGCCGATCCTTCCCGGCCGGTGCAATATGAAGGCGGCGGCGCAGATACACCGGTTACTGACATTATCTGCCCGATGTACGCACGCACCGACGAAGATTTCCTTTATCCGGGTGATACAGTGCCGGTGCCTTCGTTGATGACGCGGCTTGAACTTGATCATGAGCGACCTGTGATTCTTTGTGAATATGCCCATGCCATGGGGAATTCACTGGGCAACTTCGGCGACTATTGGGATGCCTTCCGTGAGCAGCCCCGACTGCAGGGCGGCTTCATCTGGGACTGGGTGGATCAGGGGCTGGATAATTACACCGACGCAGGGCGCCATTTCTGGGCCTATGGGGGTGACTTCGGCGATACCATTAACGATCGCCAGTTCTGTATTAATGGCCTGGTGTTTCCTGATATGACGCCTCATCCGGCGCTGCAGGAAGCGCGTTACTGCCAGCAGCCGCTGCAGTTCGAGTTACGTTCCGCACAGCCACTGCGCGTGCAGATGAGTAGTGAGCACCTGTTCCGTAGCACCGACAATGAGCATCTCTACTGGGAAGTGGTTAGCGCCGACGAGGTGCTTGCGCGCGGTGACCATGTGCTGCGTCTGGCACCCGGTGAGGTCAGCGAGATTAAGCTGCCTTTTGAGCTCCCTGACAATGGAGAGTCGATATGGCTTAACCTGCGCGTCGAACAGCCTCATGCCACCGCCTGGTCAGAGTCGCAGCACGTGGTTGCACAGGAGCAGTTCGTGCTGCGTGACATAGCGTCTGCATCGCACAACGATGTGTCGGCTCAATTATTTCTCGATCAGGGTGATCACTGGCGTATTCAGGCTGCTCGCAGTGAGTGGCGAATTGGCAAGACCAGTGGCCGTATCGAATCCTGGTTAGTCGATGGCGTGGAACAACTGGCGGTAGAGGTCGCGGACAATTTTGTGCGGGCGCCATTGGACAACGATATAGGCGTCAGTGAGGTGGACAGACCCGATCCGAATGCCTGGCAAGTGCGCTGGGACAATGCGGGCCTATGGGATCTGCAGCACCTGTGCCGTGACCTGGTTGTAGACCCGGAGCGGGGTTCCGTTACCAGCATGCATGACTATATGCACAACGGACGCACTGTATTGGCGACTGTCTGGAACATGCATTTCAGCGAGTCTGGGCAGGCGACACTGAGCATTGATGTGGAGGTCAGCGAAGATGCGCCGCCACTCCCCAGAGTCGGCCTGGCAATGGCACTTACCGCAGCCCCCCAGGTCATCGACTGGACCGGTCTCGGGCCCCATGAGAATTACCCGGATCGCCTGCGTGCCGCTCAAATGGGCCGGTGGCAGTTGCCACTGGAGCAAATGCACACGGACTATATTTTCCCTACGGACAACGGCTTGCGCTCGCATTGTCGGAATCTGCGGCTGGGTAACGTACAGGCTCAGGGAGACTTCTATTTCAGCGTATCGCCTTATGGTCAGCCGCAGCTACGTGAGGCAATGCATACCAGCGATTTGGAGCCTGCGGATGTTGTCTATATCTATCTGGATGGTTTTCATATGGGTGTCGGTGGCGATGACTCCTGGTCGCCAAGTGTGAAGCCAGCGTATCGTCTGGACGGTAAGCGCTATCATTGGTCGTTAGAACTGAAGCAGGTGTAATCTGTGAGCAATAGCAACGAAATGGACGCGCAGCAGAGCGACACCGTCAGCCTCGGTACCAAGGTATCGTATGGCCTGGGGGCGCTGGGTAAAGACTTCGCCTGCTCCATCATTTACATCTTCCTGATGTATTACTACACCGACGTGGCAGGTCTGTCAGCGGCGTTTGTCGGCACCTTGTTCCTGGTGGCCCGGGTAGTCGATGCGGTGACTGATCCTATGATGGGGCTGGTCGTCGACAACACTCGCAGTCGCTTTGGCAAGTTTCGTCCCTGGATTGTTATCGGCACGCTGGTCAATTCTTTTGCGCTGGTGGCGGTTTTCAGCACGCATATGCTGACTGGCCCCTGGTTGTATGTGTATGCCGCGGTCACCTACATTCTATGGGGTGTGACCTACACCATTATGGACATTCCCTACTGGTCAATGGTCCCGGCCTTGTCCAGCAGTCGCCCCCAGCGCGAGCGTCTTGTGGTTTGGCCGCGGATTTTCGCGAGCATTGCCTGGATGTTAATGGGCGGGTACGGCCTCTGGGCCGTGGGTATCCTGGGCGGCGATAACAAGGGCGAAGGCTTCTTTTATCTCTCTCTGGCGATTGTTGTGTCGTTTGTCGCCAGCGCCCTGATTACGTTCTTCATGGTGAAAGAGAAATTTAGCGCTCCTGCGACCGCGGCCCGGTTTACGATGGCCGATGTGAAAAACATCATCATGAGTAACGATCAGCTCAAGGTACTTATCGGTGTTGTACTGACGTTCAATATCGCCATTCAGCTGATTGGCGGCTTCGCCATTTACTATTACACCTATGCCGTTGGTCGCGAAGATCTATATCCCACCTTCGCCCTGGCCTCCGGTGCCGCCGAGATAGCCGGTGTATTTGTCTTCCCCTGGCTGTGCCGGGTATTGCCGCGGCGGACCATGTGGCTGTTAGCATGTGCGTTCCCTGTGCTGTGTTCGATGGTGCTGCTGTTTACCGGCATCTTTTCACCGGAGAGCGCGCTGCTGGCTGCTATCGCGGGCGGGGTGCTCAAATTTGGCGGCGGCCTGTCCAACGGCCTGTCCACCGTCATGTTGGCTGATGTAGTGGACTACGGTGAATATCGTACCGGTCAGCGCTCAGAGAGCATTATTTTCTCGGTGCAGACAATGCTGGTGAAATTCGCCGGCGCTTTCTCCGGGTTCTTCATCGGTGTGGGTTTGTCGCTGGTGGGCTATATCCCGAACGTCGTGCAGTCTGAAGAAACTGTACTCGGATTGCGGTTTATGATGATTGGAACCCCTTTTATTCTCGTCATCCTGAGTGCGCTGATTTATCGCAGTTGGTATAAACTGCACGATCAGTTTCAGGAGCAGGTCATCGAGCACATTACAACCCGCAAGGGCGTGCCGGCTGAAGCCTGAGTTCGCACTGGGATTAAAGAGAAATTCATGACAACACTTATCGCCAGTTCTGTTGTCCGCGGCAGTCAGCAGGGCGACAGCCACGGCGGCGTTTACCTGGTTGATCTGGACGCGCAGCAGGTCGAGCAGGTGCTCGACTGGAACACCATGGATATTGACTGGCAAGGCCGCGGCGCTGATCGCGGCTTGCGAGGGATTGCCTTTCATGGCGACACCATCTTCATTGCTGCCAGCGATGAGCTAATGGCGTTCGATAGAAATTTCAGGCAGACCGGTGCATGGCGCAACCCCTATCTCAAGCACTGTCATGAAATTTCTGTGCACGAAGGGCAGGTGTTTCTCACCTCAACCGGGTACGACTGCATTCTGGCGTTTGATATTGCCCGAGCTGAGTTTCACTGGGCTTTATACGTGGCAGACACGGGCTATCGTTACGAGGGTCGGGTGTTTGATCCGCGCGGTGGCGAAGGGCCACTGCAGCTCAACAAGTTGCATTTAAACAGTGTCGTTGCCAATGCTGACGGACTGTATATCGCCGGTGTAAAAAGTGGGGGCATGCTGCACTTCAACGGCAAGAAAGTGAACCTCAGCGCCAGTCTGCCGGCTGGCACCCACAATGCACAGCCCTATGGCAATGGTGTGTTGTTCAACGATACGCGAGCCGATTTCGTGCGCTACGCCAGCCGTGTATCTGAGGAGGATCGCGCGTTCAAAGTGCCGATGATGGCTGAAGACCAGGTCACCGGTCAGGGTAAGGACGACAGCAAAGTCGCCCGCCCGGGATTTGGGCGGGGCCTTTGCGTATTGGGTAATGGTCTGATAGCGGCAGGGGCTTCACCTTCGACACTGTCTGTGCACGATCTGAAGTCGGGTAAAACACTGCTCAGCGTGTCACTGTCCACCGACGTGCGAAACGCTATTCACGGGCTCGAAGTCTGGCCCTTCTCCTGAAGCAATCATCCTGACGCAGCACGCACTGACGGTGGCAGCGTGTCGATAATATCTGCCATCGCTTCCTGCCACTCTCCCAGATGTGATTCGTAGTTGCGCCACAGACCAAGTGCGCTGGTGTAAATGGGCCGCCTGACCTGTTCGGAGCTGGCGGTTTTTACCGCCCGGTCGGTTTCGTAGTAGCGCAGGCAGTTTTCCTCAAAGGGTAGTCCGCAATAATCCAGAATACGCCTGACTTGACCTTCGAGGTCTGTCACCGTGTCCTCATAATGGACATCGAGCACTTTACCTGGCAGAACCTCGTGCCAGTACTCCATAAGGTCGACATAACCCTGATAGAACTCGGCGAGTTCAAACATGTCGTAGGTAAAATGCTGGCCCTTGGCAAACAGCTGTTTGTAAACACCCAGGCAGCTGTCCATAGGGTGGCGTCGGGTATTGATGATGCGGGCATTTGGCAGGGTGAGTGCAATCCACCCGACATGAATAAAATTGTTGGGCATTTTGTCGATAAAATGGGGTGTACCCTGAACCCGATGGCGCTGCACCTGTTGCAGGTATTCTTTTCCATACGCTGTGAAATCACGCGACGTCAGCGCGTCAACGGTGCCCGGATAAATCAGGCCGTCATGGCGGTACCGACCTGTGCCAGTGGCAATCGCAGCGAGATTGGGGAGCTCTGCGGTGCCTTCAACCATGCTGTGGGAAGCCAAAATCTGTTCAATCAAGGTAGAGCCAGAGCGCGGCATGCCTACAATGAAAATGGGTGATGGGGCATCGCAACCAGCATCGGTATTGGCGGCGAAGCGCGCTGCGCTGAATGCCTCGCGAAGTTTGCGAAGGTGCATGTCATTTTCGACAGGGTCGTAGTCTACGCGTGGGCGCTGTAATTGATTGCCCGTGTGGTAGTGATGCCAGGCACGCTCGTAATCGCGTTGGTCTTCGTAGGCTTTGCCTAAGGCAAAGTGAAAGTTGACCCGACCTTGTTCCGAAACTTCTTCGGTGTTCAGCTGAGCCTCCATTGAGGTGACTTCCTCGGGTTTGAACTTGAATATTTTGAGGTTGGCCATGCTCCAATAGCTTTCACCCAGGCTGGGCTTGATGCGTATTGACTCGCGATACGCCGTCAGGGCGTCTTCTTGCTGGCCGATGGTCTTCAGCATATGTGCTAGGGCCATGTGAGCCGAGGCGATGTCTGGATTAAGCTTGATTGACTCGCGATACGCCTCAATCGCTGCTTCGATTTCGCCGAGGTGGGCGCGGGCGCGTCCCAGGCCTGACCAGGCCTCGTCATTGTCAGGTTTGAGTGCGACCCAGCGCTCGTAAATTTCCGCCGCCTCCTCTGTTTTGCCGTTCTCAATAAGAATCCGACCCAGATTGCCCAGCGCCTGGTGAAAGTCCGGGGCGATGCCAATAGCGCGGCGCAGCAGGGCTTCAGCGTCGTCGAGCTGGCGGCCCTCACCGTGATAGACCATGGCCAGGAAACGCATTGCGTCTACATTGTCGGGATTGGAGCGCAGCGCTTTCTTGAGTGTGTCCTCGGCCTCGGTCATACGTCCGGCGCGCCAATGTTCAGCGCCGGTGGCCACGAGTGCGGCGTCCGCATTGTGATCGAGAAACCCTTCCATGGCCTCATCGATCTCATTGTGACGTCCTGTTGCCTGCAGGGCCTGGGCCAGTTTCTTGTGTGCAGAGCTGAGCCCCGGATCAATCTGTACCGCGCGCTTGAGAGCATCGATAGCAGCGTGATGATCACCTTGCATGCCGCGTATGCTGCCGAGGTCCTCGTACAGGGGGGCAAAGTCCGGCGCGATTTTTATGGCCATCTCCAGTTGTTCCAGCGCCTGGGGTAGCGCGCTTTGGCGAACCAGGATGCGGGCCAATAGTTGCAGGTGTGGAACAGAACCCGGGCTCTCGATTAGATAGTTACGGCACAGGGTTTCGGCAGTGCCAATATCCCCATTGCGCAGGGCGGCGACCACGGCACTGATGGATTGCTGTTCAGGAGCTGGTGATTGTGGCATGAAAAACGGCTTTTTTTACGGAGTAACAGGAGAGTACCCGCGACAGACCAATGCTCGCAAGCGTAGAATGGGCGTCGCAAAATGAGTCTGCGAAAGGATGGAACAATGGGTGCTTTCAATCGGGAAGATAATCCCCATCGCCGGCGTAACCCGCTAACCGGTGATTGGGTGTTGGTCTCTCCTCACCGCAGCAAACGTCCCTGGCAGGGGCAGACAGAAGAGGCCGTCCCTACCGAGGCGTCAACTTATGACGAAAGTTGCTATCTGTGCCCTGGTAATCATCGGGTCAATCGCGAGCAGAATCCACTCTATATCGGTCCCTGGGTATTCGATAACGACTTCGCGGCGCTGCAGGATACCGGGCTGACCGAGCGCAGCGATGACCCGCTCATGGCAATGCAGGCGGTATCAGGCGTCAGCCGGGTGATCTGCTATTCAGAACGCCACGATCTTACGCTGCCTCAATTGCCCGTGAGCGGCGTGCAGGCGCTGGTTGATACCTGGTGCGAACAATGGGATGAATTGTCCAGGCAATACCGGTGGGTGCAGATCTTTGAAAACAAGGGAGCGATTAACGGCTGCTCGAACCCCCATCCACACGGCCAGATCTGGGCCAGTGACTTTATGCCCACATTGGTCGCGCGCGAAGATGAGCAGCAGGCGGATTATCTACAGAAGCATGGTTCCTCACTGCTGCTCGACTACGTCCACCGCGAGTTGGAGCAGGGCGAGCGCGTGGTGTGCCAGAACGATGACTGGCTGGCGGTGGTTCCCTGGTGGGCAAGCTGGCCCTTTGAGACTTTACTTATGCCATTGGTCCCGACGCCAGATCTCGCCGCTTTGAGCAATGAGCGCCGTGTCTCGCTGGCAGCGATACTGCGAGATCTCACAACGCGCTACGACAATCTGTTTAAGTGTTCTTTTCCCTACAGTATGGGCTGGCATGGTGCGCCGGCGCGTGACACGCGAGGTTGCTGGCAGTTGCACGCCCATTTTTACCCGCCGTTGTTGCGCTCAGCGACAGTAAAGAAATTCATGGTGGGATATGAAATGCTCGCTGAAGTGCAGCGAGACCTCACACCTGAGCAGGCCGCTGCCAGGCTGCGTGACCAGCCTGCGAAACATTATCTGGAAAGCTAACCCATGCAAGACCAAATCTTGTCGGCCTTCGAGTCGACATTCGGTGCCCGCCCTGCGGCGCTGGTGCGAGCCCCTGGCAGAGTCAATCTGATTGGCGAACACACCGATTACAACGCGGGCTATGTGCTGCCCTGTGCGATTTCCTATGAAACACTGGTGGCCATCAGCCCCCGGCAGGATTCACATGTCAATGTGATTGCGCTGGACTGGGAGTTGCAGCGCGACGCCTTTGATTTACAGCAGCCGATAGACCATCACCCACAGCAGCAGTGGAGCAACTATGTGCGTGGTGTCGCGGTGGAGCTGATCCGGCGTGACTACGCTCTGCGGGGCTGCGATATCGCCATCACAGGCAATGTGCCTCAGGGGGCTGGTCTGAGCTCATCCGCCGCGCTGGAGGTAGGCCTTGCCAAGGCTATGCTGGTCGCCAGCGATCTCGATGCTCCCCCTCTGGAGTTGGCCCTTATCGGACAGGCTGCAGAGAATGACTTTGTCGGCTGTGCCTGTGGCATTATGGATCAACTGATCAGCGCTGCTGGTGTCGACGGGCAGGCGTTGCTGATCGATTGCCAGGATCTTGCCATAACGCCGGTCCTCTTACCGGATTCCCTGCGGCTGGTCATGATTAATTCGAACGTTCAGCGCGGACTGGTCGATAGCGAATACAACACGCGCCGAGAGCAGTGTGAAGCGGTAGCAGCTCACTTTGGCGTCAGCAGTCTGCGCCAGTTAGACCCCGCCCAATTTGCGGCGCGGGCCTCTGAGCTGGAACCCGTCGCGAGAAAGCGCGCTCAGCACGTACTCGAGGAAAATCAGCGGGTGCTGGATACCGTCGCTGCATTGGAGCAGGGTGATCTGCCGCGGCTCGGGCAGTTGATGGCGGCCAGCCACGCCTCCATGCGTGATTTGTTTGAAATCACCACGCCGGAAATCGACCTGCTGGTCGAGACGCTGTCTGAGGTGGCGGGTGAGCGCGGTGGGGCGCGGATGACCGGCGGCGGTTTTGGCGGCTGTGTCGTTGCGTTACTGGCCAAAGACCTTGTTGATTCAGCGCTACAGGAGGTCAACAAGCGCTATTTTGCCGCCACCGGGCTGCGTGAGACGGTTTACCAGAGCGAACCCTGCGCCGGTGTCTCGGTTATTGTTACAGATTAACTGCCAATTCCTCAGCGCAGAAATTGATGGGTTATTTTTTCTAATGTATTATGAAGAATTACTCGTTTGCGTCACGCCGGTGAGCAAACGTAACCTGAGAGCAGGTGAATAAAACACCTGCCGAATAACTATAAACACCGGAGAAATTCTATGGCGCGCAAGACCAACCCTCGCCAACCGAAGTCCGTCCCCTTTACTCGTCACCGCTTGTCGCAAAGTGTGGGCCAGATCGCCCGGGCCGGTTTGATCGCCGCAGTTGCAGGTGTACCTGTTGCTCAGGCACAGGAATCGATGCAGCTGGAGGAGGTGGTGGTCACCGCTACCAAGCGCTCAGCGAGTATGCAGGACGTGCCGATTAGCATCACCGCTCTGGGTCAAAGTGATCTCGATGACCTGAATATCACCAATTTCCAGGATTACGTGATGCAGTTGCCGTCGGTATCGTTCGCTCAGCGACGCCCAGGCCAGGCTAATCTATTCATGCGCGGCATCTCAGATGGCGGCAACGGTAACCAGTCACTGCAAGGACCCTCTGTTGCGATATACCTGAATGAGCAGCCGGTCACGGCTATTGGTTTCAACCTGGATGTTCATGTCTACGACGTCGAGCGCATCGAAGTGCTCATGGGGCCCCAGGGGACGCTGTACGGCGCAGCTTCCCAGGCGGGTAACCTGCGCATCATTACCAACAAACCTGACCCAGAGGCGTTTGACGCGGGCTTTGACCTCACCGCGGAAACGATTTCTGAGGGTGACAATGGCTATATGGCTGAGGGCTTTCTCAATATGCCTCTCGGTGATGCTGCCGCGTTGCGCCTGACGGCGTGGTGGGACGATGACGGCGGCTACATCGACGCCGTTCCCGATACGATTACCTATCCACTTAGCGGAATTACCCGGAGCAACGAGGGTTATGTTGAAGACGATTTCAACACCTCGGAAAAGCGGGGCCTGCGCGCGGCACTGCTCGTTGACCTAAATGATAGCTGGACGGCTACTGCCAGCGCCATGTATCAGGAGTTGGAGGCTGAGGGTGTCTGGGACCACGACCCAGAAGAATTTGATGATTTTGAGGTCGACCGCTTCTTCGATGATCGCCAGGAAGACGAGTGGGCGCAATTTGCACTGACCGTTGAGGGCGATCTGGGTTTTGCCGATCTGACCTATGCGGGTTCGTATTTGGATCGCGACTTTGATACTTACAACGACTATTCGCACTATTCCATTGATGGTGCTGTAGAGGCATATTACACGTGTTACGTTTCTTACTTTGGCCCTTGTGTGGACCCGAGTATTCAGTATTCTAACCACTCTGAGCTGACCTTCCAGACGCACGAGCTGCGCTTGGCCTCGCAGGGTGATCGGGTCGATTGGATTGTCGGTACGTTCTACTCCGAGCAGGAGACTGCCTTTGATAGTCGCTGGTCTGTGCCTACGATCAACCCCGGCGCAGCGGTAGAGGATGATCTCTACTTCCAGACCGACCAGGTGCGGGAGGACTCGGAAGTTTCGGTCTTCGGTGAACTCACATATCGATTTACAGAGGACTTCTCTGCCACAGTTGGCTATCGCTACTTTGATGGCGAAACCACGTTGGAGGGCTTTGTAGGGACCGTGTGGTGGCCTAATTGCTGCTATACGTTCTCTGATACACGCCCACCGGATAACGTCGACAGCAAAGCTTCCTACGATGACGGCACTGCTAAGCTGAGCTTGAGTTACGATGTCTCTGAAGATGTCATGGTGTACGCTACCTATGCGGAAGGCTATCGCGCGGGTGGTGCAAACCGTTCGCCGGGTGTCGGTGAAACTTACGACCCCGACTTCCTGGATAGTTATGAATTGGGCTTTAAGAGCACCTTGCTGGATGGCCGCTGGCGTTTGAATGGCGCCGCCTACTTTATGGAGTGGGACGATATCCAGCTGGGCTTCTTCAACCCGGACATTTCGCTGCTGGGCCTGGTGGATAATGTTGGTACGGCAGAGAGCCTTGGCTTTGAGTTCGATACTACGTTCCTCGCCACCGAAAATCTCGAGTTGTCTCTGGCTTACGCCTACAATCAGGCGGAGCTGACGGAAGATTATTTTGCCAACGATAGCTCAACAACGCCGGACGCCGAAGACGGGCAGGATTTGCCGTTTACGCCTGACAATAAGTACACCGCGACCGCGCGTTACAGCTTCGATATGTTCAGCATGCCTTCCTCGGTGCAGCTGAACTACGCGTATACCGATGAGATGTACAACGATTTGTTCCTCTCTAATCGCGAGAAGATGGATGACTATGGCCTGTTGAATGCAAGCCTGCGCGTGGAAGGCGATGGCTGGCACGCTACGCTCTTCGGTGAAAACCTCACTGATGAAGTGGCGGAGCTGTATATCAATAGCGTCGATATCCAGCGCCTGGTTACCGTCAACAAGCCGCGTACCATTGGCGTTAGCTTCGGTATGCGCTTCGACTAACAGGCCAGGCCTGACCGAGAAGCCGCCGGTAGGATCACCGGCGGTTTTTTTTTCTGCGCTGCCCCCATAGACTGGCGTCTTACCTGAGTTCGCGAGTATCCGAGTGAAGATCGAAACTGATAAACAAAGCCTGCCAGAGCCATTGCGAGCCGCAACAGCGCATATCGTGGCGGGCGAACTGGCCAAAGCCGAGGCTATTCTGCGCCCTTATGTGCACGATAATCCCGTGGATGTGAACGGCATTCGCATGCTGGGTGAAGTGGGGCTGTCGCTCGGTGCACTGCGCGATGCAGAGCGGCTGCTTGCCCGCGCGGTAGAGCTGGCGCCAGATTACGACGCGGCTCGATTTGCCTGGGCGAATGCGTTGTACAAACGTCATCGCTATGCCGACGCGCTTTTGCAGCTGGATCAGCTGCTGGCCAAAGAGCCGGATCGCGCTGCCTGGATTACGCTCAAGGCAGCGAATCTGGTGGAAATTAATGAGCACGACCAAGCTATTCCGCTGTTTGAAAAAATCATTGAGCTTCATCCGGATCACCGCCAGGCTCACTTGAGCTATGGGCATGCCCTGCGCGCGGTTGGCCGGGTTGATGAGTGCATCGTGGCCTATGAGCGTTGTATCGAGCTCGATGGCGGTGTGGGCGAGGCCTACTGGAGCCTGGCCAATCTCAAAACCTACCGTTTCACCGATGCGCAAATTGAACACATTGAATCACTGTTGCAGAACAAGCAGTGTCCTTTCCGCGACTACTACCACCTGTTGTTCTCTCTGGGCAAAGCCCGCGAGGACCGCAAGGACTACCGTGCCGCCATGGCCGCCTATGTAAAAGGCAACCAGGTGCGTGGTCGCAATGTGCCCTGGGATGGTCGTGCGTTTCACGATGAATGTCTGCGGCTGCGTGAGTTTTTTACGCCTGAGCGTTTCGCTGCGCACCAGGGGCAGGGCTGTGAGGCGCCTGATCCCATTTTTGTGGTGGGATTACCCCGGGCCGGCTCGACCCTGATCGAGCAGATCTTGGCCAGCCACTCACAGGTGGAAGGTACGGCGGAACTGGCAGATATGATGGCCCTGGCGCGCAAAATCGCAGCCAAGCAGCGGCGCGACGATCCTTCCCGTTATCCGGAGGCGCTTGCGGAATCGAGTGCTGATCAGCTGGCGCAGATGGGGCAGAGCTACATCGATAATACCGCCGTGCAGCGCGTCACCGATGCGCCCTATTTTATCGACAAGATGCCAAACAATTTTGTCCACGTGGGTCTGATTCAGCTGGTGCTGCCAAACGCGCGCATCATTGATGCTCGTCGCCATCCTATGGATTGCTGTTTCAGCGGCTTTAAACAGCTGTTCGCCTCCGGTCAGGGATTTACCTACGGACAGCAACGCATCGGTCAGTACTATCGCGAGTATGTTGAACTGATGGATCACTGGGATGCGGTGCTCCCCGGGCGGGTGCTGCGCGTCCAGTATGAGGAGATGGTCGCGGATACCGAAAACCAGGTGCGTCGCTTACTCAATTATTGCGGCCTGCCTTTTGAAGAGGCCTGCCTGAATTTCCATGACAACACCCGCACCGTGCGCACCGCGAGTTCCGAGCAGGTGCGTCAGCCAATCAATCGCAGCGGCATGGATCGCTGGAGGCCTTTTGAGGAATGGCTGGATCCACTGAAGGAGGCGCTTGGGCCTGTGCTACAACGTTATCCCTTGGAGAGCTGAGGCAGGTTGGGGTCGCTCTCCACTTCGCTGATCAGCCACTGACGCAGCGCCTCCAGTTTGGCGGTGTCGCGCTTTTCGGTGCGGCAGGCGAGATACCAGCGGTTGGTATTGGGCAGACGCAGTTCGGGAAAAAGCTCCACCAGATCGCCGGTTTCCAGTTCGCCTTCCAGGTAGGGTTGTTGTCCCAGAGCAATGCCAATCCCCTGAACGGCGCTCGATAAGGCCACATCGTAGCTCTCCAGTTGCAGGCCTGAATCGGGTGCCACACCCGTTACCTCATTGCCCTCCAGCCACACGTGCCAGTCACCCGCTGATGGGTACACCTGCAGAATCGGATGGTTCGCCAGCTCCTGGGGGGCGTTGATCGGGCCGTGTTTCTCCAGATAGCCGGGGCTGCACACAGGGAATAGTTCGCAGTCGAACAGGTAGTCGTAGTGCAGGTTACTGTCGGAGGGGTGGCCCACCATGATTGCGGCATCAATATCCTCCTGGGCGAAGTTAACATCGGCCTGTGAGGTATGGAGCCTGACCTGAATGTTCGGGTTCGCTTCCTGAAAGCGCGGCAGGCGCGGTAGCAGCCAGCGCATGGTAAATGTGGAATACACATGCAGTGTTAGCACTGACACTGAGGTTTCTTCCAGCAGCATCTGGGTGCCTTCCCAGATGCTGTCGAAGGCATTGCGCAGAATAGGATAGAGCAGCTTGCCTTTGCGGGTGAGTTCCACCGCCCGGGTACGCCGGGTAAACAGTGACGTCGACAGGTATTCTTCCAGGGCTTTGATCTGGTGGCTAACCGCAGATTGGGATACCGCCAATTCCTCTGCGGCCTCCTTGAAACTCTGGTGTCGGGCGGCGGCTTCGAACGCGCGCAGCGCATTCAGGGGCGGTAATTTGCGTCGCTGCTGGAATCCTGACATAACACTCTCAAATTAGATTTTTTAGGGTGTAGTTCGTTGCCGATAGCATACACGATAGCTTTCTGATGAAAAAATGATGAGTATAATTCATGTATGCATGGAATATATTCATTTGCCCGGCGGCGGGTCGGCTGCGAGCATGGGCGCACTATCAGAGCCGGGTTTCGGCCAGAGGAAGAATATAAGAATGAGTGAAAAGCGAGTAGCCCTGGTGACAGCCGGTGCGTCCGGTATCGGGCGTGCAATCGCCGAGTGCCTGCTGGCTGATGGCGCCAGTGTTCATGTTTGCGATCTTGATGAGGCAGCGCTCGCCGCTTGCCGTGAAGAGCTGGCCGATGTGACCACCAGCTGTTGTGATGTGGCGGATGCTAGCCAGGTAGAGGGCTTGTTTGCGGATATCAGGCAGCACTACGATCGCCTGGACATACTGGTGAACAACGTGGGCATTGCCGGCCCCACCGCGGCGGTCGAGGATATCGCCCCTGAGGATTGGGATCGCACCATCGCCGTGGATTTGAACAGCGCCTTTTACGTGACCCGCCTCGCGGTTCCGCTGCTTAAACAAAGCCGCGGCAGCATTGTGAACATGGCCTCCAACGCAGCTTTGTTTGGCTTCCCGCTGCGCTCGGCCTATAGCGCAGCAAAATGGGGCCTGATCGGCCTGACGAAAACCTGGGCTATGGAACTTGGCCCGGACGGTGTTAACGTCAACGCCCTGTGCCCTGGCAGCGTTAACGGCCCGCGCATTGAAAATGTCATCAACAAAGACGCCGCCGAGCGCGGTGTCAGTCCCGACGAGATCCGCGACGTTTATCAGCGCCAGAGTTCAATGCGCCTGTTTGTGGAGGCCAGCGATATTGCCGAAACCGTGCGCTTCCTCTGCTCATCGGCCGGCCACTCCATCTCCGGCCAGGCTATGGGTATTGATGGTCATACTGAAGGTCTTTCCAACTGGTTGGACTAAACCGATTTCTGTAAGGAGTTACCACTATGAAAGCAGCCTGGTTTGAAAGCTTTGGCTCGGCGCAGGATGCATTGATCCTGGGCGAACAACCCACCCCGCAACCCGCCCCCGGCGAGGTTTTGGTGCGTTTGCACACCACGGGGGTCAACCCATCCGACGTCAAGAAGCGCGCTGGCGCGTTTCCCAATCTGCTCGATGGTGGGCTGGTGATTCCCCACAGCGATGGTGCCGGGGTAATCGAAGCCGTGGGCGAAGGCGTAGACGCAAGCCGGATCGGTGAGCGCGTATTTGTCTACCAGGCGCAGTACGGCCGACGTCTGGGCACAGCTGCAGAGTATGTTGCACTGGATGCTGCCCTGGCACCGAAGCTTCCCGACGAGGCGTCGTTTGAGGTGGGAGCGTGTATCGGTATTCCGATGATGACAGCGCACCGCTGTGTGTTTGCCGACGGTGACGTGAATGGACAGACCATTCTCGTGACCGGTGGCGCCGGGCGTGTTGGCTATTACGCCATTCAATGGGCTGCCCATGCGGGTGCCCGGGTAATCGCCACAGCCAGTAACGATGCCGATGCGGCCCTGTGTCGTGACATGGGTGCCAGCGAGGTGGTCAACCACCGCGAAGAAAACTGGGGCGAGCAGGTGGTCGCTGCCAATGGCGGCGAGAAGGTCGACCGCGTGGTTGAAGTCGAGTTCGGTGTTAACCTGCCCGAAGTGCTTAAATGTGTGCGCATTGGTGCAACTATTGCGACTTATTCATCTACCGTGGTGCCCGAACCCAGTCTACCGTTCCGCGACATGATGTTTATGGACCTGACGCTGCGCATGGTGATTGTGTACGCCATGCCCGAGCAGGCAAAAGAGGATGCCATTCGCGATACCTTTGAGGCCCTGGCCGCCGGTCGTCTCCAGCACCGCATCGCGCACAGTGTGCCGTTCGCTGAGATGGCGCGCTCCCACGAGTTGATCGAGCAGGGAGGCTTCGGCGGTTGTGTCGTGGTACGCATCAACGACTGATGCGTAAATGTCTGTCATTGCTGGCGTTGTTAGGTGGACTGGCATCGCCAGTAGTGGCTGCACCTGTACCGGAACTGGTGCTGGGCGAAGCCCGGTTTCAGGGCGTTAGTGCGCAACAGGGTGCGGTAGATGCGTTTCTCGGGCTGCCTTTCGCCCAGCCACCGGTAGGTGAACTGCGCTGGCAATCTCCCCGTCCTCCTGAATACCCCGCCGGCAAGCTAGCGGCGGATGCCTTTGCGCCTGCTTGTTTCCAGGGCGATCACATTACCAATTGGTATCGCGGTGTGGTTGAGGGTTTTGGTGGCAACCCCGACGAGGTAATGGCACCGGCGGTAAGTGAGGATTGCCTCTACCTGAACGTATGGCGGCCCGCCGAGCGCGGCGACGAGACGCTGCCGGTGATTGTATATGTGCACGGCGGCAGCAACGCCGGCGGCTGGTCTTACGAGCCCAACTATTTCGGCCATGAGTTGGCGTCCCGCGGTGCTGTTGTCATTACGGTTGCCTACCGTTTGGGGCCCTTTGGTTTCTTTGCCCACCCGGAGCTGGCGAATAGCAACTTCGGCCTGCAGGATATTGTGGCAGCCCTACGCTGGGTGCGCACCTGGGCACCCGAGCTTGGCGCTGACAGTGAGCGGGTCACGGTAATGGGTGAATCGGCAGGTGCGTCGAATATCTCTATGTTGCTGGTGATGCCTGAGGCGAACTTGTTGTTTCAGCGGCTGATACACCAGAGCGCTGGTTGGGCCATCCGCGAACTGCCCAGTCTGGAGACCGGTCAGCAGCAGGGGCTTGCATTACAGCAGGCGGCCAATGTCGAGGATCTGGCGGGGCTGCGTGCGCTGCCGGCGTCGCAGCTGGACACGCTGGCGAAAGCGGTTTACGCCGACAGCGGTTTCGATCCTGTGGCCGGTGATACGGTCGTGCCACTGCCGTTATCCGATCAACTGGCTGCGGACAAGTTACCGGCCATTGACCTGCTCATTGGCAGCAACGCGGATGAATGGAAAATCTATCTGTCAGCGGACGAGACGCTCGATAACTGGCTGCAGCAAAACCTGCCCGAGCCATTGCACGATCGCGCTCGCGCTGCCGTCGAGGGGTTAGATGAGGCGCAGGCTCTCGACCGGCTGATTACCGCCGGTGTTTATGTGTGTCCTTCTATGGACCTCGCAGAGGGATTGGCAGAGGTCGGTGCCAATACCTGGGTTTACTATTTCTCGCGGGTACGGCCGGGGCACAAGGCCGAGGGTATGGGCGCTTATCACGGCGCCGAGTTGCCCTATGTATTTAATACGCACGACAGCTGGCTGCCGACGGCGGCGCAAGATCGCGCGCTGACCAGCGCCATGATGGACTACTGGATGAACTTCGCTCGCAGCGGGAATCCCAACGGCGATGACAAGCCCTCATGGCCTGCGTTCAAGCCCATTGCAGGGCAGGTCATGCAGCTTGATACCCAAATCTCGGCAATAGCCCACCCCAGTGCGTCACTTTGCGGCATACTGAAAGAAAAAGACGCCGCGGAGGGCGCATGACAGACGCAAGCAAGGGAAGTATCGACCGCTGGGCCTTCGGGGCAACGCTGTTCACGATCGCCATACTGGTGGTGCCCATGTGGGTCGCGCCGCAACAGGCTGGCGTATTGATTCAGGCAGCGTATGACAGCCTCACCCAGAACCTGGGCTTTCTGTATCAGTGGTACGGGGTCGCGGTACTGGTATTTCTGCTTTATCTCGCCTTCGGGCGCTTTGGCAAAGTTCGCCTCGGCGAGGCGGATAGTCGGCCCGAGTTCAGTACCCTCAGCTGGGTGGCCATGCTCTTCAGTACTGGTATTGGCGCCGGTTTACTCTACTGGGCGGTCATTGAGTGGGGGTATTATATTGATACGCCGCCCTTTGGTGTTGAGGCGCGCAGTTCTGAGGCCGTAGAGTGGGCGGCGAGTTATGGCTTGTTTCACTGGGGCTTCAGCGCCTGGGGTTTTTATTGCCTGCCGGCATTGGCCATTGCGTATCCTTTTTACGTGCGCAAAATTCCCTACCTGCGGTTGTCCACCGGTTGCCTGCATTTTCTGCCGGGGGGCGTGACCAGTAAACGCGGCCGCCTGCTCGACTTCTTCTTCATGATTAACCTGATTGGTGGCACGGGTACGTCGCTGGGTTTGTCCTCGCCGATGATCGCCGCCAGTTTGGCTGAATTGCTGGGTGTCTCCCATGACTTCGTGCTTGAAGCGCTTGTTGTTGTGCTTTGTATTGGCGTGTTCGGTACCAGTGCTTATCTGGGCCTCGAGCGAGGCATCAAGAAGCTGTCAGATTTCAATTTCTGGCTGGCGATGACACTGTTGTTTTTTGTACTGGCGGTGGGGCCGACGCTGTTCATTCTCAAGATGGGTACGAACGGTATCGGTCTGATGGTGCAGAACTTCGTGCGCATGGCGACCTGGACCGACCCGGTAGAGAACACCCGCTTTGTCGAAGACTGGACCATATTCTACTGGGCATGGTGGATTGCCTACGCACCTTTCGTGGGTATCTTTGTGACGCGTATTTCCTACGGCCGCACAATTCGCGAAGTCATTGGTGGCATGCTCGCGTTCGGTAGTGCAGGGGCCTGGCTGTTCTTTATCGTATTCGGCAACTACGCCATGCATCTGGACCTGAACAATCTGGTGCCGGTCACCACATTGATGAGTGAGGAAAGCGCTGCAGTGGCCATTGTTGCGGTATTCAGCAGTCTGCCGCTGGGCACCCTGGCCCTGGCCGTTTTTGTTGTCGTGGCGGTGGTGTTTCTGGCCACTACTTATGACTCGGCGTCCTATACGTTGGCGTCCGTGTCCACCATGGAACTGCACGCGGGCGAAAACCCCGCGCGTGGCTTGCGGATGTTCTGGGCCTGCGCCCTGGGTGTGCTCCCCATAACACTGATGTTTGTCGATGGCGGGCTCAAGGTGATTCTCTCCACCACCATTGTAGTGTCGGTGCCGTTACTGGCAGTGGGATACATGATGGCGCGCTCCCTGATGGTGCAACTGCATCAGGATCATCCCGCTTAGCGGAGCATGAGCTGACCCTGGCTCACCAGGGCTTGTTGGCCATCGGGAAGTTGTGCGAGCACATCGGTGTTCGCAATCAGCGCCACGGGAATCGCCGGCAGATCGATCATGCTGGCCGCGAGCACGGCGGCAACGGCGGTGGGGTCGCTGTAGGCGAGCACAATGGCGGCGGGGCCCCTTCCGGCAGCGAGACATTCCAGCAGTGCGCCGGGAGCCGCAGTACTGCCGCGCGGCGCGGGTAGCACCAGAATGCGCGAACCCACACAGGCGCCACGCTGTGGGTGTTGGTTATCGACGATCATGCCTGACGCCGGTTCTAGCCCGCCCCAGAAGCTCAGTCCCTGTGAGAGCACCATGAGCCTGCCCTCAGCGCTGCCATCGACTAACATGTCCAATGCAATACCTAAAGCCATGGGCTGTCCCCCAGGCGTTGTAGGTGTCCGCTGCTGGCCGTGGCCAGGCAGTCATTCAGGTCACCCAGAACCGTGGCGATATTCAGGTTGCCTGAGCCGTAGTAAGCCCACTTGGCGGAATCGGTCAGAACTGTCCCTTGCGGGTTGGGAATCACACCGCGATAGTAACTGCAGGCATCGACCACCAGGGTTACGCCGCGCGTTGCCAGCTCACCGGCCAATAACTCACTGTGTAACTGATCGCGGTTGTAACGCGAGGTGGTAACAAATACAGGAATGGTCGCCCTGGTATCCGTTGCGATCATGCGCTTTGTCAGGGCGCGGAGCTGGTCCAGGGAATAGTGTGGTGTGCCCAGGCAAACCGCATTCACCGTTTGCGTGGGCGTACCCTGATAGGGCGCCGCTGTGGTGTGCAACTGTTCAGTCGTCAGCTGCACGCTGTGCAGGTGCGACACCGGGTATTGGTCCGCCTCGGGTGTAACGCCGGCAACGTGAAACAGGGAAATGGCCCCCGCGCTTGCGGCAGCGGCACCCAGCCCGCGCAGGTAGTCCTCGCTTGGCTTAATGCTTAGCCCCCGCAACAGCGGCACCTCGGTATCAAAGTGCTGGCCCAGCCATAAACCGATGAGTTCTCCCGCTAGCGGTGTACGCCAGGTTTCATTCGGGAGCGCACTGCAGTCGATAATGCAGGTAGGTTGACGCATGTCGTCCAGGTAGAGGCCGTACTCGGGTATGCGCCCGGTCAGTGCCGCGCAGAGATCGAGGTACTGCACGGTCTTGTTGGTGCGCGCACCCAGCACCGAATTGGCGAATACTACGGCGTTGGATTCCGCCCAGGCCAGTGTGTCGCCTAGCATTGGTCGACCCGGTAGTTGGTAGGGCGCACAGGTGAGTTGCGCATCGCAGCCCATGGCCCGATAAAGTTCAACCACACTCGCCGCTGCGTCGCGGTCACAGGGTGGGCTGGGCGAGTCGTGAGCGAGGCAGGCGGAGCTGGCATTGAGTGTTGTGGGGACTCTGACCCGGGCGCCGTCTTCAACGAGCCGCCGCAAGAATGTCAGGTCAGCCTCGCCGCTGTAGTAGGGGCCGACCAGGTGACAGTGGTTAACGTCGATAAGGCGCCTTGCCTGAAGCGCTTTGGCGGTTTGCACCACGAACTGCATGGCCCTTGCCGTTGCGCTTCCCCAGCGACCATCTAGGCAGTCGCGATCGTAACTGGAAAGCGCAATATCCTGTGTGCGTAGGGCGAGAGGCATGGCCGGATCGTTCCAAACAGATAATCTAGCCAGTCTAGCAGTGGGCGGCTGTTCTAAGCGTTATTACGCGTGCTTCTGTAGATGATGATTCCTCAGGTACGCAACAAACTGTGTCATGTATGTGGGGCCTAACCGGGTATGGCGATATCAAAGCACTGAGCCAGGTGACGCCTGAGGGTGACGTCGATCAACTGCTTGTTGGGCTGTTCATTGCCGGCGAGGGTAAGTGTGCTCTCCAGGTGGCGGAAAACCGCTGCGGTGAGCATGGCATCGGTATCTGGATCATTGGAACCCATGGCGTTGTGGATGCTGGCGAGTATATTCAGTTGCGCCTGCCACTCTTGATGGAGCATGGCGCGCAACGCCGGGTAGCGCACAGATTCATGGTAGAACGCCAACTCCAGCAGCCGGTCCTGGCGACCGCGGGTCAGTTGGTCCAACACATAGTCCACGGCAATTTCGAAGATAAATGCGGCGGCACTGGCACGCTGCTTTGGCGGTACCGAACCTTCGCCAAAAGGCGCCAGCAGCTCGCTGGTCTCCTGGTAAAAAGGGTTACTCCCGATCTGGGTGCGCTGACTCCAGGTTTGGAAGGCGCTGATGATCAGGTCTTCGATACTGCTGAAATGGTACGTGGTACTGCCAAGGGATACGCCGGCACGTTTGGCAATGGCACGATTACGTACACTGCGCATGCCTTCCTCGACGATGATGTCCAGGGCTGCCTGGAGAATTTTGCCACGGGTTTCTTCGCGCTTCTGAGCATGGCTCCGGCGCAGGGGTCTGGTGAGGGTTTCTACCACTGGGTAACCTATCGAACTCGGTGTTATCGTTATATCTGTACCATCGTACAGTAAATGCGCCGCGCGCAATAGCCCCCCGAATTGCCGGGCCTGAATGCCTGCGTTGTGCCTCTAGTCTTTGAATTCCGGGCTGCGACCCTGCTTGCGTGCGCGGATAGCCTCCTCGAAGTTTTCGGTGGTCATCCGTACAAACAATTGGGCGTGGCTCTCGTGGTTCATGTGGGTATGCAGGCTGCCGGCGTCCATACCTGCCCACAGCATTTGCTTGCTGATTTCCACGCCCAGTCGGCTGAAACCACAGATGCGCTCGGCGATGGTATAGCATTCTTCAAGGAGTGCCTCGTGGTCTACCGTGCGTGAGACCAGGCCGATGGCTGCGGCCTCTGCGGCGTCTACATCGCGGCCAGTCAGCATGATGTCGAAGGCGCGGCTGGTGCCGATAGCGCGGGGCAGCAGGTAACTCAGGCCCAGCTCTGCGGAGGTCAGGCCATTGTTAATGCCCGCGGGGCGGAAGTAAGCATTATGCGACGCAATGCGGATATCAGTGGCCATGGCGAGGCAAAANCCACCGCCGATGGCCGCGCCGTTAATGGCGCCGATAACAGGCTGGTGCATATCCTGCAGAGTGCGCACCACGTCCTCGAGAATCTTCATGGCGCGCCTTGCGATGCCCGGTACCGTCAGGCCATTGAAAATATCCAGCCAACCCGGGTCTTCCAGATCTGCCCCGGCGCAGAATCCTTCACCGGCGCCGGTCACAATGACCACCCGAAAATCGTTGTTGAAGCTCGCCGCTTCAAGCGCCTCACGAAACGGTACCATGACATCAAATGCCATGGCGTTCATGCGCTCGGGCCGGTTGAGGGTGATCTGGCAGACCCCGTCGTGGGGGTACTCTACGTTGACGAAAGACATCCGGGCTTCCTGCTTGTTGTTATTGATAGCAGTCTAGCCCGGTCCCCCGGGGCATTACAGTTTCTCGACGGCCTCCAGCTCCAGGCTGTCAAAGATAGTGTTGCGCAGTTCAAGTACTCCATCACTGTCGCCGTCCACCGACTCCTGTGTGACCTTGAAATCTTCCTTCTTGTTCTCGGTTGAGAGCGATCCTAATATGGTGATACCCAGCGTACCCGGGCCCTCTTCCTCGAGTTGCGCACCGTCATCGTTGCTATCCACAATAACGACCCGGCGCAGGTAGGCGACGAGATCTCCCTCGTCAGCCTCACTCATTTTTATGCCTTCATCTGCGTTGCCGAAAGCTGCAACCCGTTGCACCTTAATGTCAAAGCCACCCGGGCCTTCTTCATCGAAGTCCAGGCCTTCGTCCATATTAAAGCTCAGTGCGCTGTTGCCAATCTGGCCCACAATAGAGCCTGGCCCCGCTTCATCAATGTCAAACCCGTCGTCGAGGTCCAGCACGAGTTCGCCATCATCGTCCTCAACACAAGTCGGGTCTTCGGGGTTTTCCAGGTCGGTAATCGCTGCGCAGTAATGACCGTTGGCCTTGAGAGTTAGCCACTGTGCCGCAATGCTGACATCGCCATCGTCGCCTTCATCCAGTTCGATGCCATCTGCGCCAACATTTTCGAAAATGGAATGGCGTGCCCGGAAGAAAATACTGCCGTCGCCGCGTTCGTCCACCCGGACACCGTCCGCGTCGAACTGGCCGGTACCGACCGAATCGACATGGACGCGAGACAGGGTGACACTGACCGACGCGGGCGAGCCATTGCCGCCGCCGCCACTGCCGGCACCACAGTCTGCGAGGTCGCAATCGAAGACGTGAACGCCATGGTCGCCTGTATGACTGACGCTGACATTATTCAGCGTCAGTTCCACCATACCCTGGCGGGTCACGGGAACACTCACAAGAATGCCGTTGCCGCCGCCCTGCATGATTTGCCAGCCGCCTGCAGGTTGGTCTTCAAAGCTGAGATTGGAAATTTTTAAGTTCGCTCCCTGGGTAATTTCCAGCAGCGTGTTGCCTGCACCACCGCCGGAAATCGTCTGGCCATTACCCACGATAGTGAGGGCATCGCTGTGTTCATAAACCAGTGTGTCGCTGATACCGATATCCCCCACGCCTTCGGCGATCGTAATGTGCGTTGCGCCATTGGCCAGGGCGGTGCGTAGTGAACCGGGGCCGCTGTCGGCTGCACTGGTTACTACAAAGGGCGCTGAGTGAGCCGAGGCAACAAGGGCAGCGTAGCCAATGGCGGTGGCGAGGGTTTGTTTGGCGAAGGTCATGCGGTCTTTCCTTTTGTTTCCTGATGTGAACAATTGATCAGGCCAGCCTAGAGCGCGAATTTTGCAGCGGCGTGTCTATTCAGTGACGATATTGCTACGAAAATGTGTCGGTGCAGTGACGGGGTAAATTTATTAGAATGGGCGCTAGCTGTTGTTGTCCTTCCTGTGAGAGTTAATCCCTGAAATGAGTGCCCGGACCGATGTCTGGCAGGCTAAGTTTGAACGCCTGCGCAGTAATAAATTGTTTGAACTCCTGGTTATTAGCGTCATCCTGATCTCGGCCCTGGTGATCGGAGTGAAGACCTATCCGCTACCACCGCTGGCGAACCAGGCCATCGTCATCATGGACTGGGGGATTACGCTGTTTTTCGCCGTCGAAATTGTCGTCCGTTTTCTGGGGGAGAGTGATCGGCGGCAATTTTTTCGTAGTGGCTGGAACGTATTTGATACGCTGATTGTGGCGGTCAGCCTGATACCCATTGAAGATTCCGAACTCGCCCTGATCGGCCGGCTGGTGAGGATTTTCCGGGTGTTGCGCATGGTATCGATTATTCCCGAACTGCGTACCCTGTTGAATTCACTGCTCAAGGCCCTGCCACAGCTGGGCTATGTCATGCTGATGATGTTTATTATTTTCTACATCTACGCGGCCTTGGGCAGCACATTCTTTGCCGCCATTAACCCCGAACTCTGGGGCGATATTTCCATCAGTATGCTCACCCTGTTCCGGATTATGACGTTTGAGGACTGGACTGATGTCATGTATGAAACCATGGCGATTTATCCGCTCAGTTGGTCGTTCTACCTGAGCTTCATTTTCCTCTCGGCCTTCGCTTTCCTGAATATGATCATCGGTATCGTGGTGAACGTACTGGAGGAAGAGCACCAGGCTCAGGCCCGGGAAGAGGCGCTGGCCGCCGGTGAACCTACCCTGGCTGAACTGCGCGACGAAATACAGGGCCTGCGGCGCCTGCTGGAGAGTCGCCAAAGTTAGGGTGCCTCTGAAATTGCCCTGTGCCGGAGGGGCGACCATAATAGTGGTATGAGAAGCTTTCTTGCTGCGATTCTGTCACTGGCAAGTGGTGTGAGTCTGGCTCAGGAGCTCACGCCTCGTGCCTACTGGCCCGCGCCCAAGGGCACACAGGTGTTGACCATGGGGGTGCTGCACCACTCGGGCGATACGGTCCCCGATCCCTCACTGCCCCTGACGGGGGTGGACTCCCGTATTACTACGGGCTATCTCGACTACCTGCGCACGATTTCCCTGTTTGGCCGCTCCGCGAACTTTATCGTCGAGCTACCTTATTCCGATGGCAATACCCGGGTTGAGCACGAGGAGATGGGCCTGCTGGAGCAGGATTACAAGGGCGTGGGCGATATCTCCGCCACGTTCTCGATAAATCTGCTGGGGGCGCCGACCAAGTCCCGGGAAGAGTTCGCCGCGATGCGCGAAGCCCCGTCACCCATTGTTGGCGCTAGCCTCAAGGTGGTGGCGCCAACCGGTAACTATGACAACGACCAGCTCGTTAACGTGGGCGCAAACCGCTGGGCGGCGCGCGCCGAGGTGGGTTATATGTTGCCGCTGCAGCGCCAGTGGCTGATTGAGGTCGCTGCCGGTGCCTGGATGTTTGGCGATAACGACGACTTTCTCGGCCTGCGCCGCGAGCAGGATGACGTGTATACGGTGCAGGCGCACCTTGTGCATCGCTTTTCGCCGGGATTCTGGGCGTCGCTGGATTTGAACGGTTATCGCGGCGGGCGCAGCAAAATCGACGGCCGGCGCCTGGATGATTTGAAGCGGGATTCCAAGTACGGCGCCACGGTGGTGTGGCCAATGGCCCGCGGTCAGGTCCTGAAATTCAGCTATGCCGCGGGCTCAGCCAATGACGCCGAAGAAGATTTCGACGTATTCTCCCTGAGCTATCAGCGCCTGTTTTAGCACAGGCGCTGAACCCGCACCGGTATTAGCTCATCCAGCGTCCCAGAGGCGTCTTCACCCACAGGAAATTCATGAGCTTTTTCATGCCTTCGGCACTGTCAGCGCTGTAGGGGTAGCCGTTTTGCATCTTGCCGCCGAAGCGGTCGATGACAATCGGCATTTCATGGGTGTAACCGCGCAGGCCTTTCTTGCCGTTGACCTGGCCCAGGCCAGAATTCTTCTTACCGCCAAAGGGGGCGGCGGGAATGCCGTAGCTGACGGCCATATCGTTCACCGAGCAGGCGCCGGTGTCGATGGCTGCGGCGAGGCGATAGCCCTTGTCTTTGTCCTGGGTCCAGACATTGCCGTTGAGGCCGAATTCGGAATCATTGGCCAGGCGCAGAGCTTCCTCTTCAGTGTCGACTTTCTGGATGCAGAGAATCGGACCAAAGGTCTCCAGCAGCATGATATCCATGCTGTTGTCGACCTCTGTGATCACCGTGGGTTCGTAGTATAGGCCGGGAAGATCCGGATTGCGCTTGCCGCCCATGAGAATGTTGGCGCCCTTGGCCCGGGCGTCTTCGACGTGGGCTTCGATGATAGCCATTTGCCGATCCCAGAACACAGCGCCGACGTCTTCATTCCAGCCATGCTCGCTGCCCTGACGCAGGCCTTTGCCTCTCTCCAGGACCTTTTGCAGGAACTCGTCGTAGACTTCTTTAACGACATAGATGCGCTCGGTACCGCAGCAGTAGTGGCCAGTGTTCATGCATGAGCCCACCCACGCACCGTCGGCGGCACGATCAAGGTCCGCGTCAGCGCAGACAATCATGGCGTCGTTACCGCCCAGTTCCAGGGATACGGGAATCAACTGTTCGGCGCAGGCCACGGCCACTTTCTTGCCGGTGGCGACGCTGCCGGTAAAGGAAACTTTGTCGACGCCACCGCGAACAATGGCAGCACCGGTTTCCCCATCGCCCAGCAGTACCTGCAATACGCCATCAGGCAGGCCTGCCTGGCGGAAGATATCCTCAGCAAGTTTTGCAGAATAGGGGGTGACTTCTGAGCCCTTGGCTACCACGGTATTACCCGCCAGGATCGCCTGCGCTGCCTGGTTCATTACCAGTACAAACGGTCCATTCCAGGGCGTGATCAGGCCCACGACACCCAGCGGTTTATAGACGATGCGGAGTTGTTTCATGATGCCTATCAGGCCGTGGGCCTTGCGCTTGCGGGGGGCAAGGAATTTCTCGGCGTTCTTGGCGTAGTAGCAGAGCTGGTCGGCCACGGAAAAAACTTCCATGCTCATCGCATCGGTGCGCGCCTTGCCGGTTTCGCTGACCACAGTGTCGATGACTTCGTCCTGGCGCTCCAGAAGAATCTGCAGCGCCTTTTCGACGATAGCTGCGCGTGCCTTCATGCTGGTTGCTGCCCATGCCGGCTGTGCGGCGCGGGCCTTCTGGATGGCCGCGGCGACATCTTCACTATTGGCGCACACCAGTTCGCCGGTGGGCTCGAGGGTCACCGGGCTGCGCAATTGCAGGTGGCGGCGTGAGTCGTTGGATTCAATCGGTTCGTACAGAGACATGTCAGGGCCTGCTACGGATACTTGGGTTTGTTATAAACTAATGATCGTTAGTCTCGCCGTCAATGTCCTGCACCGCCCCCTCAGCTGATGAAAACGATCATATACTGCGGCGCATGACCGATTGTGGAATAATGCGCGGTTTCCACCTCGGGGCACTATTCTGGTCATGTCGGGCTCACCCGTACTGTTATTGTTGGCTTACTGCGTAGCCATTGCCTGCTTCTCCCTGGCGGGGGGGCAGTTGCCGAATTGGGTAAAGATGACCCACACGCGTACCCAGCTGATGATGAGCCTGGTGTCAGGGTTGATGCTGGGTGTGGCGTTCTATCACCTGTTGCCACACAGCATCGCGTTGGAGCAGGGCAGTGTCGATCGCTCGGTCTGGTGGTTAATGCTCGGATTGATTGGCATGTTGCTGATGTTGCGCATGTTTCACTTCCACCAGCACGATTTCAGCCTGGAGGAGGGCGTTCATTATGAGCATGGCCATGGGCACAGTCATGGCCATGTTAATGGCCAGGAGGGCGTGCACAGCCTCAGCTGGGTGGGGATTGCCCTGGGCCTGGGCGTGCACACACTCATTGACGGCGTGGCGCTGGGTGCGGTCATGGTGGGTGAGTCTCACTCGCATACCACTGTACTGGCCGGTTTCGGCGTATTCCTGGCGATTTTGCTGCACAAACCACTTGATGCGATGTCGATTACCTCGGTGATGGAAGCGGGCGGCTGGAGCCCACGCGCCCGGCTGGCAACCAACCTGGCGTTTGCGCTGTTGTGCCCTCTGGGGGCGCTGGCATTTTACTTTGGCATCGATTCGCTCACTGGCAGCCCCGAGGTACTGGTAGGTGCGGCGCTGGCGTTCTCAGCCGGCGCGTTTATCTGTATTGCCCTTAGCGACTTGCTGCCCGAGGTCCACTTTCACAGCCACGACCGTGGCAAATTGACCGCGGCATTTATGCTCGGTATCGTCCTTGCGTATGGCATCGGGGCAATCGAACCCAGCTCCATGCATCATTGATTCGGAGGGGATAACACAGTGGCCCAGGTAAAGCGCATCATCTACCCTCCCGTGTGGCTTGCCATCGGGGTGATCGTGCAGTTTGTCTGCAATGAGTACTTCCCCTTGGCGCGCTTCACCTCCACGGCGGGGCAAATGGTCGGCGGGGTGATTCTAGTTGCCGGACTGGCGCTGCTGGTGTTGGCTGGCGGGCTGTTCAAACAGGCGGATACCGACCTGATTCCTTTCAAGAATGTGTCTGCACTGGTCACTACCGGTGTGTACCGCTTCACTCGCAACCCCATGTACCTGGGAATGACGCTGGTGTTATTGGGTTGTGCGGTAACGGTGGGGGCAGCGGCGGCGTTTATCGTGCCGCCGGTGTTTATGGCGATTATCCAGCTGCGTTTTATCCTCCCGGAAGAGCAAATGCTGCGGGAGCTGTTCCCCGAAGAGTTTCCTGCCTTCTGTAAGCGGGTGCGCCGCTGGATCTAGTTCAGCGCTGCTGCTGGGCTGACAGGTCGCGGGCCTCTTCCAGGCCCCCGGCATTGATCACATTGCTGTAACCGCGCCGCTCCAGGCTTTCCTTGGCTACTTGTGCCCGGCCACCGGCGCCGCAGTACAGGTAAATCTCGCTGTCTTTATTCACGTCCAGGCCATGTATGCCAGATTCAACCTGGTCAAAGGGGATATGGTGCGCGCCGTCGACGTGACCTGCGTTAAATTCGGCCGGTGACCTTACGTCAATCCATACCGGCTCAGAGGCCCAGGTGACGGAGGTGTAAAGCCAGATGAGAACCGCTAGAAATTGACGCATGTTGTTGTCCCGTAAATGAATTGGCAGGTGTCATAGCCAGCCCGCGAGTTGATCCTCGATCAGGTGCGCCAGCGCGGCGACATGGTCCTGGCCGCTGTTCAGGCAGGGTATAAACCCGTAGCTGGTACCGCCGTTGTCTATGAAAACTTCGCGATTTTCATCGCCCATCTCTTCGATGGTTTCCAGGCAGTCTGCGGAGAACCCGGGGCAGATGACCTGCACGCTGTCGACGCCCTGGCTGGGCAGGTCGGCCAGTGTCTCATCGGCGTAGGGGCGCAGCCACTCCTCACGCCCGAAGCGCGATTGAAAGACCGTCATGTAGCTGTCCTCGGTGAGGCCCAGCAAATCGACGACCAGTTGCGTGGTGCGATGGCATTGCTGTTCGTAGGGGTCGCCCTCGTCGCAGTAGCGCTGGGGTACACCGTGGTAGGAGAACACCAACTTTTTCGGCACACCGTGTTCCGCCTGGTAGCGCTTGATGCTGAGGGCCAGGGCGGCGATATAGTCTTCGTTGTCGTGGTAACCGGAGATAAACCGCAGGTTCGGCATGGAGCGCCGGGACTCCAGGCAATCGTTAAGAGCGTCGGAGGTGGAGCCCACGGTCGCGCCACTGTACTGGGGAAAGAGCGGCAGGACCAGCAGTTTCTCAACGCCGGCGTCGAGCATTTTTTCGACCACGCTGGCCATGGAGGGATTGCCGTAGCGCATGGCGAAATCTACCACCACATCGTCGCCGTGACGTTCACTCATGATATGGCTCAGGGCATTAGTTTGCGCCTGGGTATGTATCATCAGCGGCGAACCTTGTTCGGTCCATACAGTGGCGTAGGCGGCTGCCGACTTGGCTGGACGGGTATTGAGAATAATGCCCCTGAGAATGGGCACCCATTGCCAGCGGGACAGGTCAACCACCCGGGGGTCGGACAGAAATTCTTTCAGATAGCGCTTCACCGCTGCCTTGTCGGGGGCATCGGGAGTGCCGAGGTTGGTCAGGAGAACGCCAATCCGTGGGCGTTGTGCATCATTCACTGCAGTACGGCTCTTTTCCATGGGGCGCCAATATACGTGGGGATACGTTGAGCGCCAAGGGGTGGATTGATTTTTTTGGTAAAGAAAAACGTCGCAGATCGGGCGTGAAACCGCGGCCGCGACAGTGGGGTGAGTTGGGATGACTCATTTAGATCATAAGCGTGTCCAGAATCATCCCGAGCAGGAACAGCGAGGTAAAGCGCCGCGTGTGGCGAAATGCGTTCGCTGAAAACCACAGGGGCCAGATGCCCTCGGGGTAACTGGCGGGTGCTTCTGTGGGTTTTGGTGCAGAAAATACCCCAAATAGCCGGGGCAGTTGGGGCAGGCAGGCAAACACCAGTAGCATTGGCCAGGCGAAGGTGCCTGTAGCGACCAGGCCAATGCACAGCAGGTACTGGCCCACCATCATCGCCAGGGTTGCATAGCGAGCTGCGGCCTCGCCGATCAGAACCGGCAGTGTACTCACGCCCTTGGCCTTGTCGGCGTCGAGCTTGTCGGTGTGTTTGCCGAGCAGCACCGTCGTCGGCCCTAACGCAAAGACCAGGCTGAGCCAGGTGACGTCCCAGCTCCACTGGCCAGCCGACACATAGAAGCTGCCGCCGACCATGAGCGGCCCCCACACCAGCAGCATGGCGGACTCGCCCAGCCCGTAGTATTTGAGCGGCCATGTATAGAACACCACGAAGAAGGCGCCGGCGAGCATCAGATCGAACGTCAGGCCGCTGCGCTCGTAGACCAGCCAGCCGCCAAGGGCCAGCGCGATACCGGCGGTGACGCCCACGTAGCGCCAGAACTCCGATTCATCCATGAGGCCGTCTTCCAGTACGTGCACGCCGTACTGGTTGCGGTAGGAATTGTTCTTGTCGATGCCCCGCTGTGAATCGGTGTAGTCATTGAGCAGGTTATTGGTGGCGTGGGCAAACAGCAGCCCCAGCACGCTGGCCAGCCATAAATCCCACTGGAACACACCGGCGCGCCAAGCCATCAGGCCCCCCAGGGCCGCAGCGGTAAAGGTCATGAACAACACCGAAGCCCGACAGGCAATCAGCCACTTGGCCAACGGGTCCAGGGCCTGCCACTCCTGTTCGGAAAGTTTTGGCATGCGGTCGAGGGCACGGCCCCACATTTTCACGTCGATCATCGGCGCAGGTCACAGGTGTTGGAGTGGTTTTAAAGCGTACCTTATTTCGTGATCGCTGCGCACTTGCACCATCGTGATACGGGTCAATGGCGATGCACAAAAGCTGCGCTATGCTAATCCCATGCAAAATGTGGGGCCTATTGCTAATGAGATTTAGTCTCGCTATAGGTGTAGGGAGCAGACCATCGTGAAGTGAAAAAGGATTGCCCTTATACTCGCGGGACTTGGGTTGGGTGTGGCGACATGCCCACGCGGGCGTGTCCTGTATCGACCGTCACGCGGTGGTTGAGGACGCCCTCCACGCGGCCCGCCATGTCGATGTTGATCACACGCCTGTTTATGTTTACCCCCTGGTGTCACCCAAGGTGTGTGGCCGCTGCCATGTTGCGGCGAAAGAGCAGTTTGCTCCGTGTGGCCACTACCGCGCCTATCGCCAGATTATTGCCAAGGACAGCCTCCGCGCGCTCGTGAATGTGCACGAGGGGACCGGCTGGATGCAGTGCCACGGTACCGAGATCAGCTCGACGAAAACAAGCGCCCGACACCGGAAGCCTGGCCCAGCATCTGTGGCTCCATGAAGGCCGCCGCGGACTACGCCCATTGGCACGGCTTCTTCGAGCTGCAGCAAGATCTCTACAAACTGCAACTCATCCACGCCAAACGCCTAGAAACCGGCCAGATCGAACCCGACGCCCTCTCCGCCAAAAAACACTAACCCTGGGGTCAGGTCTCAGAATTCTGAAACAAGCGTTTCAGAATTTTGAGACCTGACCCCAGGGGGTTAGCATGAAATTGGGGGGATGTCGCGCTTCTCAAAGGACGAAACTGTCCGTAGTATCCGCGGTCGATAATAATGATTTGTGATGTTGCCGGTGATCCCGGTATTGAAAATGAGGTAGCCGTGGCAAAGAAAGACAAGCCCACGTTTTCCGCTGGCGCATTGCGCCGCAGTTTGAGTGTTTCCATGGCCGGCGTGCGCGCCGGTGGTGCCCTTGCGGTGGATGGTGCGGTATCGCGCCTGATGGGCAAGAGTGAGGATGATCCCCAATCGGACTTTGCCCGGTCCGAGGCGCAGCGTTTTGCTGCAGAACTTGGACGGCTAAAGGGCACCTACGTCAAAATTGGACAAATGCTGGCCCTGTTTGGCGAACACTTCCTGCCCCCGGTGCTGGTCGATGCACTGCGCGATCTGTCTGATCAGACGCAGCCTTTGCACTGGGATGCGCTGGAGTCGTTTGTGCGCGGCTCGCTCGGGACGCGTTTTGATGAACTGGACATCGACCCGGAGGCCATCGCCGCCGCTTCGCTGGCGCAGGTGCATCTGGCGCAGGTACGGGCGACGGGCGAGTGGATTTGCATCAAGGTTCAGTACCCCGGGTTGGCGAGTATGATCGACAGCGATTTCGACGCTGTGATCAAGATGCTGGTGCTGGCCCGCTGGGTGAAATCCGGGCGCGATCTCGATCACTGGATGAAGTCGCTGCGCTCACACCTGCACAACGAAATTGATTACCACCGCGAAGCCCGGCTCACCGAAGAGATGGGGCAGCGTGTTGCGGGGCTATCGGCCTCGGGGGTGAGCTACAAAGTGCCGCAACTACATCGTAACTACTGTACGGGCGTTGTTCTGGCGATGGAGTTCATCGAGGGGTACTCGGTGGTCGATACTTCCATTCAGGGGCTCTCGCAGCAACGCCGTAATGACATGGGCAAAGCGATGCTGGAGCTATTCTTCTATGAGCTGTATGACTGGGGCACGCTGCAGACCGACCCCAATTTTGGCAACTATCTGTTGCAGCTCGACGACCGGCGCAAAAGCGAGGGCAACGACCAGCTGGCCCTGCTCGATTTCGGTTCTGTGCTCGATTGCGGCGACGAATTTCTCTTTCATCTGCGCCACACGATAGCCGCGAGCCAGCGCCAGGATGAGCCTGCGATCATAGAGGGTCTCATCGGTCTGGGTTGCCTGCAGCCCGATGCCAGCGATGAGGCACGGCACATGTTTGCAGACTTCTGCGTACATTTGCTGGAGCCACTGCGCCCGGTGGCGGAGTTGCCGGCTGAGTATCTCAATGCGGATGGCGAGTACTGCTGGGGAAGATCGCGGTTGATGCGGCGCGCCGGCAAACAGGCGGCGGTGTCGGCGGCCAGTCGGCACTTCACCACGCCCTCTCGGGACTTTGCATTGATCGCCCGCAAGCTGACCGGCGTATTTAACTTTATCGCCGTACTGGATGCCCAGTTTAATGCCTGTGACATGATTGAATCCCATATTGCCGCCTGGCAGGAGCGTGAATCGCGTGGCCGGACGTAAACCAGATGATGACCAGAAAGCGATTCCCACCAGCCGGGTAGGGCGCTTTGCGCGTGTCGCTAAAATGGCCGGCGGCGTGGCCGGTGGCATGATTGCCGAGGGTACGCGCCAGTTGAAGGCCGGCAAGCGGCCGCGGGCACGTGACATGCTGCTCACCCCAGGCAATGCCCGGCGGGTGGCAGACCAGCTTGCGACCATGCGCGGCGCCGCCATGAAAGTGGGCCAGATTCTGTCGATGGATACCGGCGATTTTCTGCCCCGGGAACTGGCAGACATTCTCGCTCGGCTGCGCTCTGACGCTCGCTACATGCCGCCAAACCAGCTCAATGCGGTCATGACCGAAGCCTATGGCGAAGAGTGGGAAGCGATGTTCTACGGCTTTGAGCACAAGCCCCTGGCCGCTGCTTCGATTGGTCAGGTCCATCGCACCGTATCGCCTGATGGGCGTGAAATCGTGCTCAAGGTGCAGTATCCGGGTATTGCAAACAGCATTGACGCGGATGTCGACAATATTGCGTCGCTGTTGAATATCTCCGGCCTGTTACCGGCAGAGCTGGAGATTCAGCCGCTGCTTGAAGACGCCAAAGCCCAGCTGCACGACGAGGCCGACTACCACAAGGAAGCTGAATTCCTCGCTGCATTCGGTGAGCTGCTGGCGGACGATGAGCGATTTGTGGTCCCGGAGGTGATTCCCGATATTACCCGCAAGACGGTACTCGCCATGACCTATGTGGAAGGCGAGCCAATAGAAACCATTGCCACCTTGCCCCAGGCAGATCGCGATGCGGTGATGGCGGCGCTGGTGGAGCTCATGTTCCGGGAGTTGTTCGAGTTACGCATGGTTCAGACCGACCCCAACTTCGCCAACTACCAGTACAACCGCCGCAGCGGCAAGATTGTGTTGCTGGATTTTGGTGCCACCCGCCGGTTTAAGGCCGGTTTCGTCAATAACTACCGCAGCCTGGCCAAGGCGGCCATCGCCGGAAACGAAAAGCGGCTGCTGGCCGCGGCTGAAAAAGTAGGATACGCCGTTGGCGATGAGGACAGCGAGTATCGCGAGATGATTCTGGCGCTGTTTCTGGTGGCTCTGGAGCCGCTGCAGCACGAAGGTCCCTATGATTTTGCCGCCTCAGACATGGCGGCACGCATGTCACAACTGGGTGAGGACGTCACCCGCTTCAAGGATTTCTGGAAGGCACCGCCCACCGATGCTGTTTACTTTCACCGCAAGCTGGGGGGGATGTTTATGCTGGCGAGCCGCCTTAAGGCGCGGGTGGATGTACAGCAACTGTTGCGGCAGTTTCTGTAGGGGCGCCCTCAGGCGCCCACAGTCTCCGCGTATAATTCGTCGAAGGATTCCTGCAGGCAATCCGTGTAAAAGCCCGGGTCCGGCAGCATGTCGCGACAACCGGTGAACGACAGCGTGATCGACCCCTTTTTGTTCTGTACCGAACTGTAAACAATGTGGAATAGCCCCACGTTGGGCAGCAGTGGTCCCAGGCTGATGGAGTCCACCAATTCCGCACCACACATATACAACTGGAAGGGGGCGCCGGGAACATTGGTGATCACGGTATTGAACATGGTGCCGGCCTCGGCCAGGCCCGTGGCTGCGGCGGTACGGATCGCCAGCGACAATACGTTGCCTGGCAGCACGTCGGCTACGTCGACTGCAAAGCGTGGTCCCAGTGCTTCAGCATAGGACTTGGCGGAGGTTGAAGCCTTGTGGATGGCGGCCAGTCGCTCGGCACCATTTTCTATGTTGGTATGCATGCTGACGTGCATAAAACCCACCATGTTGCCGCCGGCAGCGCGCTCCTCGACGGAGCGCACGTCGATAGGGCAGCCTGTGATCAGGCTGTCATTGGGGAGCTCGCCTTTCGAGTCGAGGTAGCGGCGCATGCCGCCACCGACAATGGCGAGCATGGTGTCATTAATGGTCGCCCCGGGGCTGGTGTTTTTAATCGCGCGCACATCCTCAAAATCAAAGCGTTTTGCGCCCACCACCCGGTGGCGTGAAATCTTGCCCTGGAAGCGCGTGTTCTGGCGCTCGTTCATTTCCTCAAAGTCGCCCGCTTTGCGGCCGGCACGGATACGGGTGAATGCGGGGACGCTGTCTTTAACGAACTGCCATGCCTGGGCCGGTTTTTTCCAGGCATCGACATAGGCTCGGCCGAGCATGCGGGCCTTGGAAGGGCGCTCGATGATCCACGGCGGTGCTTCACCGGGATCGCTGGTTTCAGGTGTCATGTCGTGCACAATGTTCATGAACTGGGCACCGGTGGCGCCATCCATTGCGCAGTGATGCACCTTCATCAACAGCGCGAAGCAGCCTGGAGGGTAGCCCTCTACATTGTTCAGCCCCTCAATGACATACAGTTCCCACATGGGCTTGTCGCGGCGGAGGGGTACGGCATGAATGCGGGAGGCCAGAATGCACAGCTGGCGCCAGTCGCCGGGCTTGGGCAGGGCGATATGGCGAACGTGGTACTCCATGTCGAAGTCAGGGTCTTCCACCCAATAGGGGCGGCCGACACCACCGGGAACAAACGCGAGTTTGCGGCGAAAAATGGGCGATTGATGCTTGCGGCGTTCTAGCATGTCCAGGATCTGCTTAAAGCGTACCTTGCCATTGGGCGCGGTGGACTGATCATAAATGCTGACGCCGCCAATATGCTGGGGCATGCCGTCTATTTCGGCATGCAGGAACATGGCGTCCTGACCGGAGAGTTGCTGCATGGACTTTCCAGGCTCCTGTTGTCGAATCCTCAGCATTGCGGGTTTTCCAGCCAACGTCAAACGTGTGGGCCCGGCGCAGTACCCTGTCTAGTCGACGACAATTTCATCGAGGTGAACGGGGCGGGTAATCAGCTGGCGCTGTTCGGGGCCGTAGTGCTGATCGAGGTTTTCCAGGCGCAGGCGCAGGTATCTTGCTGACGTAGTGTCTGCTTCGAGTATGACGGCGCCGTTGTTCAGTGCGTCACCTTCACATTGGCCTAGCGGCTGCCACTGCTGGCTGTCATCGGATGAATATGCCTCGATCCTGCTAGGAAAAAACAGTTCGCGATGGGCGCCTGCTTCAAAGTTCAGACTCATCCGGGTCACTGGCTGGGAGCTGCCCAGGTCGATGACCAGATCGTTGTCGACATCTGTGAACTGCGTCCACTCGAAGCCGTGGAAGATGCGCTCGTTACCCAGCTTGCCGTCGGTCAGGCGTGCGAGTTCGGGTGCCTCGTGCAGTTCGCCTGACGCTAGCCGAAAGAGTGGGCAGTGGAGAGCACGGTGGATGCTCAGGTGCTGGCGTTCGTCGCCGTAGCACCGGCCGGTGACAGAATCAACGCTCATGCAGCGCACTACGCAGCTCTGTTGAATGACCAGCGGCGCCCGATAAATTGGCGACTCAGTGGTGGGCGGGCTGCCATCGGTGGTGTAGTGAATCACCGTACCTGGCATGTCACAGGCCATGGTCACGCTGAGCCCGCCGTTCGTCGCAGGGGTGAACTCAAGGCGCGGTTTCCAGGCGCTGTCCGCCACGGTGTGGCCCTGTTGGCGCAGGGTGTCCATGAGTGCGGGCAGGCGCTGGCAAAAGCTTGTCCAATCGCGGCCGGGTCCTGTCCAGGTGACTTCGGACAGGGCTGTCATGCGCGGCAGGCAGGCATACTCCACGGTCGCGGTATCGCGTAGGTACTCCGTCCATACATTGGCCTGCGCCCCGAGGATGCGTGGGCGCAGAGCCTCACTTACCCCGTCCGGCAATGGGTCGTAGTCGAATACCTGCTTGAGGCTGGCAAGCCCGTGAATGGCCTGTGGCTCGTCCAGTGACGTGGATTGGTAGAAATCAAAGTAGGTGCATTCCACGGGCGTCATGATGGTTTCATGGCCCGCTTCGAGGGCTTGTTGGCAGGCGTCAAACCCGGTCCAGCACATAATGGTGGTGCTGGTGTCGACGTTGCCTTCCATGACCTCGTTCCAGGCGATGGCGCGTCGGCCCAGTGAGGCCAGAATGTCCTCTACCCGGGAGACAAAGTAGCCGTGTAGACGGTCGACCGAGGTCATTCCCTGATCGCGCATCAGCTGCTGGCAGCGCGGGCACTGCTGCCACTTATCTTTGATGACTTCGTCGCCGCCAATATGGACATACTCGAAGGGAAACAGCTCGGCGAGTTCTGCAAACAAGTCAGCGAGAAATGCAAAGGTTTCTTCGCTGGGGCACAACACATCCGGAAAGATGCCGTAGTGCGCCTCTACCTGATAGTCGCCGTCGTCACAGGCCAGTTGGGGGTATGCCGCCAGTAAAGCTGCCGCGTGGCCGGGGATATCGATCTCCGGCAGCACTTCAATATGACGAGCCGCGGCATAGGCGACGACTTCCTTGACCTCTTCCTGGGTGTAGTAGCCACCGTGAAGCTTATCCTCGTATCGACGCTCCCGGTTCGCGGTATGCCCGATGACGCTGCGATCGCGCCAGGCGCCCACCTGGGTAAGGCGAGGAAAACGCCGGCTTTCAAGGCGCCAGCCCTGGTCGTCACACAAATGCCAATGGAATCGGTTCATTTTGTGCAGCGCCAGCAGGTCGATGTAGCGTTTGATAAAGGCCACATCGAAGAAGTGGCGGCTGCAGTCCAGGTGCATGCCGCGCCAAGCGTATGTCGGTGCATCATCGATACGCAGGCAGGGAATTTTATGGCTGTCGGCAGTGGCAACCAGTTGCAATAGAGACTGACAGCCATAGAACGCCCCAGCGGGAGTGCCAGCTTCGAGGGTGACGCCTGCGTGAGCCACGCTCAGTCGGTAGCCTTCGGGCGTTTCGATATCGGGTGCCAGGCTCAGGGTCAGGGGGGTGCCTGACTCGGCTGTGCTCAGGGTGGCTTGCAGTAGTTCTGCACTGGCGGCGAGCTGCGAGCTGTCACAGTTCACGGTGACCGCTGAGAGGTCACAGCTGCCTTCATCCCGTTGTAGTGATTGTGGAAACGGAAGAATGGCTGGTTGCATTGCTCGCGGTCTCGCTTGAGGTTCGGGGTTTAGCCCATAGTTTGCAGGTGGCAGTTGCGGGCGTAAAGCAGGGCGCCTGCGTCAGGCTCCTGTTGCGGCGGTTTGGCGTGGTTGATCACCGCAGCGTTCAGCCATGGCTGATACTTGTCGGCCAGACCGCCCAACATGCAGAAACTGGTAGCGCCTTCTGCCAGCATTTTTTCGGCCATGGCTGACAGATAAGCGGCACCCCGGCGCACGATTTGCTCGGCGACTGCGTCGCCCTGTTCTGCCGCCTCAAAGACAAGCGGGGCTAGAGTGGCGTACTCGCGCGATGTGGCTCCCGCCATTTTGTCGGTAATGCCCAGGCCCTGCACATGCAGCTGTTGTTCGAGCATGGGGAGCAATGCTGTTGAAGGACCAATGCTGTCGAGGGTGAGGAGGGCGTCTCTGATGGCTTCCAGGCCCAACCAGGCGCCACTGGCGATATCGCCGATCGGGAAGCCGTGGCCGCCGTAGCTGCGGGTGGTGGAATCCATCGACATATAGCCAACAGAGCCGGTTCCAGCGACGATGACTGCGCCGTTTTCGCCGCCGTGGGCGGCCAGACAGGCGATGTGGATGTCGGTGGTAAGGTGCATCTCGCCGAAGGGGTGATCCCAGGCCTGCATCAGCTTCATAACGGGGGGCACATTGACCCCTGCCAGGCCAACGCCTGCAATAGTCTCGCCCATCTGGTTGGCTGAAAGTCCTGCGCTTTCGAGGGCCAGTTGGGTGGCCTCGATGATAGACGACTTTGCCTGTTCAAGGTTCTGGAAGGGATTGGCGGGGCCAGCGATACCGCAGCCCTGTGTTCCCGGGGTGCTCACGCGGGCCTTGCACTTGCTGCCGCCACCGTCGATGCCCAGGTAAATGGGTTGGGAGGGAGTGTTATTGCACGTCATTTATGTCCCCATCGAAAAATAAAAAAAGCCGGTGCACAGCAAAGTGCACCGGCCAAGCTAAGCCTGGTCTTGTCACCCGGCTCGCTGTTGGGCGTCACCGCAACGCCCGACACACAACTGTTATGTGCTCTCGCACACTTGACTGGAGGGAACTCTAGATATTTGAGACAACGTTGTCAACATAAGACTCGAAAGAAACTCGAATTTCGATATTTCGTTTTGTTTCTAATAAGTAGCAATCTCAATATATATAGTTATTTAAGGGGTTTAAGCGATTTATATGTTGTCTGGTGCTTTTCAAAAAATAGTTGACAACGTTGTCCTGTCGGCACTAGAGTCTGACTTCGCCGTCGTGGCAGGCTCATCGCCAGGCCGGTTTGAGAGACGATAATTCGATTAATTGGGGAAGCTAAATGTCCAGTAAACTGAGAGAAGCTATCCGCGCCGTAAACCGCAGCACCGTCGCCGCAGCCTCTGTGGGGGCGATTGCCCTGGCCGGTGTGAATGGTGTCGCGCTGGCGCAAGATGAAGAACAGGTGATAGAGGAAGTCATTGTAACTGGCTACCGCGGCAGCCTGCTCAAGAGCATTAATATGAAGCGCGACAGCGATGCCGTTGTCGACGCGATTACCGCCGAGGACATTGGTAAGTTCCCCGACAAAAACGTGGCTGAATCACTGCAGCGCGTCCCCGGTGTTACCATCCAGCGCCAGTTCGGCGAAGGTTCTGCCGTATCTATCCGCGGTGTGGGTAACGAGCTGACCCTGACCACTCTGAACGGTCAGAATGTTGCTTCTACCGGCTGGTTCGTATTCCAGCCCGCCAAGCGTAGCTTCAACTACGAGCTGTTGCCCTCTGAGCTGGTCGGCAACATTGAAGTTTACAAGACCTCCCAGGCGGACCTGCCTGAAGGCGGCGTAGGTGGTACCGTTACCATTAACACCCGCACGCCTCTGGAGCTGGATTCCCTCACGGTTTTCGCTTCTGCTGAAGGACAGTATCAGGAAGATTCTGAAGAAACCGATCCCATGATTTCTGGCCTGGTGAGCTGGAAGAATGACAGCGAAACCTTTGGTGCGCTGATCTCGGCTGTATCCCAAGAGCGTTCCCTGCAGCGTCAGGGCAACGAGGCGTTCTGGGAGTGGGGCGCCGGCCCTGTGGCCTTTGAGCAGGAGCGTAAGCGCACCGCGTTTACCGGCTCTTTGCAGTACAGCCCCAATGAAAACTTTGATGTCGTTGTGAACTACATCGACATGGAAATGGAAGCGGATAACACCAACTACGCACTGTGGCTGACCCAGGGCAACACGTCCTGGAGTGGTGTCGATACGCCGCCTGAATGCCTGATGGGTGGCACACCGGTCTGTGGCCCTCTGAATGTGGCGTTCTACCAGGCGCGTCCGCGTGAAGCGACCATGGAAAGTGATGTTATCGATCTGGATTTCACTTACAGCGGCGACAACTACGTCCTGGAATTCCAGGTGGGTGAGACCACATCATCAGGTGGTACTGACTTTGAAATGGTTGTCGACGACGGCACCGGTGGTACCCCGATTCCCGGTGGCACTTACGATTTCCGCGGCGGTGAGCAGACCTGGGATACGGCTGGCTTCGATATCACCAGCTACACACCCGATACGCTGGCAATGGGCACGGGTTCCGCCTTCAATGCGACACCCAAGACCGACGAAGAACAGTACGCCCAGTTCGATGCTGAGTTTGATATGAGCAATCTCGGCCCGATCTACGCAGTGAAGGCCGGTGTACGTTACTCCGACCACAACACCACCAGCCGTCGCTATGAGTTCCAGCAGGATCCCAGCTTCAACCCGGTAATTGCGACCTCTGAAGTGGCCGATGGCACTATTGATGTGGGCGCCGGCAGCTATGAAATCCTTAATGTTGACGCCGATGCGCTCAAGAGCTGGGCCAAGAGCAGCATCACTGGCCGTACCGAAGATCTCGGTGCCTACAGTGAAATCGACGAAGAGAACACGGCCCTGTACGCCATGGCCAAGTTTGAAGGTGAATCCTTCCGCGGTAACTTTGGTGTGCGCTATGTGTCGACCGATGCTACCTCCACCTACTACCTGGACGGTGTGAAGCAGGAAGCAGACGCAGATTACGCTGAGTGGCTGCCCAGCTTGAACCTTGCCGTGGATCTCAGCGATGAGCTGATCTTCCGTGTTGCAGCGGCTCGTGTCATGGCCCGTCCTCAGTACGTTGACATGTACGTTAACCCGGATAACACCGGTACTAACGACGACCTGCCCAACAACCAATTCTGGATTATCGGTAACGTCGGCCTGGATCCGTACATCGCCAATCAGTTCGACGCGGGCGTCGAGTGGTACTTTAACGACTCCTCACTGCTGTCGTTCACTTACTTCACCAAGGACGTGAAAAACTTCGTGACCTTTGTCGAGTACCCCGCCAGCGCCGGTGAAATTCCGTTCCCGCTGCCTCCTGAGGAAGCGGCGTTCGGTTGGACCGTGCAGGAAAAAGTCAACGGCAAGTCTGCCCAGATCGAAGGTTTTGAACTGCAGTACCAGCAGGATTTCGGTAACGGCTTTGGCCTGACAGCCAACTACACCTACACCGATGCAGAGGCTGACGACGGTACCTTTACTGACGGCAACACCGTCCTGAGCGACAGCTCGAAGGATTCCTACAACGTGTCAGGTTACTTCGAGAACGACCTGCTCCAGGCGCGTCTGGCTTACAACTGGCGTAGCGAGTACATGATTCGTGACGTCGGCGCCTACGCCAACCGTCTGCACGATGACTACGGTTCTCTGGACTTCTCGTCTGCATGGTTTGTCACCGACAATATCACTGTGAACTTTGACGTGATCAACATCACTGAAGAAGATGCAGAGCAGTTTGGTAACAACCAATCCTACTCTCCGAACAGCGGTTTCACCGAAGGCTTCCCTCTGTATGCCTACGAAATGCCGCGTCGCTTCGTACTGGGAGTCTCTGCGCGCTTCTAAGCGCGCAGGTCTCTGCTAAGCAATCAGGGGAAGTTCAGCTTCCCCTTTTTGTTTATACTGCCAGGCCCCTGAAATACCCATTGGAGCTATCTATGGCTAATCCTGTACCTCTGGATCCCGCGATCCACTCCAGCACACGTGTGCGTCCCTCTCCAGAACTGTCTATTGCAGCAAATCAGCAGGTGCTGCCTGTTGTCGTGCACGAGTTTGCCCAGTTGTCTGTGGAATTCCCCCTGGTGTTTTTGAAGCACGCCGAAACCGGCCAGTTTCAGGCTGTGGCACTGCTGGGCCTCGCTGAGGGTGAGAATCTCATGCTGCAAGATGGCAAGTGGCTGGGTGCGACATTGCCCGGTGCTCTGCAAATGTCGCCGTTCAAGCTGCTGATGCTCGACCCCAATGGCGAGCGGGTCACTGTGGGCATCGACCCCGAGTCACCCATGGTCAGTGAAACCGAGGGCGAGAAACTGTTTGACGAAGCTGGCGAGCTGACTGAGTTCATGCAGAATCGGCGCAAGGGACTCGAAGAGTACTACCAGAACGGCCAGGTCACTCGGGCCTTTGTCAGCCTGTTGGTGGAGAAGGATCTGCTGGTGTCGCAGACGCTCAACATGGATATCGACGGCGAAAAAATCAAAGTCGATGGCATTTACCTGGTCAGCGAAGCAAAGCTGCGCGAATTGTCGGATGAAGACATTCTCGATCTGAACCGTCGCGGTTTCCTGCAGGCCATTCATGCACACCTGATCTCCCTGCGGCAGGCCAATCGTCTGGCCCGGATCCGCGTCGACCGCAAGAGCGGTGGTCCGACCATCCTCGGACTATAGCTACGTGGACAACGGGCGGATAAACAGTGTTCTGGTCGTCGGCGGTGGTACCGCCGGCTGGCTGGCCGCCTGTCACCTGGCGCGCAAACTGCATCCGTCCGATCCTCAGGGTGTGCGCGTCACGCTGGTAGAGTCGCCCGATATTCCGACGATTGGAGTGGGTGAGGGCACGGTGCCCGCCATGCGCAATAGCCTGCAGTATCTGGGCATTAGCGAGACGGAGTTTATTCGCCACTGTGAAGCCACCTTCAAGCAAAGTATTCGCTTTGATGGCTGGATGGCTGCCCCGGACCACAGTTACCACCATGTGTTTGACTATCCGCGTCGCGACCCTGTCGATGTCACGCCTTATTGGTTACTAGGCGGCGAGGAGCAATCCTACGCCCAGTGGGTCGGCATTCAGGCGGGGATTTGCGACGCGGGGCTAGGCCCCAAGCAGATGACCCAGCCCGAGTATGCTGGCGTAGCCAACTATGCCTACCATCTGGATGCCGGGAAATTTGCCGAGCTATTAACTCGCCATGCCACCGAAAAGCTTGGTGTGGAGCACCTTAAGGCTAATGTTCGTGAGGTAAAGCTGGCGGCCAATGGCGATATTGAGGCGCTGGATACTGATCGTCTCGGCGAGTTGCGCGCCGACCTTTTTATTGACTGCACCGGCTTTAATTCCATGCTGTTGGGCAAGGCGCTGGGCGTTGAGTTTATTGATCGCAGTGATGTCCTGTTGGCCGATCACGCTCTGGCGGTGCAGGTGCCATACCCTGAGCCTGACAGCCCCATCCCCAGCCAGACCATTGCTACGGCGCGTAGCGCCGGTTGGATCTGGGATATCGGTCTGGTCACCCGGCGCGGGACTGGATACGTCTATTCCTCCAATCACATCGACCACGATGCGGCGGAACTGGAGTTGCGGGACTACCTGCGTCAGAGCCTGGGTGACTGGGTCGACGATCTTGCTTGCCGACGCATTCCCATGCAGGTGGGTTACCGCGAGCGCTTCTGGTTCCGCAATTGCGCCGCCATTGGCCTTTCCCAGGGATTTGTCGAACCACTGGAAGCCACCGGCCTGCTGATGTTTGATGCCACGGCGCGCATGCTGGCGGAACAGTTTCCTGCATCGCGCGACCTGATGCCATTGCTCAGCGAGCGTTTTAATCGCCGGGTACAGTTTGCCTGGGAACGCGTGATCGACTTTATCAAACTGCACTACTGCATCTCCGACCGGGACGACACTGCCTTCTGGCGGGACAACCGCGACCCGGCGGGTATTCCCGAGAGTCTGCAGGAAAATCTCGCCCTGTGGCGCCATCAGGTGCCCAGCGAGTACGACTTCTCCAGCAAACTGGAAATTTTCAATCTCGAAAACTATCTCTATGTGCTCTACGGCATGAACTACGGTACTGCGATTGAGCCGCTGGCCTATCGCTACCGCGATTCGGCGTTGGCGGCGAAAGCTGTGCAGCGCACTCAGGCAGTTGTGGAGGAGGCCAGGGCTAACCTGCTACCCCATCGTGAGCTCATCGAGAAAATCCACCGCTACGGACTCCAGCCTGTGTAGCGCCGGACAGGAAATACCCTATGAATAATAATGACAGCCGGACAATTACTGTTGTAGGCGGCGGATCCTCCGGGTGGATGACCGCGCTTTATCTAAACACCCTGTTCAACAAGGAACAGCTCAACTACCAGATCCGGGTGATTGAGAGCCCCGACATTGGCATCATCGGCGTGGGTGAGGCGACGGTACACAGCGTGCGGTTCTTTTTTGCCGCAATGGGGCTGGACGAAAACGAACTGCTTAGGGAAACCAACGGGTCTCTCAAGCTGGGTATTCTATTCCGTAACTGGATGAAGCCGGTCGACGGTAAGACCCACGAATATTTCCACCCCTTTGAACAGCAGCGTCTGGGGCGGGGCATGGATATCTCCAGCATGTGGCATATGTCCGGGCGCGGCACCCGCGAGCGCTATGACGAGGCGGTCAGTTTGAGCTCCGAGCTAGTCGCCCATCGCCATGTCCCAAAAACCGCCAACTCCCAGGCCTATCAGGGTGTTGTGCCCTACGGTTATCACATTGATGCCACCCTGCTGGCCCGTTTTCTCAGGCGTAAAGCCGTGGCTGAGGGCGTAGAGCATATCGAGGCGACCGTCACATCAGCGACCACCGAAGGCGAGATGATTCAATCGGTAGAGACTGATAAGGGCAGCTTCACCGCAGACTTTTTCATCGACTGCACGGGCTTTCGCGGCCTGCTGATTGATCAACTCAAGCAGGACAACTGGGAGTCATTTGCCGATGCACTGCCCTGCAACAAGGCGGTGGCTATTCAGCGTGAACTGCCCGACGACCTCGGCGCCAAGCCCTACACCACGGCAACCGCACTCAGCAATGGCTGGGCCTGGCAGATCGATTTACAGAATCGCCAGGGCACCGGCTATGTTTATGACGGTAATCGACTCAGCAAGGAAGAAGCTGAGCAGGAGTTGCGTGATTTCCTGGGGCCGGACGCGGCGGTGCTCAAGTGTGCGCACCTGAATATGAAGGTCGGTTGCCGCAAGGAATTTTGGGTGGGCAACTGTGTGGCCATCGGACTATCCGCCGGTTTCATCGAGCCACTGGAATCGACGGGGCTGCATTTGATCAACCTCGGCGCCGGCCTGCTGGCGACGCACCAGCCGAATCGCGAGGTCGATCAATCCATACGAGATTCTTACAGTCGCCTGATGCGCGGTTTCTATCAGGACCTCAAGCAGTTTATCGTGCTGCACTACTGCCTGACTGACCGCAACGACACCGATTTTTGGCGTGCTGCTCCGGCTACTGTGGAGCACACCCCCTGGCTGCAGTCGCAATTGCAGATCTGGAAACACAAAATCTGTGAGTTCCACGACCTTGCCGGAAGTTTCTCGACTACCTTCAATGACGAAAATTATCGCTATATTCTCTATGGGATGCAGCACAACCCGGCGCTGACCCAGTCGGTTGATGCTGCGGCCAGTGAGCAGTTATTTGCTCAGGCAAAGGCCAACGCCGAGCGCGCTCGTCAACTTACTAGCGCCCAGGGTGACTACCTGAGCCAACTCAATCTTTGATTCTATGCTGCGAATTTTACTCTTAAGCCTGGGGCTGGTCACAGCCCTTATCGTCGGTCCTGCTCGAGCCGCGGTGATTCCCGCACCGGTATCCATACAGCACGGTAATGGATTTACGGTGCTGCCCCTGCCATTGCAGCTACTTGGCGTGGATGCCGCTCTGGTATCTGAGCAGCAGTTGTTACAGCAATACCTGAACAGTGCCGACATTGCGTTTGGTGGCGCAGCCGGTCCCGGTATTGGTCTTTCCATAGACCAGGCGCTAACGGCCTCGGCATATCGGCTGGAGGTGGGTGGTACCGGTGTGTCTATCGTCGGGGGCGACCAGGCCGGGGTATTACACGGCCTACAAACCTTGCGCCAGCTGTTGGCCCAGGCGGATATCTCAGAGCAGGGCGTGCAACTGGCGCAGCTGGTGATTACGGATCAGCCGCGGTTCGGCTACCGCGGCATGCACCTGGATGTGAGTCGGCATTTCTTTGACGTGGATTTTATCAAGCGCTATATCGATCTCTTGGCACTGCACAAAATGAATGTCTTTCACTGGCATCTCACCGACGATCAGGGCTGGCGCCTCGAGAGCAAGGCGTTTCCCCGCCTGACGGATGTCGGTGCCTGGCGCAGTGGCACTGTGGTGGGGCACACCCACGACGCAGGCGCGATGAGTGACGGCCGTCGCTACGGGGGTTACTACAGCTGGGATGAGGTGCGTGAGGTTGTTGCGTACGCGGCCCAGCGCCACATTATGGTTGTCCCGGAGATCGATGTGCCGGGGCACGCTTCGGCGATGATTGCCGCCTACCCGGAGCTGGGGTGTGGTGAATCGCAGGCGAAGGTTCAGACTCACTTCGGTGTGTTCCCTGAGATCTTGTGTCCCAGTGATGCAACCTTCACCTTCCTGGAAACGCTGCTGACAGAAGTGGCTGAACTGTTCCCCGGGCCCTATATCCATATTGGTGGCGATGAGGTGCGCAAGGATCGCTGGGAAGACTGTGACCTGTGCGATGCGCTAATGAAGGCGCATGCGCTGGAGGATCACGGCGAGCTCCAGGCCTGGTTTGTGAATCGCACCGAAACCATCGTCAACGCCCTGGGCAAGCGCATTATTGGTTGGGATGAAATTCTCGACGGTGAAGTCAGGCCATCGGCAACGGTGATGTCCTGGCGCGGTCAGGAAGGTGGTATTCGCGCTGCGCGGGCAGGCCACGACGTGATCATGACACCGCTGCAGCATGTGTATTTCGACTTCTATCAGGGGTCGTCGGTCGATGAGCCCATGGCTATTCACGGTTTGACCCGGCTGCCAGATGTCTATGCATTTCAGCCCGTTCCGGCTGAACTCAGCGCCAAAGAGCGAGGCCACATTCTCGGTGCGCAGGCAAATTTGTGGACGGAATACGTGCCCACCGAAGCCGATGCTGAGCGTATGGTGTTGCCGCGCATGTCAGCACTCGCTGAGGTGCTCTGGACCCCTGTAGAGAAGCGCAATTTCGAAGCATTCGCCCAGCGTCTGCCGGCACTGGAAGCCCAGCTCAGGGCATTGGGATACGAGTTGGCGGACAGCCACTACAAGCCGCATATCAAGGCCAGTGAAAATGACGATGGTAGCTTTACCGTGACGCTGGAGTCGCTGGCCCAAGATATGCGCTACCGCATCGACGGTGGTGCAGAGCAGCGTTACAGCGCGCCTTTTACCGTCGCCAAATCCGGCGCGGTAAATGCATGGACAACACAACATGACGGCTCACCGCTCGGGGATGCTCGACTGACTCTGGTTGATCACGCGGCACGGGGAGCAACGATTCACGGCGCTATGCACGCCGCGGCGCTGGTGGATGGACGCTTGGCAACCGACCGAATTTTCCGTTATCCCGAGTGGGCGTCTTTCGGCCCCGAGGGTATGGATGTCGTGATTGATTTGCTGCATCCGGCTGCTGTTTCCAGTGTGAGTATTGGCTGGCAGGCGGGTGTTCACCGCAAATTATTCCGGCCAACTGCGGTCAGCGTGTTGCTGAAAAACTCGAAGGGTGAGTGGCAGTTGGCGGCCGAGCTTGACCGCGAGGCCATTGCGGCGCTGGATGGCCACCGCATTGAACTGAACTTTCCGACCGCGACGGTTGGTGAGCTGCGTATTGTTGCCGCGAGCGATCAGTTGCACTGGTCCGAAGAGCAATCAAAAGACGTGCCGTCGACGCTTAAGCTCGACGAGCTCGTCATACGATAATAACGAGAGGTAGATCTCAGTGCAGGATGCTGTATTGACTGGATTGGACTGGGCGATGATTGTTGCCCTGTTGCTGTTTTCCCTGGCCGTGGGCTTGTTGGTAAAAGACAAGGCCTCCGAGGGCGGCATGGAGGGCTTCTTTGTCGCCGGCAGGAAAATGCGCTGGTGGTTTCTGGGAACGTCGATTGTGGCAACGACCTTTGCCTCCGATACCCCGCTAGCGATTACGGGCTGGATAGCTCAATACGGTATTGCCGGCAACTGGTTCTGGTGGAGTGAAGTCATTGCCGCCGTGGCCATGACGGTGTTCTTCGCTCGTAAGTGGCGCAACAGTGGCGTGGTCACCGATGTAGAGATTGCCGAGCTGCGTTACGGTGGTGCCCAGGCGACGGTGCTGCGTACGGTCAAGGCATCGGTGTTTTCCACTTTTGTGAACTGCATTATTCTCGGCTGGGTGTTTGCAGGCATGGCCAAGATTTCCGAACCGTTCATGCATTGGGAAGCGCTGCTCGGGCCGGGTATTTATAGCTTTATCGAGGCCTGGTATCCGGAATCGTTGATGTTCCAGACCCTGGATAATTCCATCACGATCGTGCTGTTGCTGATGGTGACGCTGTTTTACTCCACGCTCGGCGGACTGCGAGCGGTCATGATTACTGACCTTGTGCAATTTATCCTGGCCATGAGTATGTCGATTCTAGTGGCCTATCTGGCGGTACAGCACGTGGGCGGTCTGGAGTCCATGTGGGGACAGTTGGACACGCTGTATCCAGCGGACGCTGACAGCGAGTTTTTGTCGGCGGAGAGAGTGGCCTCGTTTGCACCGGCCTTTGGTGAAGGTGTCACGGGATCACTGGGCATTCCCTTTACCGCGTTTGTACTAACGCTGGGAGTGATGTGGTGGACCAGCGGTAAGGTCGATGGCTCGGGATATATTGCCCAGCGTCTGTATAGCGCCGAGGATGGCGGGCAGGCCGAGAAGGGCGCGCTTTGGTATGCCTTCGCCAACTTCATGATGCGTTCCTGGCCCTGGGCAATTGCCGGTGTGGCTGCGCTGGTGATTTACCCCCGGGCAGAAGTGACTCAGGTGGCGCAGGATTTCACCAACTGCTTGCAGGACGCCAGTTACTGCACCGCGCAGATAGCGACCTGCATGGACAATCGCTATGCCTGTGAGATCTCTGAGTACGCGCTGTTGTACAAGGATGTCGATGCCAGCGGTAACACTGTCTTTCTAGAGGATCGCGAGCGGGGCTATCCGGCCATGATTCGCGATGTGATGCCGGTGGGGCTGCTGGGCCTGGCGCTGGCCTCACTGATGGCGGCATTTATGTCCACGGTATCGACGCACATTAACTGGGGTGCGTCCTATATTGCCAACGATTTTTATAAGCGCTTCTTTGACCCCAATGCCTCCGACCGGCGCATGACCTGGGTGGGGCGCCTGTCCACACTGGGTATTGCTTTGGTGAGCGCCTGGGTGGCAACGTTCATCGACAATATCGGCTCTATGTGGGAGCTGTATGGCGGCATGATGGCAGGGCTTGGCTTGCCGCACCTAATGCGCTGGTTCTGGTGGCGAGCCAATGCCTGGACTGAGATTTCCGGCATGGTCATTGGATTGAGTCTGGCGACGATTAACTTTGCGGTGGGCCAGACCTCGGGTTACGGCGAGGGGCAGATGTCGATATTCCCCGCGTTCATGGCAAGTCATGCGGTGCATGTGATCGCCTGGATTTCCCTCGCGGCAGGTATTGGCTCGTTGATCACCACCTTTTTGACGCGGCCCGTGGATGAGTCGATACTTGAAGAGTTCGCCCGCCGCGTGCGGCCAATGGGTTTCTGGAACGGCCACAACCACGGCTATTCTTCAGAGCGCGGCCTGCTGGCGTCAGTGGTTTACTGGTGTACCGGGACGGTGTCCATTTACGCCGGCATGTTCGGTATTGGCTACCTGCTTAAACTGAACTACGCACTTGGTTTTGGTCTGCTGGCGCTGTCTATTGTCGCGCTGGTGATAACGGTGCATGGGATCAATGCCGTCGACCGCGGCGCCGGGGACCAGGCGTGAGCGCAGCGGCAGGGCAGCGCTCGCTGGCCCTGGATGTCTTTCGCGGTCTCGCCATTGCCGGCATGATTCTGGTGAACACGCCGGGTTCCTGGGCTCATATTTATGCCCCCCTGCGTCACGCCGACTGGCACGGTTGTACGCCCACTGATCTGGTTTTTCCGTTCTTTTTATTTGCCACCGGCGCGGCGATGTTTTTTTCGTTTGCGCGGAGCCAGTACCAGCCGCAGCCTGATGTGTTGCGCGGCATTGCCCGGCGTAGCGCGCTGCTAATCCTGATCGGTATTCTGCTGAACGCTTATCCCTTTATGACGCCGCTTTCGGAGTGGCGTATTCCCGGCGTGTTGCAGCGCATTGGCCTGGCGTATGCGCTAGGCGCTCTATTCATTCTGTACTGTCCCGGGCGCTGGCGTTACCTACTTTCGGCGGCCTTGTTATTGGGTTACTGGTGGCTGTTACAGACCTTTGGGGGAGATTCTCCCTATTCGTTAGAACACAACCTGGTTCGCGATGTGGACCTGGCGGTCTTTGGGGCCAGTCATCTGTGGTCGGGCTTTGGTATTGCCTTCGACCCCGAGGGGCTGCTGAGCACGTTGCCCTCGGTGGTTAGCGTGGTGGCTGGCTTCGAGGCGGCGCGCCTGGTGGGCAGGGCGCCTGTGGGCGTGGGGGTAGTTACCCGTTTGTTGGTGATTGGTGCTGCCATGATAGGTGCCGGCATGCTCTGGAATGCATGGTTTCCGATTAACAAGGCCCTGTGGACCAGTAGCTATGTACTGTTCACGTCGGGGATAGGCTGGGTCACTCTGGCGCTGCTGATGTTGGTGCTGGATGTGTGGGGGTTCAGAAAGCTCGGCCGCCCGTTGGAGATTTACGGCACGAATCCGTTGTTCATCTATATTGTGTCGATTGTCCTGGCTCGCACGCTCTGGCTGATTGAGCTTGAGCGCGACAATGGCGACACCGTCAGCCTCTATACATGGCTGTGGGAGCAGTTGCTGCCGATGGCATCGCCCGTGAATGCATCACTGACTTTTGCGCTGGTGAACGTGGCCTTGCTGTGGTGGTTGTCGCTGGTGCTCTACCGGCGCGGCATTATCATCAAGCTTTAATGCGCGCCAGCAGCGCCTGATTGTGGCGCTCAATATGCTTAAAAAATTCGGGGTTGCTGAGAGCGCTCGCGGCTGCCTCGTCGACGATCACGACGGTGGCCGGGTGCATTTGCAGCGCTGATGCCGGGCACCACGCAGAGACCGGTCCTTCCACCATAGCCTTAATGGCTTCTGCCTTGCTCTCACCGGTGGCCAGCAATACCACCAGACGCGCTTCCATGATGGTGCCAATACCCATGGTAATCGACAGCTGCGGCTGGGTTTCATCTTCACTGAAAAAGCGCGCGTTGTCGGCAATGGTTTCTTCGGTGAGTGTTTTTACCCGTGTACGTGACGCCAGGCACGACGTAGGCTCATTGAAACCAATGTGGCCATTGCGCCCGATCCCCAGCAATTGAATGTCGATGCCGCCGGCCGCGGCAATCGCCCCTTCGTACTCCCGGCAGGCGGTTAACGGGTTGTCGGCGTTGCCCGGTGGCACGTGGGTGTTGCTGCGATCGATATCGATGTGTTTAAAGAACTCTTCATCCATGAAGTAGCGATAGCTCTGCGGGTGCTCCGGAGGCAGGTCCATGTACTCATCAAGGTTGAAACTGCGGACCTCGCTGAAGGAGATATCGCCCTGTTGATTGCTCTCAATCAGTTCCCGGTAAAGCTTTAGCGGCGTGGAGCCGGTGGCGAGACCGAATACCGAGGCGGGTTTTGCCTGCAGCTGTTCGCGGAAAATGTCTGCGCCGTAGCTGGCAACGGCATCGGCGTCGTCGAGAATGACTACTTTCATGAATTCGGTCCATGGATATGTGAGAGGTGGTTGCCGGCAACCCAGGTGTCGTACACCTTAAGCTCGGCGTCGAAGTGGACAATGTCGGCGCGGTAGCCACTGTGCAGGCTGCCCAGTTGATCGCCGAGATCCAGGAACTCGGCGGGGTAGCGCGAGGCCATGCGCAGGCACTCTTCTTCGGCAATGCCAACGCTGTCGCGGGAGTAGCGTACTGCGTCATTCAAGCCAATGGCGCTGCCGGCCAACGCGCCCTCGGCATTAACCAGTTTGCCCTCGTGTACCTCGATCTTTTCGCCATAGAGCGTGAAACTGGTTTCGTCGCTACCCACGTTAGACATAGAGTCGCTGACCAGCATGAGCTTGCCACGGGGCAGGCAGCGCTGGGCGATGCGGATGCTGGTCGGATGTACGTGATGGCCGTCGGCAATAATTCCCACCCAGCTGTGTGCGCTGTCCAGCGCCGCGCCTACGGTGCCGGGGCTGCGCGATGTCAGCGGGCTCATGGCGTTATACAGGTGAGTGAAACCGCGCAGGCCTGCTTCCAGAGCGTCGTTGACCTGCTCGTAGGCGGCATCGGTGTGGCCCGCACACACAAGAATGCCGGCGTCGCTAAGTACGCGAATCTGATCTGCGGTTGCGTGTTCCGGTGCCAGCGTCAGCATGGCCTTGATCGCGGTAAGTGAACTGAGCCAGGCGATATCCTCATCGTCCAGGGCTCTGATCATGTCCGGGTTGTGGGTGCCGCGCTTGGCCATATCGAAGAAAGGGCCTTCGATATGGATTCCCAGGATTGAGGCACAGCCTGCGGCCCTGGCTTCGGCAACAGCTTGCGCCGCAGCGCGATGAACCGCGGCGGTGTCGCTGATAATCGTGGGCATGATTGCCGTTGTGCCGGCGCTGCGGTGTCCAACGGCCATTTGGGTGACCGTGTCAGCGTTCGGTGCATTGTTGAACAGCACGCCGCCGCCGCCATTAACCTGTACATCGATAAACCCGGGTGCCAGCGTGCCCGGGCAGGAGATCACTGCTGCGTCCGCGGGAATGTCCTCGGTCGCCACCAGACCGACGATGTGATCGCCGTTAATTGCCAGCGCGCTGTGGTAGTGGAAGGCGTCGCCATCAAAGATGCGAGCGGCTTTTAAATAGTGCATGAGTGTTATCTTGGGCAGGTAGAATCGCGGACAATCAGCTGCGGTTGGAAACCCTGATCAGCGACCTGGTTGTCGGTGCCTTGCCGCGATGCGCGAACCAAGTCAATCAACAATCGTGTGGCGGTTTCGGCGATCTCGGGATTGGGCTGATGTGCGGTCGTCAGCTTCGGCCAGCTCTGGCGGGAGAATGGACTGTCCTCAAAACCGATGATCGACAATTGCTGGGGCACCGGTACCTGCTGGATTCTCGCCGCGAATAATGCACCCGCGGCGATCTCATCGTTACACGCGAAAATAGCGGTTGGTGGCGGGTCGAGGGTGAGAAGTGAACGGGTGCGATCGGTACCGGAATCGAAGTTGTATTCGCCCGGCAGAACCAGGCCATCTTCGGGGCTGACATTGTTGGCTTCCAAAGCCGCTTTGTAGCCCTGCATACGAGTGACACTCGACAAGTGTTCTTCTTCGCCCCCCAGGAATGCGATGCGCCGGTGGCCCAGTCCAATCAGGTACTGGGTAATCTTGTACGCGGCCCGGTAGTCATCGATGAATACCTTGGGGCCGTACTGGTCGGGGTCACGGTCACCAGAGATGATCCGCGTAAATTTAACGCCACGCTCTGCCAGAATGCTGACTACCTCCTCGGATTCGGAGAAGGGAGGGGTGAGAATCAGGCCGGCAATATGGCTGTTGCTTGCTACTTTCAGCAGCTCGTCGACCAGCCCCTCGCCGGTGGCGTCGACGGGGTGAATCAACAGTTCAAAGCCATTGCTCTGGCACTCTTTGAGAATGCCGTGCTGCATTTCAATCACGTAGTGACTGTTGGGGTTGTCGTATATAAAGGCGATAAAGCTGGCGCTACCACGCAGCTGTCGGGCTGACAGGTTGGGCTGATAGTCGAGCTCTTCGATCGCTTTCCAGACCTTCTGCTGCATCGCTTCACCCACACTGGGTTCACGATTGATGACGCGGGAAACGGTCTTGAACGACACGCCAGCCAGTTTGGCTACGTCCTTAATGGTTGCTTTGGCTTTCATGGGTTTAGTCTATCGTGTCGGCGCGTCTGAGACAACGTTGTCATTACGCGCGTTATGGTGTTTCTGAGCTCAGGGTGGCCAACAGCGTGGAGGTTGTGTCGACAGCAGAAAAAGGCCGCCGCCCGCGCTAGCAGGCGGCGGCAGGCTCAGGCTGCAGAGCGTCCTCTGCTTTCTCCCGATGGATACGCATGACCAGCGGAATGAGTACCAGTCCCATGAGCGGCGCAAAGAGTACAGCCAGGCCAACCAGCGTGGCGGTCACACCATAGCTGTCCAGGACGACGCCGAGCACAGGACCGGTAACAATGAAGATACTTCTTACCCCCAGGCTGACCAGCGAGTTCACCGTGGCGCGAAAATCGCCAGGAACGCGGCTGTTCAAGGCCTCATAAAAAACCGTCATCGACAGGCCGCGGGAGATCTGCACAGCGAAACCGCAGATGACTCCCCACCAGCCGACACCTAACGCCATACCGACCAGCCCGAGCAAGGGTAGGGCGGCGATGAGTATCAGCAGTTTGCGATACCCCAGGTACTTTTCCAGGGCTTCCGCGTAACGCGCCGCGAGGCTAACAGTCAGAGCGAACGCTGCCCAGATGTAACCAAACCAGGCCAGCGGTACGCCCTGTACCTCCCAGTACTTCTGGTAAATCCAGAATACATACACTGCCAGCAGGCCGAACACGGCGATAGCGAATGCTGTCCATAACACCACAGGCTTGCCGAACAGTAAGAGTTCAACAATGTGCCTGGCATTCGCGCCGTGGCTATCGCCACGCGAGGCATCACCTGGTCGCGGCGCTTCGACGACCAGTAACCCGAGCAGGAAGGGCGCAAAGCCGGTAAACGCCTGTACGGTTACCACCCAGTCCATAGACCAGAGCAACAGCAGGCTTGCGGCAATACCCGCTGCGCCTGACGCAGCAGCTTCCACCGAAATCAGGCGACTGAGCGCCTTGCTTGCCCCGGGGCCGCGTTTACCAATCTTGCGCAGATAGACTTCGGTGTCATACAGCAGTGCGAGGTCGGCGCCGGAGATCAGGCTAAAGCCCACGCCGAGAATTGCTTCGTAAATCAGGAAGTCGACGAAGCTGTCAGCCCACAGTAGTGACAGAAAGCCAATCGCATTCAAGCCAGAGCCGAGCAAGATGGCGTTGCGCCGCCCCCACAGGTCGGCGATATAACCTGACGGCACTTCACACAGGGCAATGGTCAATGCGAACAGGGCCTGCGTTTGCAGGACCTCGCTCATGCTCAGACCATGCCCCTGTAGCAGTGGCACAAAGACGGGTACAACCACCAGGAAACCCTGGAAGAACCCCATCAGGTATATAGCTTTGATATTGTTTTCGAGTGACCTTTTCACGGTTCCTATCCCTACTGCGGGAGAACCCTGAAAGCGGAGGTGATTTTCTACTGGGAAATAAAAAAGGCCTCCGGAATCTGGGTTCTCGGAGGCCTTTTTTTAAATCTTGATTATTTCAAGCGCTTCCTCAAACCATCCTGTGCGTCCACAGACACACGGGCGCGACGGCATGCATGCCGTTTCGCTTATCCGAATATGTCTGAAATAGAATGGTCATCTTGTTCGCTCAAATAAAAATTTACCTGCACGCGGCAGGTACGGGGCTATACTGCGCTTCTAGTGAGTTGTGGTCAACGGATAGTTGACCTGCTGTGAAAAAGTTCACACAGTGGTAACAAAATAAATCGGGAAAAGGATTCACCTGAATGAGTGAACTCATTACCAGAGCCAGCTCCATTAACCGGGCTCTGGATCAGATCGGGGATAAATGGTGTCTTCTCATCATCCAGGAAGTGTTGTGGGGCATTAATACGTTCAATGAGATGATGGAAGCCATGGGCGTCTCCCGGGGAGTTCTGTCCAATCGCCTGAAGTGGTTGCAGGATATTGATTGTCTGCGCCGGGAAACCGATGCTGCCGGTCGTCATCCCACCTACCATCTCACCAGCAAGACAATAGATTTGTATGACTGCGCGCTCATGGCCATTCGTTGGGAGCGCAATTGGTTTGACAATCCCCAGCTCGACAACGTGCAGTTGCGCCATCGCAGCTGCGGACAAACGTTCCAGCCGCAGTTACGTTGCGGCCATTGTTCTGACCAGGTGATTCTGGGGGAAGTTCGCTTTCAGCCCGGCCCCGGTGCGACGCGCGATGTGCGCGAAAAGAAAGTGCGACGCCGGTCTTCTATCGCAGCGTCGCAGATTCCCAGTCGCCGCGCTTTGTATCGTAATCTGATCAACCTGGTGGGCGATCGCTGGACGGCCAACGTCATTGCGCTCTCGTTTCATGGCATTACCCGCTTCGAGGAATTCCACACGGAATTGCCGGTGGCCACCAATATTCTGGCTGATCGCCTAAAGCTTCTGGTAGAGGAAGGGGTATTCGTGCAGGTGGTGTACCAGGAGCGACCCCTGCGCCAGGAATATCAACTTACCGATAAAGGGCGCGATATGTTCCCGTGGTTTTTGGCACTGCTGCAATGGGGCGACAAGTGGTGCGATCCACAGGGTAAGGGTGCTCCTATGCTGGTGACTCACACCGGTTGCAATGAACCGGTAGAGGCCGAGGTTTGCTGTAGTGAGTGCGGTAAGCATTTACTTGCCCACGATGTTGAGTTCACGCTGAATGGCAAGGTGATGTGAGCCTGGCCCTATGTAATGGAGGCAGTTTAATGGAGAGAACGTTATTTGCAGCATTGGTGTGGTCGGCGTTGAGCACCCAACTGGTCCAGGCGGAGGCGCTCTCGGACGCGGCTAATGCCATGTGCGAGAAGGTGAAGCAATGCACGATCGCCCACATGGGGGAAGCCGATATGACGTCGGAAATGCGCCAAATGATCGAGCCTATGGTCAATAGTATGTGCGACGCCATGCGCGCAGGTATCAAAGAAGTGCCGACCAATCACGAGCTTTACCAACCGGCGGTGGCTTGTATGCGCAGCATGGCCGAGCTCAGCTGCAGCGACTTCCAGGATGAGCAGAAGGTTCACACAGACGCGTGCGAGGCCTATCGTCAGCAAGCTGATCAGGTTATGGCTGAGTCCTAGCGGTGAGCGGATTTTCGCTGGCTGAGCTGGAGGCAGCGGCGGCGCTTGTTTACCCGCATATGCAGGCCAGTCCCCTATTGCGCTGGCCTTTGCTGGAGCAGCGCCTGGATTTTGAAGCCTGGGTGAAGCACGAGAATCACAACCCGACCGGTGCCTTCAAGGTGCGTGGAGGCCTGGTGTATCTCCAGCGGCTCAAGCAGCGTTTACCGGACTGCCCCGGGGTGGTCACGGCCACCCGAGGCAATCACGGCCAGAGCATTGCGCTCGCGGCGCGAATGGTGGGTATGCGGGCAGTGATTGTGGTTCCAGAGGGCAACAGCGAAACCAAGAATCGCGCCATGCAGGCACTTGGCTGCGAACTGGTGGTGCATGGGCGCGACTTTGATGTATCGGTGGAGCATTCACAGCATCTTGAGCGGGCTGAGGGTTTGCATCGAATACCTTTGTTTCATGAGGATCTTGTCTGCGGTGTGGCGAGTTACGCGCTGGAGATGTTTCGTGCCGGACCCGTGCTCGACCGGGTATATGTGCCCATTGGTCTGGGTTCGGGCGTGTGTGGTGTATTGAGCGTGCGTGATGCGCTGGGACTGGATACGGAAGTTGTCGGGGTGGTGTCGTCAGAGGCCACATGTTATCAGCAGTCGCTGGCTGAGGGTGAGTGTGTGGCGACAGCCACTGCCGATACGCTGGCCGATGGCATGGCGGTGCGAGTGCCCAATCCGGACGCACTGGCCATGATGCGCTCGGGTGTCTCGCGCATTGTCGATGTCAACGATGATCAGGTGCTTGCTGCGATGGCACATTATTTTGAGGACACCCACAATATTGCTGAGGGGGCGGGTGCTGCGGCGCTGGCTGCAGCCATCAGCGAGCAGGCCGATAACCGCGGATGCCGGGTCGGCCTGGTGCTGACGGGCGGCAATGTCGACGCCTCATTGTTTGCCCGGGTCTTGTCTGCCTGATTAGAGCTGATGGCGATTAATGCCTCCATCATGGAGGTGAAAGTGAAAACGCGATTGATTGTTCTGGCGGGACTCTTCTTGTTGCTACTTGCCGGCAGTATCCGCGCGGAAGTGGTGGCGGTTGGCGACTGTGGCTTTCATATTCGTGTGCAGACCGAGTTGCCGGTGGATAAGGCCGCAGCCTGGGAGCAAGTTGTGCACCCAGCCCGTTGGTGGAGCGAAAGCCATTCCTGCTTTGGCTCGCGCGAGAACTTTATGCTAGACCCTGTGGCAGGTGGCTGTTTCTGTGAATCCCTCGGTGACAAATCTGTGCTGCATTTGACCGTATCCACTGTGGTGCCCGGCGAAAAGCTGATTATGCTTGGCGGGCTGGGCCCCTTGCAGGCGCTGGGTTTGAGCGGCCCGGCTGTCTTCACCTTCGAGGATGTGAGTGACGGGCGCACACGCATCGTTCACGACTACCGTGTGAGCGGCTTTACCGAGCTCAATCTCGAGGAGCTCGCGCCTGTTGTGGCGGGTGTGCAGCAAGAGCAATTGGATTCTCTGGCGGCCAGTCTGGCACGCTAATCCCGCCTCTACCCTGATTCATCGACCCTGTGTACGGCTTGACATTGCCTATAATTTCATGGGTTACTCTTACATGCGTAATATGTAAGGACGGAGTGAGTATGGAAGCTACGGGTCTGGAATTCTGGCATCTCTGGCTAATCGCTGGCGCAGTGCTGCTTACTGCTGAAATCTTTATGCCTGGGTTTGTGCTGGCCGGGCTAGGGTTTGCCGCCGTGGTGGCCAGCGCCATCCAGTACCTGACCGGAAGCACCGGGTGGGCGCTCGCGGGTTTCTCTGTCGGCGCGCTGGTGTTTTTCTTCGGTATCCGGCCGTTTGCACTGAGCACCTTTATGGATGACAAGCCGTCACCCTTTGGTGTGAATGCCATGCTGGGCAAGCGCGTCGTTATAAGTGACAGCCCTGATGTGGGTGGCAATCTACAAACCCTGTTTCGTGACACCCACTGGAATGTCGAGTCTGAAGACGACTTGATGGAAGGCGATGAGGCTGAAATTGTCGCCGTGAAGTCCACCGTGCTGGTGGTCAAGCGTATTAGCCGTTAATGGAGGAACAGTTATGACGGAAGCTGTAATGATAGTGATCGCCGCGATCGGCATCTTTGTAATCACCCTGCTGGTGAAAGGTATTCGCATTGTTCCGGAACAATCAGCGGTTATGATTGAGCGACTCGGCAAGTTCCGCACCCAGTTGAATCCCGGGCTGAATATTATTATTCCCGTGGTCGACAAGCCGCGCTCAGTGCCCTGGCGCAGTACCGTGAAAGACGGTGGCCAGAAGTTCTATGTAGTCTCCAATATCAGCAATCTCGATCTGCGCGAGCAGGTGTATGACTTCCCCAGTCAGTCGGTGATTACCCGGGACAACGTGGGTATCCAGGTGGACGCTGTGGTGTATTTCCAGATCACTAACCCGCAAAAGGCGGTGTACGAGATCTCCAACCTGCCGATGGCCCTGGAGACCTTAACCCAGACCACCTTGCGTAATGTGATTGGTGAAATGGATCTCGATGACACCCTGACCTCGCGTGAAACCATTAACGCCAGCCTGGTTGAGACCATTGACAGTGCGGCGCAGGCCTGGGGCGTGAAGGTGAATCGTGTCGAAGTACAGGACATTATGCCGCCGCAGGATGTACAGGCAGCAATGGAGCAACAGATGAAGGCCGAGCGGGAGCGTCGCGCCCGGGTAACTGAGGCGGAGGGCTTTAAGCGCGCTGAGGTGCTGCGTGCTGAAGGCGATCGCGACGCCCGAATAGCGCTGGCTGACGGTGAGCGGGAAGCCGCCATTCGCGAGGCCGAGGGTAATGCCCAGGCGATTGAGCGCCTGGCGGAAGCCGAGAAAGCTAAGCTGCAGCGGGTTCAGGAAGCCCTGGCGACAGATACCGGCGATTACCTGATTGGCATGCGCTATATGGAAACTCTGGACCAGATGGCCGGCAATCAGAACGTGGTGTGGATGCCACATTCCGCGACCGACCTGGGTTCCTTTATTGGCGGGTATAAGTCGCTCCTGGGTGCAGCTGGCAAAGCACCTGAGGCCACATGAGCAAACGTACTCCGCACCCTGGTAGCCTGATTCCCGCGCTCATTCTCGAGCCCGCGGGAATCTCCCAGTCGATGCTTGCGCGTCAGCTGGGTTTCAATCAGCCCCAGCCAGTGAATGAGCTGGTGAAGGGCAAGCGTGGCATCACGCCCAAAATGGCGCTGCTGCTGGAGCGCGCCACCCGCGGCGAATACAATGCTGAGTTCTGGCTGCTGGCCCAATTGCGCTGGGAACTGGATCAGGCGCGCCGTGACATGCCACGTACCAGGCTCGCTATGGTTGAGTCGGTCGAGGCTGAAATGGCGTGTAATAGCGATTGCGATTCATTGCTTGAGTTAAGTGCGCAACTTCGCGCATGATTAGCTTTTAGCCAAAAGACCCAATAACGACTATGAACAAAGCCCTTCTGGCGGCGCTACTGGCGCTGCCTCTGCTCTCTGCTTGTGAAAATATGCCTGAAAACAATCACTCCGATGGCCCCCCCGTTGCTGAAAAGCGCCCCAGCGAGCGCAGCTACCACGGCCTCGTTCTTGAAGATGATTATTTCTGGCTGAAAGACCCGTCATACCCGGACACGGATGACGAGGACGTGCTGGACTACCTGCGCGCAGAAAACGCCTGGTTCGAACGCCAGATGGCACCGCGTCATGAGTTGGTGGAAACGCTCTTTGAGGAGATGAAAGGGCGTATGGAGGAAGATCTCGCGGAAGTCCCCTGGATTGAAGGGGGCTACGAGTATCGCTGGCGCTATAGCCCTGGCTCAGAGTACAAGCTGTGGGAGCGCCGTGCGTCGGGCAGCGACGAGTACGAGACCATTCTCGATGAAGCCAAAGAGGCAGAGGGTCACGAGTTTTTCTCCCTGGGTAATCTCAGTATCAGCCCGGATGGCAAGCGTCTTGCCTGGAGCGCCGACTTCAATGGATCGGAGCGCGAGCACCTGGTGGTAGACGATCTTGCCACCGGTGAGCGTTTCGCAGATGGCTCGGAGCGGGTGTCCTCAGGCGGCCTGGCATGGGCCGCCGATAGCGATTCCATCTACTACAGTGAGGTCGAAGAAGACGCCTGGTATACGCTGCGGGTCAAACAGCATGTTATCGGGACCTCGGCGGCGAAAGATCGGGAAATTTTCTACAACCCGGATCGCACTCTGTTCCTGAGCCTTTCTGAATCAAGGTCGCGCGAATATGTGCTGATCACCATGGATGATCGCACCACGACTTACACCTACCATTTTCCGACTGATGCCAGCGAGGCCAAACCCGAACTGGTGAGCCCGGCACGCGAGGGTGTGCGCTATGTGGCGGATCATGCGAATGGGCAGTTCTACATTCGCACTAATGATGAGCATGTCAACTTCCGCATCGTCACCGCCCCTGAAGACACGCCGGATGCACCTCACTGGCAGAGCCTGTTCCCGCCGTCAGACGACATCTATTACCGCGACATTACGGTGTTCGATGATTTTGTAGCAATTGAAGAAACCTCTGAGGGGCTGAGCCGGGTGCGTGTTCGTCTCAATAGTGGCGAGGAGCACTATGTCCGCTTTGACGAGGACGTTTACACCGCCTCCCTGGGGATCAATGCAGATCCCGCAGCGGAGTTTTTGCGCATCAGCTATGAATCGATGATTACGCCGGATACAGTGTACGATTACATTCCGGCGCAAAAGAAAATGACCCTGCGCCGCCAGCAACAGATTCCCAGCGGTTACAATAAGAGCCTTTACACCACGGGCCGCATCTGGGTGACTGCCCGGGATGGCGTCGAGGTGCCGGTGTCCATCGTGCATCGCAAAGATGTTGTGCTCGATGGCCAGGCGCCCATGCTGCTGTACGGCTACGGTGCCTATTCACACACGGTGAATCCGACGTTCTCCACGCTGCGTCCCAGCCTGTTGGATCGCGGGTTGATCTGGGGCATCGCACACATTCGCGGCGGTGCCGCCATGGGGTACCAGTGGTATCTCGATGGCAAGCTCGAAAAACGCACCAATACCTTCAACGACTTTGTCGATGTCAGTCGTTACTTGGTTGAAAACGACTATACCAACCCCGAGCGCCTGGCCATCATGGGAGGCAGCGCGGGTGGTGAACTCGTAGGCGCTGCCGTGGTCCAGGCCCCCGAGCTGTATCAGGCGGCGGTGCTGCAGGTGCCGTTTGTCGATGTGCTTAACACCATGCTGGACGAGACTCTGCCTTTGACTCCGCCGGAATGGTTGGAGTGGGGCAACCCGATTGAGTCCAAGGCGGCCTTTGAACTCATTCAGTCCTACAGTCCGTACGACAATATTGAGGCCATGGACTATCCGGCGATGATGGTAACCGGTGGTTTGAATGACCCCCGTGTAACCTACTGGGAACCCGCCAAGTGGACCGCTAAAATGCGCGGTCTCAAAACCGATGATAACGAGCTGATCATGAAGATTAATATGGGCGCGGGCCATCAGGGTAAAACTGGTCGCTATGCCTCTGTTTACGAGTGGGCACAAGAATTCGCTTTCGTGTTGACGCAACTGGGTGTTGAATCCGTCGATACTCAGGACTAACGCTGCAGGACCCATAGTGTGAAAATCCATAAACCTCTTTCCGTCGCCGTGGCTCTGCTTACGGTGGCGGCCTGTTCTGACAGTGACCCTCGGCCTGCTGTCAGTGCATCCAATCTCTCGGTAATTTCAACGGCTCTGCCTGAAGGCGCTCCGGGCGAAATGCCCAGCCTGATGTTTCGCGCGGTACTGGACGTACCCCAGCCGCGGGACGTCAGCATTAACTACTCAACCAAAGCTGAGTCGGCCACAGCCGGTGATGATTATCTCGACACAGCGGGTGAAGCGGTGATTCGTGCAGGCGAGCTTGAGGCCTTCATCAGTGTTGATCTATTAGGCGATGCCGAAGAGGAATCGGCCGAGACATTTACCCTCGAGCTCAGTGTGCAGGGCAATGCCAATCTCGTCGATGTTACTGCCACCGGCACGATTGCCAACGATGATACCGCTTGCGATACGCCCTACAGTTACACCGAGAATCCCTGGCGTGTCTTCGGCGCCGATCCGCTCAACTACGCCCACCGCGGTGGCGTTATCGACTTCCCCGAGAATACCTTGTTCGCTTATGGTGAAGTCGCTGTAGTCGGTGCCGACGTGCTGGAAATGGACGTGTATCAGACAGCCGATAATGAACTGGTTGTGCTGCATGACCTGACCGTGGATCGCACCACGAATGGCACCGGCCGGGTAGTGGATCTCACGCTGGCTGAGCTCAAAGCCCTGGATGCCGCTTACTGGTTTGTACCCGGGGAAGGCACGCCCCATGATCGGCCCGACGACGCTTACGTTTTCCGCGGTATCGCCACGGGCGATGCCCCGCCACCGCCAGGTTACAGCCGCGAAGATTTCCAGATACCTACTCTGGAAGAGGCCCTGCAGCGTTTTCCCCATAACCTCATCAATGTCGAGCTCAAGCCGGATCTCGACGGTGTGGGCGACTACGAGGGCCAGATGGCTTCACTGTTGCAGCGCTACGGCCGCGCCAGTGATGTGATAGCGGCGTCTTTCGTGGATGAGGCCGCGATGAACTTCAAGGCAGTGGCGCCCTGTGTACATACCTCGGTCCCCCTCGACCAGGGGTCTGCGCTGGTACTTGGGTCGCTGGGAGACGGGGTGATTCCACCCGTACCTGAGCACGTGGCGTTCCAGGTGCCGCCGGACACCAGTCAGATTACCGGGTCCGGTCAATTGCCGGATGACTTCTTTCTTGAGGTGGTCACCGAGGACTTTGTCGCGGACGCGCACGCCGCCAACCTGGCCGTGCAGGTGTGGACGATTAACACCTGCGAGGACATGCTGCGGATGATAGCCTTCGGGGTGGATGCCATTATGACGGACCGGCCGGTGCTGCTGGAAGAATTACTCAATACACCTGCGGACCAGCGCAGCTGTGAATAAGCCTGTATCCAGGCAGAGCAACGAGGCAAGTACATGAATCTTAAACCCCTGTTAATGGCAGCGGCACTCATGGGTGTGAATGCCGTGGCCGAAACCGAAGATCCCTTCCTCTGGCTGGAAGATATCCAAGGCGATAAGGCGCTGACCTGGGTGGAGCAGCAGAATGCGGTCTCGACCAAGCGCTTGATGGCGGAGCCGGCTTATCAGGCCTCTTATGATTCGACGCTGGCTATTCTCGACTCGGATGATCTTATCCAGCGCCCGATCCCGGTGGGCGATGACGTGTATAACTACCGTCAGAACGATGCCCATCCGCGCGGTATTTTGCGCCGCACCAGCGCCAAGAGTTATCGCGCCAATGAGCCCGAATGGGAAACTGTTCTGGACCTTGATGCGTTGAGTAAACGCGAGGGGCGCCCCTGGGTATTCAAGGGTATGAACTGCCTAGCGCCGGCCAATCAGCGCTGCCTGCTGACGCTGTCGCCCGGCGGCAGCGATGCCTCGCAGATCCGCGAGTTCGATCTGCAGGAAAAGACGTTTGTGAAGGATGGTTTGCACCTCCCTGAAGCCAAGAGCAACGTGTCGTGGATTGATGCGGACAGCTGGTTGATCGGTACGGATTGGGGCGAGGGCAGCCTGACAGTGTCAACGCTGCCGCGTCAGCTGAAGGTGCTTAAGCGCGGCCAGTCCCTGGATCAGGCCCAGTTGCTGTTTGAGGTGGGGCGTGAAGACGTCATTGCTTACGCCCGCGCTGCCGAGGTCAAGGGCAAGTCCTACTTTGTACTGACGCGTGCTGTCGATTTCTTTAATGGTGAGCAGGTGCTCTGGGACGGCGAGCAGTTATTTCCGCTGGCACTGCCCCAGGATATCCAGATTCAGGCCGCCTTTGGCGATGAATTACTCCTGAAGGTACCCAGTGATTGGTCCGTTGCCGGCCAGACGATTCCCGGTGGCGCGCTGGTGTCTGTGGACATTGAGCAACTTATTGCTGGCAAGCCCGTTCCCACCACGTTGTTTTCACCGTCCGAGCGGGTCTCACTCGACTGGGTTCAGGCGACCAACGGCGAGCTCTATTACGCCACACTCGACAATGTGACCAGTCGGCTATACCGGGCGAGTCGCACGGCCGACGGTTGGGACTCTGAGAACATCCAGCTCCCTGGCCTGGGGGTAGCGGCCAATCCCTTTACCTGCAGTTGCCCTTCAGAAACCCTCGCCCACGATCACGATGGTTTGTACTACCAGTATGAAGACTTTCTGACGCCCGACGCGTTGTACCACACCCGCGATGGCCGGGCGCCGGCGGCGGTGAAGCAGATGCAGCCGCTGTTCGATGCGCAGTCGCTCTCTGTGCAGCAGTTACACGCCACGTCTGCAGATGGCACCAAGATCCCCTATTTTCTGGTGGGGCCGCATAAAACACCCAGCGACGGTAAGGCACCGGTGCTGTTGATTGCCTACGGCGGTTTTGCCGAGAACTACACACCGTTTTACAGCGCGGTTACCGGCAAATCCTGGCTGGAGAACGGGGGTGTGCTCGCTGTAGCGAATATTCGCGGTGGCGGTGAGTTTGGTCCAGCCTGGCACCAGGCGGCGGTGCAGGAAAATCACATGAAGAACTTTGAAGACCTGATTGCGGTCGGAGAAGATCTTGTCGATCGCAAGATTACCTCGCCCCAGCACCTGGGCATTCGCGGTGGCTCGCAGGGCGGTCTGCTCGTTGGCGGCTCGCTGATGCTGCGCCCGGATCTGTTCGGCGCGGTGATCAGCCAGGTGCCGTTGCTGGATATGCAGCGATACACCAAGCTGCTCAATGGCGCGAGCTGGATCTCTGAATACGGTGACCCCGACAAGCCCGAGCAGTGGGCATACATCAAGACCTGGTCGCCGTATCACCTGATCAGCAAGGACAATAACTACGGCGAGCCATTCATTTGGACGACAACGCGTGACGATCGGGTGCATCCCGGCCACGCCCGTAAAATGGTCGCCAAGCTGCAGAGCTACGGCCATCCGGTACTGTACTTTGAGAATACAGAGGGTGGCCACGGGGCAGGATCGACCAATGAGCAGCGGGCCCGCGCCTCGGCGTTGGAGTACGCCTACCTGTGGAGTCGTCTAAAATAGCCAGCTAGGGCGTCCCCGGTCTGACGGGGGCATCAGGTTCACTCGCAGTAGCGACTGGAGGTCACTGTCGACATCTTCGCGAGGCTGTCAGGGTAGGGTATTGTTCTGCCCTGATAGCCCCAACTAATACTGGAATGCGCGCATGGACGTTTCTGCAAGTACGCTGGCGATGACCATACACACGGCCGTGGCGCCGGTGTTTCTGTTGGCCGGCATCGCTGGTTTTCTCAATGTTCTGTCGGCCCGCCTGGGGCGCATTGTCGACCGGGCCCGGGTGCTTGAGCAGCGGGTGACCGAGTTAGAAGAATCGGTGCGCCTGGATGTGGCCAATGCCGAGCTGCGCACCCTCTGGCGCCGGGTAAAAATCATTAACTGGTCAATTGGCTTGTGTACCGCATCTGCGTTAATGGTGTGTCTGTTGGTGGTCAGCTTGTTTGTTGGCGGTATGTGGACGTTCAACAGCGACGAGGTGATAGCCGTGTTCTTTGTGGTGGCCTTGCTATTACTGATTGTGGCGCTGGTGTTGTTCCTCAAAGAGGTGCAGCTGGCCACGCGGCTGCTGCAGGGCAGTGCTAACGCTTGAGCGTTAATAGGAATTCCAACGGCCGTCCTCCCAGAAAAGATTCAGTTCTTCGGCACAGCGCAGCTGCACGTCGGAAGTATTGCGCGTCACGCCGGCGTTGCCGGCAATCGTGCTCAGGCGTTCTTCGCGGGCAATACACTCCGTCATGGCCTTGCGGTTTATTTCCCACTGGGCCTCACGCAGATCGGGGCCGCCCCGGGCGATGTAGTTCTCGTAATACCAGTAGCCGACGCCGAAAATAGCGCCGAGGAGCAGGATTTCTCGCAGGCCCATAACTGTCCCCTTGGGTTCTTATTGGGCCCGAGTATAGGCGAACGACGGGTTCGGGTAAGTCTTCTTTTGGCGAATAGTCGAGATTTCAGGCAGCCGCCAATTGATCTTGAAACAGCGCCAGCAGGGCTTCAATATTGGCCATGCCGGGATAGTTGGGGCGGATGGCAATCGCGAGTTCGCGATGCGGCCCCGGCTCTTCCAGGGGTATGCTGGCCAGTCGTTTATCGCCACTCACCAGCTGCTCCAAGGCGATTTGCGGCACCAACGTAGAGCCGATATTGCCGATGACCAGTTGAATCAGTGTCGACAGGCTGGTGGCGCTGAACTTGTGCGGCGATATGCTCTCCAGCTGGCAGGCCGACAGTGCGTGGTCGGTGAGGCAGTGGCCATCCTTGAGCAACATCAGGTGAGTTTCCGCAAGGTCCTTGGCGCTGGCCACACGCAGCGATGCGGCTGCGTCTTCACTGTTGAGAATCCACAACAGATCTTCACGCCAGAACGGGAAGGTAAGCAGGCCCTCGCAGTCATAGGGCAGCGCGACTATGGCGGCATCCAGTGCGCCTCGGCGCAATTGATCCAGCACTTCGGCAGATTGATCTTCAATGATATCCAGTTGCAGGGCGGGATAGTGTTGGTGCAGCGCCGGCAGCACCTTGGGCAGCAGGTAGGGGCCAATAGTGGGAATCACGCCTATGGTCAGCGGTGTGCTCAGTGGCTCGCGCTGGGCATCGGCCAGCTTGGTCAGGTCCTCCATTTGCAATTTGATCTGGCGCGCGCGTTCGAGCACTTGCTGCCCCAGGGGCGTGACCAGTACTTTGCGATTATCGCGCTCAAACACCTGGAAACCGAGTTGTTTCTCCATTTCTGACATGGCCGTGCTCAGGGCCGACTGGGAAATATTGCAGTCCTCAGCCGCCTTTTTGAAGTGCAGGTGGCGCTCTACGGCAAGCGCGTAGTGAATCTGTTTCAGGGAGATCATGACCGGGTTTTGGCTCCACCTTCATCGATGCCAACATTAGATAGGATACACCATTCATTCAGCCATTTGATCGTTTGTATCAAAGTGATTGATTTTTCTGAACGTGGCGTTGTTCCAGTGCAATCGGGAAATGTGATTTTGATGTTCAATTTTTTCAATTAAGCATTTACGTGCCGAGGCTCTAGGCTGAATGGACGTTGGGTGCTTTTGAGCGCCCCGGAAAAATCAATTTCACGAGGGATAGATCATGTTTAAACCATCCAGACTTGCCGTTGCTGTGGCGGCGGCCACACTGACGCCACTGCTGCTCGCAGGTAGCGTTAACGCCACCCCTATCGGGGCCCCCACCAATAAATTCTGGTGGCCGGAGCAGTTGGACCTGAGTTCGCTGCGCGTTCACGACGTGAGATCCAATCCCTATGGGGCCGACTTCGATTACGTCGCTGAATTTTCCAAAGTCGACTATCAGGCGCTGAAGAATGACATCGAAACCACGCTGACCAACTCCCAGGACTGGTGGCCAGCGGATTGGGGCCATTATGGCGGCCTGATGATTCGCATGGCCTGGCACAGCGCGGGCACCTACCGTGTGCACGATGGGCGCGGCGGTGCCGATGGCGGCCAGCTACGTTTCGATCCCCTGAATAGCTGGCCGGACAACGGCAATCTGGACAAGGCTCGCCGCCTGCTGTGGCCGGTAAAGCAAAAGTATGGACGCTCGGTGTCCTGGGCAGACCTGATGATTCTCGCCGGTAATGTATCGCTGGAATCCATGGGCTTCCAAACCCTTGGATTTGCCGGTGGCAGGGCTGACGACTGGGAGGCGGACGAGGTCTACTGGGGTAAGGAAACCTCCATGCTGAGCAATGAAGAACGCTATGAAGGTGGCGAACTGGAGCGGCCTCTGGCGGCCGTACAAATGGGCCTGATTTACGTGAATCCGGAAGGGCCTAATGCCAATATGGATCCCCTCGCGGCCGCTCAGGACATGCGTGAGTCCTTTGGCCGCATGGCCATGAATGATGAGGAGATCGTCGCGTTGGTGGCCGGCGGTCACACCCTGGGTAAGGGTCACGGCGCCCACAAGCCCGCTGATTGCGTTGGTCCTGAGCCGGGCGCAGCGCCCATCGAGGAGCAAGGCTTTGGTTGGAAGAATAGCTGTGGCAAGGGCCACTCCGAAGACACGGTAACCAGTGGTCTGGAAGGCGCCTGGACCCAGACCCCTACAGCCTGGTCGATTCTCTATCTCGATAATCTGTTTCGGATGGATTGGGAACAGCACACCAGTCCCGCTGGCGCCCAGCAATGGCGCCCTGTGGACAAGCGGATGCACGAAATCGTGCCCGACGCGCATATCGCGAGCAGACGGAATCCGCCGGTGATGTTTACCACTGACATCGCGCTCAAGGAGGACCCCGGTTTTCGCGCAGTCGCAGAGCGATTCTGGAAGAACCCCGAGGAGTTTGATGCCGCCTTCGCCCGGGCCTGGTTCAAATTGACCCACCGGGATCTGGGGCCTCGCGCGCGCTATGTGGGGCCGGAAGTACCCGAGGAGACCTACATCTGGCAGGACCCGGTGCCCGAGGGCAACACCCTCAGCGACCGCGACGTGGCCAAGCTCAAAAAGGCCGTCCTGAAATCGGGCCTGACGGTACCGCAACTGGTGCGTACCGCCTGGGCATCTGCCTCTACGTATCGTGAGTCGGATATGCGCGGCGGCGCAAACGGTGGACGGATTGCACTTGCGCCGCAAAAAGACTGGGCGGTGAACAATCCTCAAGAACTGGCGCAGGTGCTGTCCAAGCTAGGCGCCATCCAGGCAGACCACGGCAAGGTATCGCTGGCTGATCTGATTGTTATTGGTGGCGCTGCTGGCATCGAACAGGCCGCGCGGGAAGCCGGTCACAAGATCGATGTGCCGGTCACGACCGGGCGTGGCGACGCCACCCAGGAAATGACCGATGTTGTCTCCTTTGCGGTGTTGGAGCCCAAGGCAGACGCCTTCCGCAATTACTACACGGGTGAAGCGTATATGCCACCGACAGAAATGCTGATCGACAAGGCGGATCTGCTGGGCCTGACGATTCCGGAGATGACAGCACTGCTCGGCGGTATGCGTGTTCTGGGCGCTAACGCAGATGGCGCCACCGCCGGTGTCCTGACCGACAACCCAGGCACGCTGAACAACGCGTTTTTCGTCAACCTGCTGACCATGGACAACGAGTGGTCTAAGTCCGGTGAGGCGACGTATATTGGAACAAATCGCGCCACCGGCAAGGCGGTTTACACCGCGACTTCGGTTGACCTAATCTTTGGGTCAAACTCGGAACTGCGCGCGGTAGCGGAAACCTACGCCTCAAACGATGGCGAGGCCCTATTCCTCAGCGACTTTGTGGCTGCCTGGAACAAGGTGATGGAAGCCGATCTTTATTGATTGGCTCTGCCAGCGACCGACGAGGTCTTGTCCAAGTTGCGTTCTCGGGGGGCTGTATGGCCCCCTTTTTTATGGTCGCATGGCAGCGAGCACTGGACGCTTAGGGAATGGCAACTGCGATCTTACCTCTCGCTCGACCCGATTCAGACAGGGCCATAGCCTCGCGTATCTCTCCAAGTTGGAAGCGATGCCCCACACTTGGGGTCAATTCGCCCCGCTCCATATAGCGGGCCAGGTCAACCAACGTTTCCTTGCGCATCTGGGCCAGCAACATAATCGACTCCTGTGCCATGAAGGGTTGGCTGATCAGAATGTTTACGGGGCCCAGCAGTGGCGCAATCCAGTTACCCTTGGAACCGCCGACCGTTATTAACTTGCCGTCGGGCTTGAGCACGCTGCTATTTGCCAGCGGTGAATGGTTGCCTACCATGTCCAGAATGATGTCATAGCGTCGGGGCATGTCAGTGTAGTTAATGCTTTTGTAATCGATCATGTGCACGGCGCCAAGTTCACGCACCAACTCGTGGTTGCGGGCACTGCTGACCCCGGTGACCTTGGCGCCAATAGCCGCTGCGATCTGCACCGCAAACGTGCCGACGCCGCCTGAGGCGCCATTAATGAGAATGCTGTCGCCGGCTTCAAGCTCGCCTTCGTCCACTAGCGCCTGCAGTGCTGTGACACCAGCAATGCCGACAACACCCGCTTGCTCCAGCGGAACGTTTGCGGGTACGTGGGCAATGGCACCCCCTTCGTTAATCACCAGATGGCTGCCGAAGGCGCCGGTTTTGCCGCCGAATACGCGATCGCCGGGTTTGAAGGCACTCACGGTTTCGCCCACTGCCTCGACAATGCCTGCAAAATCGACACCCAATCGGGTGACCTCCGGAGCGCCCAGCCCGATGCCGAGCCGCATTAAGTAGGGAGAGCCACGCATGTGGTGGTAGTCGAGTGGATTAATGCCGGCGTAGTGCACTTTCACCAGGACTTCCTCGGGGCCGGGCGCAGGCCTGTCGATGACGCTTTGGGTGAGCACTTCTGGCGGACCGTAGCAGTGGTAGCTGATGACCGTGGCTGTTTGTGCTGCTGAGGAGGGTGCCGCAGGTGCAGGGCAGTCATCCGTGTGGCTGACCACCAGCGCCAGCGCAATCAGGGCGATACCCAATAGCCCGGCAATCGCCAATATCAAATGTCTAAGTACACGCATGTATCGTCCCCTGAATTACCACGTTGCGCCCATACTAGGGTACTTACGATGTAAGTGTAGGCTAATGCGACGAACATCATCGTCGCTGCGACTACCTGCGCAAGAGAATTGTTCTCAGGCGATGGCTCATGGGTTCCCTGAACTGATCAAACAGGACAGCCGCGATAATCACAGCACCGGTAATGATGCGTTTGGAAGGCTCCGACACGCCCATTTGTGCCAGGCCCGTCTGGATCACGGCAATGATTAACACCCCAATAAATGTATTGACCACCGAGCCTCGACCGCCAGTGAGACTGGTGCCACCGATGACAACGGCGGCAATGGCTGAGAGCTCCAGGCCAATGCCCGCGTTGGGATCTGCGGTCTGTAGATAGCCGAGCTGGAACACACCGCCCAGGCCCGCGAGCAGACCGCACAGGGCGAACACCAATATTTTCCAGGGCACGGGATTGATACCGGTGAGGCGCACGGCCTCCTCGTTAGTGCCGATGGCGATCATATAGCGCCCGAAAACGGTCTTGCTAAGCACGAACTGAGCGACAACGACCACTACAACAGCGAAAATCAGCGCGGGTGATACACCTAAACCTTCCAGTGGAGAGCCAATAATTTCTACCGAAGAACCGAGATAGCGGGTTTCGGAATTGGTCACCAGGTAGGCGCCGCCGCGCGCAATTTCCAGCATACCCAGCGTGACAACGAATGAGGGTATCGCCCAGCGGGCGCTGATCAGACCATTCACCAGCCCCGCCATCAGGCCAGAGGCAAGAGCCGCCGCAATGGCCACGGGTAGGGGCATACCCATATCGGCAATCACTACGCCCATCACCGCCGAGCACAGTGCCATGACGGAGCCCACAGACAGGTCGATGCCGGCGATCAGCAACACGTAGGTCATTCCCACTGCTATCACGGTCAGTGTGGGAATCTGGTTAGCCAGCGTACGGAATGTGACACCGGTGAAAAAGTATTCACTGGCAAGGCTGAAAAACAGCACCAGTGCCAAGAGCACCGCAATCAGGCCCAGAGAATTCCACGGAAGTTTTATATTAAGCATGCCTTGCCTTGGAATAGTATTTGAAGCTCGCTTCGAGTAGTTGTTCTTCAGTGACCTCGCGGGCATTGAATTCGCAGGCGAGACGCCCGTTAGACATCACCAGAATGCGATCGGAAACCTTAATCAGCTCATCTGTTTCACTGCTGACGACGACTACCGCTTTACCCGCCGCTGCCAGGGTGCCAAGCAGCGACTGGATGCTGCTCTTGGCCCGGGCGTCGACGCCGCGAGTGGGTTCGTCGAACAACAGCACCGGCAGATCATTCAGCAGCCAGCGCGCAATCAGGACTTTCTGCTGGTTGCCGCCGCTAAGTTGGGCCACGGGCTGCCCAAACGCATCGCACTTGATCTGCAGTTTTTCGCGCATTTCGCTTGCCATGGCGTGCTCGTCGGCCGCGCTGACAACTCCGCCTGTGTGCGTGAGCTCGCGCAATTTTCCCAGACACATGTTGCTGGATATGGAATCCTGCAATAGCAGCCCCTGGCCTTTGCGGTCTTCCACAACCAGCCCGATACCTGCGTCGATGGCCTCGCGTGGCGAGCGCATGACTTGAGCGCGCTGAAAGTTGTCTTGTGCAAAACGCAGAGCGCCGCTGTCAGCACGATCCGCGCCGAAAATCGCGCGCAGCAGTTCTGTGCGCCCCGAACCAATCAGCCCACCAATGCCAAGGACCTCACCGGCGCGAATCTCGAAACTGATGTTCTGGATGGAACCGGTGAGTCCCAGTCGGTCGACCTTCATCAACACCTGCGGGGCAGCGGGTTGTTCGCTTCCAGTTTGGGCAGCTGCCGGCTCGGTTAAAGCACCGGCCATGAGTTCGACAATCGTGTCGGTGGTGGCTTCAGCAACCGGCAGGGTGGCTACGCGCTCGCCGTCGCGCAATACCGATACCCGGTCGGCAATACGGGCAATTTCATCCATGCGATGTGAGATATAAATAACGCTGACACCGCGCTCACGCATCGCCTCTAGGCGCTGAAACAGGGTGTCTATTTGCGGGTCAGTCAGGGAGGCGGTGGGCTCGTCGAGGATAAGCAGTTTCACGTCGTGGGAAATCGCCCTGGCGATCTCCACCAGCTGCTGGAGGCCGACACCCAGTTCAGCCACCGGCGCCTGCAGGTCTATATCATCCATGTCGAGGGCCGCCAGCATGGCTGCAGCGCGCTGTCTGAGGTCGGCGTGATCGATCAATCCGGCGCGCTTGCCCAGGCGGTTGAAGCAGAGATTTTCGGCGACGCTCAATGTAGGGAACAAACTCAGTTCCTGCATGACCATCTGGATGCCACTGCACTCGGCATCCCGCAGTGATTTCGGTGCATGGGGGTGGCCGCCAAACTCCATGCTGCCCGCGTTGGGATGATGGATACCGGCGACAAGATTACATAGCGTGCTCTTGCCCGCGCCGTTACTTCCCATTAGCGCATGTATTTCTCCGGGTTGAACGTCCAGATGAATGTCATGCAACACCGGAGAGGCGAAGGATTTGCTAATCCCCTTCAGGCGCAGCAGGGGCGTTATCACCATGCTAGCGGGTAATTAACTCGATCGGTGTTTTACGATCTTCAGGAATATCGCCGGAACCGAGTATCTGCAGAGCATACTCAATGCCGAATACGGCGAGCTGGTCGCCAAACTGATCTGCCGTCGCCAGCATTTCACCCGTTTGGACCAATTCGGCGGCGGCGGAGATGTTGTCAAAGCCCACCACGGCAATGGCGTCAGTTTTACCGGCCTGGCGAACCGCGGCGACGGCACCGAGAGCCATGCTGTCATTGGCGGCAAGAATGGCCTTGAGATCAGGGTTTTCGCTGAGAATGGCGCCTGTTACGCTGGCTGCTTTGGCCTGCTCCCAGTCGGCAGCCTGGGTGGCGACAATCGCCATGCCCGCGGCGTTCATGGCATCCTCAAAACCCAGTTGGCGCTGTCGGGCATTAAAGGCACCCGGTATACCACCGATGATGGCGACCTGGTCGCCGGCAGTGAGTTGGGCTGCCAGCGCGTCGCCGACAAGCCTGGCACCCTCGCGGTTGTCCGGACCCACGAAGGGTACCTTGATGCCCATATCTGCGAGGATGCTGTCGTCAAACTTGTTGTCGATGTTGACCACGACAATACCCTGGTCGATAGCGCGCTTGACCACCGGTAGCAGGCCCTTGGAATCCGCCGGGGCAATCACAATGATATCGACCTGGGTGGCCATCATTTGTTCCACCAGCGATACCTGTTGCGCGAGGTCACTTTCGTTCTTGATGCCATTGACCACCAGTTCGTAGCTATCGTTTTGCGCCTGGTGTTGTTCGGCCCCTGCGGCCATATTGATAAAAAATTCATTGGCCAGCGACTTCATGATCAGGGCCACACGCGGTTTGTCGGGCGTATCTTCGGGCGTCGATGCAGGTGCCGAGGATTGCTCGGCATTGCCGCAGCCAGTGAGGGTCAGCGCCAGCGAAAGGCAGGCGAGGAGAGAGGTGACTTTGCGCAACATACTGTTTGGCCCGGCGTCATTATTGTTAGCCGCAATAATAAATGAAACTGAGCCAGGTTGCGCGCTGAGTAGTAGTCGTATTTTGCCGTTCAACTTACCCGGGTAATCGTCAGGTCGATACTGCCGTGATTGTTTTCGTACAGTGACCAGACATCATTCGGAAATGTGTACAGGTAGCCGGCCTGGGTCACTTTCAGTGGCGAGGTGACGAAGTCCGGAAGTTTTATGTATTCATGGGCCACCGGGCTGCCGTCGTTGGCGACCGCATTGTCAGCACCACTGTCGTTGGCGATAGCGCCCACGAGCACAAACCAGGGAAAATTTTCTATGCGCTTGGTGCCGAGGAAATCGGTGGCATTGTTGTCTGTCAGTTTGCGGTACAGGCTCTCAAACCTGCCTAGAAAGGCGGAGGTGCTGCGGATGATGTCGCCCACGGTTAGTTTGTCGTCCTCGGTGCCATGCCAGTCGCAGGTGTCGGCGCTGTCCTGCCATTCACCGCTGGCACTAAAGGTATATTCCTCGCCCGCATTGAGGAACAGGTGCGTGGGATTCCAGCGCGTGTCGGCATAAACGGGCAGCGTAATCGATTCGCCAACATCCAGAGATCTGTGCGGATAGTACTCGGGATAGCTGAGAGGCGAGGTTTGTTGGCGGGTGAGGGCGCTGTCGTGGAACACGCTCGAGTTGGCGTCGAGCCCCATCTCAGGAATCGCCCGTGGACGCGAGCGCATTGCGGCGAACAAGCCACGATAGGAATTGTGCATTACGCCATTGGGGTTGGGCTGCAGTTGATCTACGGCGCCGCTGCGAAAGTCGAGCCCCTGGCTCTCGGCCTCCGCCATCATCCAGTCAAGCGCGCTGTCGGAGAGATCAGTCTCTGCATATCCACCGCCGACGTCGGAGTGCACGCCGGGAAACCATAGCTCCTGACAGTTCTCGTGTTTGTCCGCATTGCTCCAATGGGTGACGGTGAAGCTGCTGCGCAATTCGTCCAGCGCCATGGCGTGACGGCCGCAGCGCACATTCTTACCGAGTTTGCTGTCGTGAAAGCGCCACTTGTCAGGCCGGTCCAGTAAGTTCAGCAGTTCCAGATCATCGGGAATACCCAGGGCACCCACAGTGTCCCATACGCCGAGAAATTGTACTTTCAGTCCGTTGCCGCGATTAAAGGCAGCCCACTCTGACTTGATGCGATTGCGTTTGTTCTTGCGATAGCCGGACTTGTAGGCAGACTCCACCCGGCGCCACGCCTGCCTGGAGCTAATGCCGCGCAGGTTCAGAAGGCCCTTGTTGAGCATGCCGGCCAGACAGCGTGCCGTGAACGCACCCCGGCTGAAACCGAAGATGTAGACCTGATCGCCGTCCTCGTACTGCGTGCCCAGCCAGTGATAGGCGCTGCAGATATGGCGCGTTATTCCAACGCCAAGCGCGCCGCCCAGTAACTTCTCCTTGAGCCCCATGTCTTCACCGCCCAGGCCCGGGTGATAGTACTTTTTTTGCAGTGTGTCTATGCCGTCGTCGTCACCAATCGCGTTGAATAATTTGACGACATTGGTGGGCGCAGGCACCCCGTTATCTTCCTGGCTGGGATTGTTCCAGGTGCCGTCGCAGCAGATGATGAGATTGGTCATGATGGCTCCCCTGTGTTCTGCGCAAAAGAATGCACGCATCGACGTGCGGCGCTTGTACAGGACTTATAGCTGAGAGGGAGCCGTTTACCAGCGAGAGAGGGCTTTCTGTAATACAGAGTAATACCTAGCCGGTACTCGCTTTCACCTCGTCCGCGGTGGGTAGTGATGCCACGGCGCCCGGGCGTGACACCGCAATCGCGGATGCGCGGATGGCGGTTTCAATGCCGGCGTCAATGTCTGTGAGGCCATGGGTTGCCAGGTGAGCTGCCAGGTAACCGTTGAAGCAGTCGCCAGCGGCGGTGGTATCGACCACAGTGACAGATTGTGCGGGAAATAACTGCGAGCGGCTAGGAGTGACGAGCATGGCTCCCTCGCCACCCAGCGTGACAACCACGGTATCAATGCCTTTTTGCAGCAGGGCCGCAGCGGCGCTATTTATGGCTTCGGGGGTATCCGTGGGCATGCCGGTGATGGTCGCCAGTTCGCTCTGGTTGGGAGTGATAATCGTGATGTGTTTGAACAGCGCTTCTGGCAGAGCCTGGGCGGGCGCCGGATTGAGGATAACTGTCTGTTGCTGTCGGGAAGCCAGTGTCGCGGCATGAACGACAGAATCCATGGGAATTTCTAATTGCAGGACCACCACACAGGCATCGTTTATCTGGTCGAGCTGTGAGTCGATCAGCCCCTTCGAAAGCGCTTCATTGGCGCCTGCCGTCAGGCCGATACAGTTCTCGCCAGCAGCATCGATGAAGATGCAGGCAGTGCCGGTAGGCGTATTCTGTATCTGGGTGATCCCATGGGTAGCCAGGCCCAGGGTATTGAACCTTGCCAAGATGTCGTTGCCGCTGCCATCGTCACCGATGCAACTGATAAACGTGGTGGTGGCCCCTGCCAGGTGAGCCGCCACGGCCTGGTTGGCACCTTTTCCACCCAGGTTGGACTTCAGTTCACCACCACCCACGGTTTCACCACGAGCGGGTAGGGTAGGGAGGTAAAGACAGATGTCCCAATTCGTCGAGCCGATGACGGCTATCTTTGAATTTGGCGCCATAGTGGCCTCCTTGGAATGGGACAGATGATTTGGGAATCACCTTTGATTGTCTTTGGGTGTTGGGCTGCAGCAAGAGCCTGGATAAGGCATGGAACATGCCCTAAATTTGTCACTACAAAAAGTGATGTCCCAACCCCGAACCCAGTGACCTATTTGATGCCCAGGTCCTTTAGTTTGCGATAAAACGTTGCGCGACTCATGCCTAACAATCGCGCTGCTGCTGTACGATTTCCACCCGTCTGCTCCAACGCAAGAACTATGTCTTGCTCGAGGCTCGATTGTTTGCTTGCACCTTGAAGAGTGGCGACCTCCTGGTGCTGAATCTCGGGCGGGAGATCGTGAAGACTGATCGAATCATTTCGGCAGTGAATGGTAGCGAACTGAATGGCGCTCTTAAGCTCCCGCACATTTCCAGGCCAGGTATAGTTCTCGAGTAAGTGCATTACTGGATTGGCTAAGGGGTTCATGGCCTTGCCTGTAGCCAGCCGCATTTCAGCCAAAAATGCCTCAGCAAGCAGCGGGATATCCTGACGTCGCTCTCTCAGCGCAGGGACAATGATTCTCCCTACGCGCAATCTGTATAGAAGGTCACTACGGAAAGTGCCTTCTCTTACAGTATCGGCTAGATTCCTGTTAGTGGCTGCGATGATACGAACGTCGATCTGTTGCGTGTCTACCTGTCCTATGGGTGCTACTTCTGCTGATTCTATGGCTCGCAATAAACTGATCTGTACCTCATCTGAGATGTCCCCAATTTCATCGAGGAATAAAGTCCCTCCCTCGGCAGCCTGGAAGTAGCCAAGCTGGTCCTTAATGGCTCCCGAAAAAGCGCCGCGCCGGTGCCCAAAGAGCTGACTCCCTAGCAGGGAATCAGTAAGTGCGCCGCTATTGACTGCAACGAAAGGGCCCTTGCTCCTTTGGCTTGCGGCGTGAATCGCCCTTGCAACAAGTTCTTTCCCCGAGCCTGTTTCACCTTCGATCAATACGGTCCAATCGCCACTCGCCACATCGTTGATAACTCTGTACAGGTTCTGCATTGGTGGGCTTTTTCCAATCATTTGTCCGAACCGGCTCTTGTCTAATTGTCTTTGCAGTTGCCTCAGTTTTTCGTCAGCTTGATCTCTCTCGGAGAGATCTTTAACCATGCCAATGAATAGCGCGGTATCTTTGACTTTGGTTTCAGTAATCGTCAAATGAACAGGGAATTCCTCGCCGTTTCTCTTGAGTCCAAGGACTTCCCGTCCCTGGCCAATCACTTTGCTATCTCCTGTATCGAGATAGTTCGAGATATAGCTGTCGTGTTCCAGTCGATATGGCGCGGGCATCAGGGTGCTTACGTTGGCGCCGACCAGTTCTTCGCCGGAGTATCCAAACATCTGTTCCCCTTGTTGGTTGATGGATTCAATGACGCCAGATTGATCTATCGTGATGATTGCCTCATAGGCGCTGTCGAGAATTGCGTGTAGGCGCTGCTGCTCGTCGGACAACTCATTAACAGCTTGATTCCTTTCGTCATCAGCGCGCAATGCGAAGATCGCGTTTGCGCAGGTTTGGAGGAAGGGCGATAAGTCTTCGATGAGTTTTTCGTCATAGCCATCCGGGCGATTTGCAATACCAACCATCCCAATCATGCGTCCTGCGCTATGCAGTGGTAGACCCAGAAATGACCTTAGCTCTGGGTGGCCCAGTGGCAGCCCGCCGCGTCGAGGATCCTCAGCCGGGGCATTCGCAACGACAGGTTTGCCTTCAGTCATGACGTGACCAAAGAGCGTTTTCAAATTGTGGAACTCAAGGCCGTTCGGCGCGTTTTCTTCAAAGTGTTTGCGAGTGTACTCGTTCCAGGCGATGTTGGTAATGGCATGCGTTCGGAGGTAGACAGTTCCCTCTTCGTTGAGATGTGTCTCTCCGATAAAGCCGTACTCGCTATCCCCGAGCTCCAGCAGAGCGTCAAGAAGTCCGTCAAACAGTTGTTGTCTATCTACTGTCCCTATCAATTGAGACTGCGCGCGGGTCATGGCGCCCAGTAGACGCATGTACCAGTCAGGGGAATGTTGTGTGTCCATGATGAGCCTGTGTGTCTTGTGAGACAGTTGAATGTCTCGATCAGTGTCTCAAAAGTGTAGCAGACATGTTTGCAGTATTCTAAGCATTTGAAAAATTTGAATAAATATTAGCACTTATCGATGGCATGATACTTGCATAAATCGATTGCTTGGAGCAGAACTGGGCAGGGAACTTGAACGTTAGCGAGAAGGAGAGCATGTGCTTATTGTGACTCGGCGAATTGGCGAGAGCCTGAAAATTGGTCAATTGGAGGATGTTCTTGAAGGGCCAGTTACCGTCACGGTGCTGGGAATGAAGGGCAATCAGGTTCGAATCGGCATTGATGCCCAACGAAGCATGCGCGTAGATCGTGAGGAGATACGCGAAAGGATTGATGCTGAGTGTGACGAGCGAAAGCGTAAAACACTGACACTCACCAAAACGGCAGGAGGCGGCACTTGATCCGGTGAGGATGTTCGGAACGTAACTATTTTTAAGAAGCCTACTGAGTGACTAAACAGACTTAAGAGGTGAGCGAAAATGAGCGTGGCATTTGAATCTGGCGGTTTAGACAGAACCCCCATTAACTGGACAAGAAATACTGAGAAACACACCAGTGTCAGAGACGCGGAGGTGCCTTCCTGGCGGAAACTGCTTCAAGAGAAGTTGGCAAATGCCAAAAAGAACCAGCCAGGCTGACACTCCCACGGTAAGCAGTTCCTGAGCCCGATGAGACGGCTGTAGGTCCGCATCAAGAACGAATCGGGAAGCTTTGACATGGCGACAGGTATTGAAAGAACAGAAATGTTCGTCTTTCGCCGTGATCTGCGTGTGCAAGACAATGCGGCACTGTTTGCCCATGAGAAAGCTCAGAGATTGTTGTGCGTTTATGTGGAGGAGCCAGATCAACCCTGGTTTCAGGTTCGGGGCGTTGGCGCGCAGCGCGGGAGGTTTCTTCGCGAGAGCTTGTGTAGTCTGCAGATGGAGTTGCGTTCGGTAGGACAAGACCTCCTGTATGAGAAGGGCTATCTGCATCAGGTAATACCTCGTCTAGCAGCTCACTTCAATGTCGCACGCATCAATATCGCTTCGGTTCCTGGCGTCCATGAACAGGCCTCGGTGGAGCGGCTGAAACACTCTTTGAGTGTTCCACTCAACGTGTTGCCAGGCAATCAGCTTTTTCCGCCGTCGAGTCTGGATGCCTGGATGCCCAGTTTGCCGCCACACTTCACACCATTCTGCAAAGCGTTAATGAAGCGCAGAATCGAGTCCCCTTTGGAAGTGGCCTCGTTACCTCCAACGCCAGTAGGCCTGGATGCATACAAGATCCCGGCACCCACCACTCGGGCTCACCCCGCTTTCGCCTTCAAGGGTGGCGAGCAAGCGGCGAGGGTGCGTTTGGAAACCTGGATGTTTCGTGAACGCTCTGTAGATCATTATCTCGAAACCCGAAATGATCTTGAGGGACTTTTTTCTTCCTCCAATCTTTCGCCGTGGCTCGCGAATGGCAGCTTGTCTGTTCGCTCAGTCGCCAAGTCGTTGTTTGAGTACGAGAAAGAATATGGCAAGAGTCGTTCAAGCGAGCACTTGCTGAAAGAACTGCTGTGGCGGGAGTTTTTCCAGNGGCGCGCTTTGCGCGATCCCGCAAGCCTGTTCCATCGAGGTGGCGCGCGACGCCGCCTCACGCTGTGTACGTTCGAGCCGCGCAGTTATGCGCGCTGGTGTGCCGGGTCCACGGACGTACCGTTGGTTAACGCATTGATGCATCAGTTGGTCGAGACGGGTTGGATGAGCAACCGCGGGCGCCAGATTGCAGCTAGTTATCTTATTAATGAAATGGGCATGGACTGGCGTTACGGGGCAGCATTTTTCGAAAAGCACCTTATCGATTATGACGTGGCGAGCAATTATGGCAATTGGCAGTACATTGCCGGTGTCGGTGCAGACCCCCGTGGTGGACGACATTTCAACCAGGAAAAACAGGCGGCGTTGTATGATAAAGATGGCGCCTTCACGGCGCGCTGGCGAGGTCATTGCCAGCCCCAGCCCGAGTATGTGACTGACGCGGCAGACTGGCCCATGGCTATACCTGAAAACCTTGCTGCTGAGAGTGCGGTCGTCGATGAGTAAGCCCTTGCCCGCAGCCACCCTTTACTACGATGGGCGCTGTCCGCTGTGCCTGCGGGAAATGGACAAGCTGGCGACGCTGAAATCCGATGAATTACAATTGGTGGATATTCACGGTATTCTCGCCGAACCTGGCATGCCCGATCGGGATACCCTGTTGCGTGATCTGCATATGCGCCTAGCCGACGGGCAATGGCTCACCGGTGTCGACGCCAACGTCAGGGCCTGGACATACGCCGGACGTGGCGCGTGGCTGTCCTGGTTGCGGTGGCCGGTCATTCGTCAGCTGGCTGATGTTGGGTACGCGCTCTGGGCAGGCTGGCGTTACCGACGTCTGTATGGTTCGGGCGACGAGGGCGCCAACTGCAATCACTAGGTGGCGCGGCGTGCCGGCGCCAGCCGTGCTTGTTCCTTGCCAGCCCAGGCCAGAATAGCAGTTTGCTCACTTTCTGGTTTGCGCTGCCAGTTGCGCATGGCGAGGCCCATTCTCGCATTGTTGCTGAAGCGCACCTCGTGGCGGTGCAGAAACGCCCAATAGAGACTGTTATAGGGGCACGCGCCATCACCGGTTGTTTGTGTCGGCTTGTAGCGACAGTGCTTACAGTGATCGCCCTGGCGCTGGATATACTTGCCGGTGGCGGCGTAGGGCTTGCTCGCCATCAGGCCATTGTCGCCGGACAGCGCCATTCCCAGGGTATTGGGTAACTCCACCCATTCGAATGCGTCTATGTAAACCCCGAGATACCAATCGCAGACCTCGGCCACGTCCAGACCGGTTAGCAATGCGAAGTTACCGATGACCATTAGCCGCTGGATGTGATGGGCATAGCCCAACTGCAATGATTGATCGAGCGCCTTGTGCAGGCAGTGCAAGTCGGTATCGGCGTTCCAGAAGAAAGCGGGCAGGGGAGCCGAGGCTTCGAGGCCGTTGCGCTGCGCGTACTCAGGCATGGAATACCAGTATATGCCGCGCACATACTCGCGCCAGCCGAGGATCTGGCGAATAAACCCTTCCGCCGCTGATAGCTCGCAATGGCCTTCGCGCCAGGCGTCTTCCACGGCTTCGCAGACTTCCAGTGGGTCTAACAGGCCGACATTCAGGTACGGGGATAGCAGGCTGTGGTAAAGCCAGGGAAAGTCTTCAGCCATGGCATCCTGGTAGGTGCCAAACAGCGGCAGGCAGTGACTGGCAAAGTGTTGCAGCCGCTCTAGTGCCTGCGGCCGGGTAACGGCCCAGTGGAATGTATCAAGATCGCCGGGATTGTCGGGAAAGCGGCGATTGACCAGGCTGATGACCTCGTCCAGTACCGGGTCGTTTTCGCTGGCGCACAGTGGCGGCGGGGTGTGCTTGTTGCGCCAGCCTTTGCGGTTTTCCTTGTCGTAGTTCCACTGCCCGCCAGCAGGCTTATCTCCTTCCATCAGCACACTGTAACGGCGCCGCATCAGCCGATAGAAGTACTCCATGCGCAGCTGCTTGCGGCCGCTGGCCCAGTCGCTGAAGGTGTCTCGATCGCACAAGAACCGATCGTCAGTCGTCCACTTAAGCGGGACTGCCCTGCGCGTGGACCAGGCGTCAAGGAGGCTCTGAACGCGGAATTCGCCAGGCTCGCAGCATACTACCTCGGCAAAGTGTTCTTGGTTCCATACCTGGTCGAGCGCGTCGCAGAGACTGTCGATGTTGTCATCCAGCGTCAGGTATTCGACGGTGAAGCCCCGTGCCTGCAGTGCATCACGAAAGTGACGCATGGCTGCGAATATAAACGCCAGTTTATGGCGATTGTGTTTGGTGTAATTTGCCTCGTCAGCCACTTCCGCCATCAGGACGGTGTCCACCCCAGGGCGAGCGTCTGCCAATGCTGCGCGATCAAGGGTGAGTTGGTCTCCTAGAACAAGGATCAGACGCGGTTCCATAAGCGACTACCGCGTGAATACCATGATGTGTTGCTTGGGTAGCACGTCGAGCACCGTCTCAAGTGTCAGGCCTACAGCGGCCATCTCGCGCACTACCTGCTTTTTTGTCATGGTGTGCAGACGCTTGATACCAATGCTCGGGTCTTCACCCCGATATTCGACCAATACCACGCGGCCCCGCTCAGACAGCGATGCCACCACCGCCTCCATGACCTCCCGGGGGCAAGAAAACTCGTGGTAAGCATCTACCAGCAGGACCAGGTCAACGCTGTAGCCTGCCAGCGCCGGGTCGCATTCGGTGGCCTGCACCGGAACCACGTTGGTAGCCCCTGTGTAATCGATTCGTTGTTGCAGGATTTGTAGCATTTCGGGCTGGATATCCACGGCCAGGACCTGACCCTGTGGAACTTTCTCTGCCAGAGGAAACGCGAAGAAACCCGTGCCTGCGCCCAGGTCGACGATGGTGTCATCCGTTTGGGGCTGGATACTGCTGATCAGCAAGTCAGTGCGTTCCTCGCGCTCGCGCTGAGGGCGCTCCAACCAACCCGCGCCGAGGTGACCCATGACATGTGAGATTTCACGGCCCATATAAACCTTGCCGATACCATCTCTGTTAGGCCGCACTTGTTCGTAGTGGCCAGGGTTGCTCTCACTCGCTATGCAGCCGAACACCGTAAGCAGCATTACCAGGGTAATGGCCAGGCTGGCTGGGCGAGTTGGCTTTGCGGCTTTCATCTACTCGTGCTCTAACTACCGGGCGACTCGGGGCGCGCAGGCCCCGGGGTGCCGCGAAGGTGATGTTATCCTGGGCGGTGGAAGCCACAGATTTTATGGCCGTCCGGATCGAGGAAATAGCACAGGTAAACGTCGCCCATGTCTCCGGTGCGTNCGCCGGGCGGTTCTTCGATACTCTGACCGCCGTTGGCAATGGCCACGTCGTGAAACTCCTTGATCTGCTCCGGTGAATCGCAGGTAAATCCGATGGTGGAGCCGTTGGCCACACTGGGCGGCTCCTCGTTAATGGGTTGTGTCAGGCAGAACGTAGAGCCGCTGTGCAAGTAGAAAAGTCGCAGTTGCCCGGTGGCGTTCGTGTGCTCTATCGGCGCGCCAGCCCCCAGAACGCCTAGTACGGCATTGTAAAACGTTCGCGAGGCCTCTATGTCGTCAGTGCCAATCATTACGTGGTTGATCATATTCCTGCTCCCAGGTCGATTTATTGTCGTTTACGCAAGGTAGGCAGTACCCTGCGTGGATCTTGAACGGTATACGGGGGAGGCGTGGAAGTCGATTAACCTGCGATGATAGCAATGCGATAGCGACGAAATTGATCCGCCGCTGTTACCGGAAGTACAGAACTAGCGGTTACCCCCGATCTGACTGATCAGCGCACTGGTCAGTTCTGCCAGCTCTTCAGGCGGGTGTTCGAACTTGAGGCCCGCGTGATAGAGCTCCGTTTTACCCATGCTGATGGTTTCCTGGCGGACCACACGAGCGCGCAGCTTCAGGCTGTGCTTGTCGTCGAACGTGCTGATTACCGCCTGTAAGGATTGACCAATTTCCAGGGGTTCCGGCACGGTAACTCCCAGCCCCCCGGCGGAAATATCCTCCAGTGAAGCTTTGAGTTCGTCGCCTTCAAACTGCAGGTCGAGGCGCTGGTGCAGGCGCGCGTGCTCGCGCTGACCGTCACTGTCACCGGACTGGGCCAGCCGCAGCAGGACAGCTTCCAGTTCGTCCTGGTCGCGTGTCGCCATACTGGTAAAGCGCACCGCCAGGCCTTCACCGGCACCTTCATCCAGCTTCCAGCTGCGCAAGTACTTCGCATCGATGGTAATGGGGGTGCCATGGATGCCCGGAATAATGACCTTGAGCGTGTCGCTGCTGACCATTTTGACCTTGTCCACCTTGATTGCCGCGCCGCCCCAGGAAATGTCCTGCAGGCGAGCAGCCGTCGGTGTTTCGTCACCGGGCCAGAGTAGTTTGATGGGCGCCGAGACGGCAATGCGCATGTGACGGCGCCGTTCCTCGGGTTTGGCGGCGACCTCGTCTGCCTGCTCTGGTTGTGGCTCGGCGGCCAGGGTACGCACCAGTTCCAGGGCCTCTTCGACGACATTGCGGCTGCCGACAATCAGTTCCAGCTTGTTTGGATCAGCGCTGCCGGGACGGAGCATTTCCGCTGAATCGCGGAATGAAGTGAACTCGCCATTGGAGCGTTGCTGCACCACGTTCAGTGCCAGTAGACGTATACAGGCGGTGAGTTCGTCCTGGGAAGCCTGGCCCAACAGTGAGTCTTGGCGTGGTTTCATATGTGTGTCCCTGCAACGGTGTCACCCCTGCGAGCGGATGGAGCATTTTTGTTCATTATTCAGGCAATGGTAGAGGGGGCAGGGCACAGATAAAACCCACAGATCCGGAAAGTGAGGAATGGGTCACTTTTAGGGTGCGCTTTTCTCGACTTTTCCCGGATTGATGGTTGATAACTACTTGATTGCGGCGGTTTNGGGAAGAGTGCCGGTTTTCAACGCTTTAACGAGTCCCCGTGTAAGCGATCGAGTCCGGGCGAGGCGTTTGCGCGTATAGTGTTGTGATAGCCACGGGGTCTGAATCCATTGAAAGCCGTCTCTCCCAAGCTCGAGCAGCAATTCTTTCGCCAACTTAATGCGGTGGTAGAGCCGGCGGTGCGGAGGGGCATTGGCTCCCCACGCTTGCTGCCGGCAGGGTTGATTCTGCTGGAGTCCACCGGTTTTATCAGTGGTGAACTCCGCTCCACCCCGTTGTTGAGCTTTCGAGCGGGTAGATACCGCATAGTCAGTACGGTGCGTGGGCAGCGCTCTTTCTGGGTCAAGAATCTGCTGAAGCAGCCGGATGTGAGCTATTTTTTGGCGGGCCGCAGGCGCAATGCCACAGCTGTAGTACTGCGCGACGGCGAGTCTTCGGTAGATGTAGCTACACTGCCATTTTTTCTCCGGCGCCTGATAGCATGGCTTAGCATCTTTGCCCGCAATGGGTTGGCGATAGTGATTCTCACTCCCGTTGACGGTTGAGTTAGAGCCCGCTTTTTGACCAACATTGCCTTGGTCTCGAGGCATCTACCTTCCTCTTCTTCCCCGTAGCTTTAGGTAACCAAGTTGTCTGAGGCGTTTGTGTCGTGTTGAGAAAAAACCTGCATCTTTGGATGTTTGCCCTGTTTTCGCTGGGTTTGCCCTTGTGGGCCATGGAAAGCAATCAGTTTAACCAAGGCCGAGTGCACGGTTGTACCGGTGAATGCTATGAGGCCTGGAAGGATGAGACGGGCGGTGTGGTCATGCTCGCGGCGGCACAGGCCGAGGCCCGGGCGAGCGCGTCCCCCGAGGAGCTGGGCAAAGCAGCCTATGCAGGTTGTGTGGCCTGTCATGGTCAGCAGGGCGAGGGGGGAATCGGCCCGGCTCTCGCCGGACAGACAGCGGAAGAGATATATGCCAAGTTGGTCCAATACAAAAATGGCGAGACGCGGGGCAATCAGAGCTCTCTGATGTGGGCCCAGTCGTCCATGTTGAGCGACGAGGACATGCAACATATAGCGGCTTTTGTCGAGTCGCTTTAGCAGTTGAGGTGAGAATCATGTTTTTTAATAGTTCCAATAAGCATGCCGATAACAGCCTGCGCGGCAAGTCACTACAGCGTGCGCTGGGTAAGGAAATCCCCAAAACTCTGACGCCCTATGAATGGGAGCAGTGGTATGAGGAAAACGGCGTACCTGAGGCGCACAGCAACGGCGCAAAAGTGGAGGAGTCCAAACGCCGATTCTCGGGAGCATCCCGGTGTGTCTGGCGGCTCGACAGCGAGGCCTGAAACGGCAGCTGTAACCCGCATTTAATTTGGTCCGTGTTACTGTCCTCGCCGTAAGTACTCGGAGGAGGGCAGATGAAAATAAACGCAGATAACATTGCCGCTATGGCAAGCCGCGAGCGCGCAGCGTTTGTAAACAGCTTGTCGGGATTTAAGGCCGCCAACCTGGTGGGCACTGCCGACTCGCAGGGCCAGACCAATCTCGCCATTATGAGCTCCGCAGTGCACCTGGGCTCCCACCCACCGCTGCTGGCGCTGGTGATTCGCCCCGGCGGCGATGAGCGACATACGCTCAAAAATATTCTAGAAACGCAGTGCTATTCTATTAACCACGTCAACGCAGAGATTGTCGAAGCGGCACACCAATGCGCGGCTAGGTATCCCGCAGAGGTTTCAGAGTTTGATGCGACAGGGCTGACCCCGCTCTGGGAGCCGGGGTTTGAGGCGCCAATGGTCGCTGAGGCGCAGGTGAGCATGGTGTTGCGCCTTCGCGAGCATATGCCGCTGGCGATTAACAGCACCCACTTGGTGATTGGCGAAGTCGTGTTTGTTGCGTTGCCAGATGCTGCCTGTCGGGACGATGGAACGCTGGACCTTGTTGCCGCCGGTACGGTTGCCCTGAGCGGCCTTGATGCCTATCACCGCGTGGATGCACCGAAACGCATGGCCTATGCGAAGCCCGACCTGCCGCCTCGGCGTCTCTGAGAGCTTCAATCCTCCGCTTCAATAAATTTGCAGTATTTATGCCTAAAGCGCTAGAGTGCTCAGAACGCTAGGCCGCGCCGTCACTGCATCGATGAGCACGGCTCTGGAACGGTACTGACGTATTGCAGCAGGTGTTGTCGAGAATGCTTGAGCCAGAGAATAATCCCAATCCCGCGTATATCGTAGACCCGCCTCGATTGCTGCGCTTTGTTATGGCCAGGGCATTGGGCCGGGTTGCCAATACGGAGCAGATCGCAAAGAAGCGCGTCAAAGCTGAGAAGGCTCGTCAGGCAGCAGGTAGCGCACATGTGGTGGAGTACTTTCACCAGGTAGACGATCCGTACTCCTACCTGATGGCACAAGTACTGGAGCGGTTCGTGCAGCGTTACGACATTGAAATTGTGCCGCACCTGATCCGCGCCACCGGTGGGCGTAACCAGCCCGAGGAAGAAAAACTAGCAGTGTGGGCGCGGCGCGATTGTGGGCTGATAGCGCCGCACTACGGCCTGAGCTTTCCAGAGACCGCAGGTGTGCGACCCGAGCCCGCCCATCACGCAACCGTCAATGGCGCTCTCGCGGCACTAGGCCCGGATGAGTTTGTGGCACAGGTACAAAACCTGACAGCCAGCGCCTGGTCTGATGCGCCAATCGATGGTGCGCAAGCAACTGCATCCGAGACAGAGACACAAGCGGCCATAATGGCAGGATCTGCCCGTCTGGCGGAGCTGGGTCACTATTCAGGTGCCATGCTGTATTACGGTGGTGAGTGGTACTGGGGTGTGGATCGTTTGTTTCATCTTGAGCAACGGCTGCGTGACCTCGATGCCTGCAAGTCGCCAGATGAGCCATATATCGTGCCACGGCCGGAGATCGATGTGAGTGATGTCGATGCAAGTGGTTTGGACCTGCACTTCTTCCCGTCGCTCAATAGCCCTTATACCTCGATTATTTATGACAGCACGGTAGCGCTTGCCCAGGCCTGCAATGTCAATTTTCATCTCAAGCCGGTGCTGCCCATGATTATGCGCGGTGTAGCGGCGACTACCACCAAGGGCACCTACATTTTCTTTGATACCAAGCGCGAGGGTGACTTTTTCGGCGTGCCCTTCGGCAAGCATGTGACACCGATTGGTGAGCCCACGCGGCAAGCCTATTCGCTATTCCCGTGGGCGAGGTCCCAGAGCAAGGACACGGAGCTGCTAAGCATCCTGCTGCGCTATGCCTGGTCTGAGGGCAGGGGCCTGCACAAGCAGAAGTACCTGAAAATGGCGGTTGAGGAAGTGGGCCTGGATTGGACTGACGCTCGTCAGCACCTGGGCACCGCGGACTGGCAGCCTTATATCGAGCAACATCAGGATGAAATGGTGGAGGGCATGGGCCTGTGGGGTGTGCCGTCCTATCGTCTGTGCGGTCCCGACGGTGAGCCCGACCTGGAGGTCTGGGGTCAGGATCGATTGTGGCTGGTGGCCGCGGAGATTCGTCGGCGAGTGGCGCTTAGCGGCGCCTAGGTCGGTGCGTCAAACCTTCCCGTGAGTGTGGCGAGATCCGATTCCGTTCTTACAGCGGAATGAAAGCTTTCAAATTCTTGAAAATGATCACATTTTGTTCAGGGGGCGCTGGGAGCTCATTGCCGCGCAGCCCATCCCTGCAATGGGCATGTGGGGTATCGGCACACTAATGTTGCTTATAGTCGCGGCTATACGTCGCAACGCACGTGGCTGACCCGCGTGTGCCTGCGCTTTTTCGTTTCGGGGAAAAGCGCGGGCCGCTGGCTTCACTTTGATCCTCTTGGATGAGAAGGCTGCTTGCAACGGGCTGGGAGGACTAGCCTGCCTGGGGTACTCAACACAGAGGCTTAGTCCAATTTCGCCCCTTTTCAGAGCTGTTGACTCCGATGCTAATGGAACTCTAGTTCGTTGTACTTGTTGCGGCTCAGCTTCAAGCCGACGAAGTCTTTTGTGTATCTGTCGCTGTTTTTCCAGGGCTCTCGGTCACCGTTCTTGGGCATGAGATCGCGTCCGCGCAGCACGTAGCCAGCATTGAAATCCAGTAGCGGTGCCTCATCCATGGCCTCTTTTGGCACTGGAATCACATACTGATGGCCGCCGCGCTCCATCTTTTTAAACAGCTCGCAGACATAATTGGCGGTGAGATCGGTTTTCAATGTCCATGAGGAGTTTGTGTAACCCACGCTCATCGCAAAATTGGGCACGCCGGAAAGCATCATGCCCCGGTAGACAAAGTGCTCCGTCAATTCAACTTCTTCGCCATCGATGTAGTAGGCAACACCGCCACCGAACTTCAGTTGCAGACCGGTGGCCAGAATTACGATGTCGGCGTCCAGTTGTCTGCCAGATTTCAGTGCGATACCCGAATGATTAAAGTTTTCGACATGATCAGTCACGACTTCTGCCTTGCCCTCGCGGATAGCGGCGAACATGTCCCCGTCGGGCACCGCGCAGAGGCGTTGGTCCCAGGGTTTGTAGCTGGGTGTAAAGTGGGTTTTGACGTCGTACTCCGGGCCCAATTCTTCGCGAACCTGATCGAGCAGGAACTTTCGTAAAGCGGCGGGTTTGCGCCTCGACAAGCGGNAGATGTATTGTTGGAACAGTACTTTTTTCCAGCGTATCAGCCGATATACCCAACTGTCGGGTAGATACTTGCCCAAGGGTTCTAGCCAGGGATCCTCGGCGGGCACCGTGGCGATATAGGTGGGTGACCGTTGCAGCATGACCAGGTTTGCCGTGTCATTCGCCATGTTTGGTACCAGTGTCACAGCCGTAGCCCCGCTGCCGACAATCACCACACGTTTACCTTTGTAATCGAGCGTTTCGGGCCAGAACTGCGGGTGGACAATGTCGCCATTGAAGTCATCTATGCCAGTGAATTCAGGGGTGTACCCCTGATCGTAGTCGTAGTAGCCCGTGCAGCTGAGAATAAATCTGCAGCGCATGGTCAGCGTTTCCTGGCTTGCTGGGTGTGATTCGGATGCTCGTGTCACAGTCACGGTCCACAGCTTGTCTTGTGACGACCAGTGCGCGGCCACGACCTTGTGGTTATAGCGGATATGCTGGTTGAGTCCGTATTCGTCGGCGGTTTCTCGAATGTAGTTGAGAATCCTGTCGCCGTCGGCGATAGCGGATCCATTTGTCCAGGGCTTGAACCCGTAGCTGTACGTATACATATCACTGTCTGAACGGATGCCCGGGTAGCGGAACAAGTCCCAGGTGCCGCCGCTGGCCGGGCGAGACTCCAGGATGGCCAGGCTAAGACCCGGCAGGTCACGACGAAACCGGCAGGCGCTGCCGATACCGGAGAGGCCTGCACCGATCACAAGTATGTCGATGAACTCGGAATTGTCAGTCATGGCTTTGCTTCAGAAAATATTGGAGTAGTAAGATTATAAGTGTGACGAGAGTTGCAAGATAGATAATAACAGGACTCGAGACTTTTTCATTGCGTCGGTTTGTGCGGATAAGCGGGCTGATGCTCTCACATGTGCTTGGGTCAGATGATGGTGGGGCTTGGCACTTTTCTTGTGGTAGAAAAAGGCCATCGTTTTGTCTATTCGGGGAATAGATGTCCGATAATTCTCGATCACGCCTGATGCACACCTGTCAATATTGGTCAATTCGTGGGTAGAGTCGGCTCAAGCACTATACCGATGTCAACGGACACTTTCGGAAAAACGGACATATAAGTCGTAACTCCTCGCTTGGACAATAGAGCCAATTCAGAGTACTCGACGCTGTCAGCCTGCTTATCGGTTAAATCACCCGCTTATCCCTGCGGGGGGCTCAGTCATTCTTAGTAGTTGTCCGTTTATGCGTGGGGACTCAATAGGCTTTAAGGGTTTTTGATCACAAATTCTCTGGCTCTGAGCCGATATGACATGTTGTTTAATGGGATGCTGGCATACACCTCGTCCCTCCTGCGACCTGATGTGCTCGATGCTGTGGTTACCTGGGGCAAACCATGCGAGACAACACGTGCACTTGAATCTAAACTACCCAATGAAATCATTGAAGGACCTGACTTGAGCTTTATGAATGTAAACGGGAAAACAGTCGCATTGGTTATTTGGCTCGTCATATTGAGTCAAGGATGTTCATCGTCAGGCAGTGGTGGTGATAACCAAGGTAATGAACCCCCTGTCGTTGACAGCGGCGGGAATACAGACGTTGAGTTACCTATCATTACGGTAGAACCTAATTACGAGGTATTGCTTGACGAAAACGTCACTTACGCTGAGGGACTCAGCTACGATGCTGCAGGTACCTCACCCTTTGCAAAAGCGCAGTTACTGGACGTCTACTACCCAGATAATGACTCTGTGGGTCGGCCCCTGTTTATGTTCCTGCATGGTGGGGGATTTACCGGCGGCACGAAAACCAAGCCAGAAATCGTAGAGATGGCGAATTATTTTGCTTCACGGGGCTGGGTTTTTGTTTCTGTAGATTACAGAACAACAGAGGAACTCGGGTCCGTACAAGGTATGTCCCGCGAGGACGTCTTATCGTTTTACAAGGGGATCGCTCCGCAAGAATGGATTGAGTTTGCCCTGCAAGGAGCAGAAACTCTAAAACAGTTTCAACAAGCCATTGCCCTTTATGCCGCCCAAAGGGATGCAAAAGCTGCACTTCGCTGGATTATAGCCAACTCGGATACTTACAGCATAAGCTCAGATTTTGTCACCGTAGGCGGAGCCTCAGCAGGAGCAGTAACCGCCATTGCGCTAGGTATTTCGAACCTGGAGGACTTTAGAGACGAAATCCTAATTAGCGATGACCCTACACTGTCCACCACCAATTTAACAGAGACCTATATCGTCAGAAGTCTGGTTTACTTCTGGGGATCTAATGCCAAGTTGGAAGTTTTCGAGTCGGTATATGGATTAAATCGCTACGATGGTAGTGACCCTGAGTTGTTTATGGCCCACGGCACCCAAGATATGAACCCCTCTACACCTTTTTCTGAAGCCATTGAGTTGCAGGATATATATGATCCCCTGGGTGTTTATAACAAACTTGTGCCTTTAGAAGGAGCAGGTCATGGTGCGTGGGGTGCGAAAGTGGAGGGTAAAGGTTTGTCCGAATTGGTTTTTGACTTTTTAGTTGAAAGGCAAGCTTTGACGATTGAATAAATCACGCCAAAAATTCGAAAACAAACAAGCTATACAGACCTGATCATATCCACCCCGATTTGCGACCGGATAGAAGAACTAAGAAACCAAGGCATGATCGGCTGGTCGCAGCGAGCCAAAGGGCACACACGGGGTGCCCTATGTCATTCGATGATCAAGGACAGGATCAAACACTATTGTCGATCCCGGAAAAAGATGTCTCAATCCCTGAATTGGCCGTAGATCACGAGCAATTTCAGCCCCTCGGCTGGATGGACAGGCTTTGCCTGGGACTGGCTCGCTCACATGAACGGGTGGATTTATGACCCACACCGCGGCAGGTTCCTGCAGGCGCATTCATTCATTGAGGGCGCCCCGTCATCTCAAGGTTTAAATCGATATAGACACTTCCATAATAACCCATTGAACGGGACCGACCCTACTGGTCACTTCAAAGAATGGACTGGAACGATCGCTGCCATAGTTGCGGCGGTATACTGCGGGTGCATTTAGCGCTAGCATTTTAGCTTTGGTAGTAGCAGATGTGCCGCTACCTCTGCTCAAGTCCTCCAGCACACCATGCGGATTATTCCGGCACGGTTGTTCAGGTTATCCCAGCATAGCGTGCGAATGGGGCAGTGAGCACAATCCGCACACCAGTAGATGGTTGCCTTGCTACAGCCGGTAATATGTGACCCCCTCTAAGAAACAGTAGCATTGGTGACGCAGTTCACCGCCTGACCAGATTGATCGGTCGGCCGGTGAGCACGGCTTGGGAGTAAAGAGCTCCCGCAAACGGCAAGTCAGACTGCATTGCAAAGTGGATTTTCTCACTCTGCCGAGAGACGCCTTGGTCTTTGGTCCAACGCGTATCCGCGGTTGCACAGATCAGTGGCTTATCGTGCTAGTGCAAGTCGGTGTTGCCACCAAAGATGGAACACTCTTTGCTTACTTCATACATGGCAGACTTTCTAAAGACGAAACGTGCATCGACACTGACAATTGTTACATTCACGGCCGCCCACGCGTATCGGACGGCATACCTAGATGACTATGCCGATACCTTTTCAGTATCAGCATCAGCATAGTCGCAGAAATCGAGCTGATATGGATGCATGATGCGCGGTCGTACAAATTTGGAGTGAGTAAAAATCTACTCAGCCCAGGTTGGCACAGAGTTTGCTGGAAGGTCCTTCCCAATCGCAGAATTGCTGTCGGAGTGGGTCATGCGTCAATCGAAAACATGTAAGTTAGTATTCATAGTGGCTCTCTTCGCCGCGCTGCAGATACATCATACGCTCGCCGTTGACTCGTTCGCTGAGGGCTATGTCGATACGCGGGATAGAGCCGTTGATAATGTGTTTGCTATTACTGGCAACAAAGCAAAGCAGGTGCTTTTAATAGGTCTTGGTCCCACTCTGTCTGACTCCGGAAGTGAAAGCACTCTAGATGATCCGCGCATACAACTGTTTAGAATTGATGGAGATGGCACCGAGACAGTCATTGCTGGGAATGACAATTGGATCGAGCATTCAACGGCAGATGCAGTCGCTCGCGCAGTGGAGGATCTTAACCTTGACCGTTTAGACGAGTTGGAGGCTGGAATAGTCAAGACACTTCAGCCCGGTTCGTACAGACTTCGGGTTTTCGGCGTGCCCGCTGGAAAAGCTGAGGGGTTTGCTTCAGTTGGGCTGGTGCTCTGGAGCGGTGATCTGGGTGGGATTGAGCAGCCGGGTCAGATTCGTAGTGGAGTATGGTCAGGTGTCGAGTCAAACTACGAGGTGTGTTTCAATGTCAATGCCAGCGGTACAGCCCTGACGGCTCGAGGCAGCGAATGCCCAGATCGCGACGCTATGGATATCGATTTCGATCGCGGTATGACAGGTGCTTGCGACGATGGACACTTTAGCTGGGATAAGGCAGAGATACCGATAAACGGGAATCACTTCACTAAGTCCTTCAATGTTCCGTATTTCGGTTATGGCCCTAGAGTCTCGCTGAAGGCAGAGGGAACATTTAAAAACGGGGTGCTGACAGGCACCTTTACAAAGAAAATTAACGGTCGCACGTGCTCGGGTACGTTTGTCGCTTTACCTAACTGAGTTGGCTCGTCGCGCCTGGTTCTAGAATCACTCAAAGGTGTTGTCTTGACAGTCCAATAGCCGCGGAGGACTTGCTTTTCAAGTGTCTTCTTAGGTGAGTTACAAAAGCATGAAAGCTGCCTATTCAAAAAGGAATGTCATCTTCTAAACCACCCTGCAGCGCCGGCGGGGACGTATCTTAAGGCGGTGGCGTGCCCTCGCCATGCGGCTGGCTTGCCTTACAGCCTTGCGAGTTGAAGATGAATCGCCTGATCTTGAGGGCGAGGCCGAGGTACAATCACGTTTAAGATTTACCAGATCTAGACCTGTCTGAGGACGATGATTTCTATTGGCGACTTCCAAAATCATCAATTTGAAGTAGTCCGAAGGGAGTTGTCAGTGCTTGACCGTTTCTATCGGAATGGTCAACTGTCGATTCCGGCACAAGATTTCCGAAAATTCTACCAAAAGATGTCCTAATCCCTGAATTGGTCGTAGACCACAGGTACATCAGCCCCCGGACTGGAGGAATTCCTGCTGAGATTTCATCACCATTTAGGTGGGAGCTCTTTACTGAGGTACCTCATGTAGCGATATCGCTTATTATGCTGCTTGTGTCGGAACTCCACCTCACGCCTGGCGGCTTCACGCTCCATCATCCGACGAAACGGTGCCCGGGTGACTGCGTGATACAACTCATCAAGCGCGAACTTCTCGATGAGTGGACGAAGGAAAAGGCCAAGGAATATAAGAATGCCATAGTAGGCCGCAACTTTCAGTCGATAGTCGACCGCAAGAAATGAAACTGGCATGCCTCCAATCAACAGGCCCTTTTAAAAGGCTGTAGCCCAGAATGGGTACTCAAAATTATTGCCACTCATTTTGCTCTGCCTATTAGATGATCATGTGTTCAGTATATGCGTTTTCTTTTGCTCGGGCCTTGAACTTCAGAAGGAACTGGCTCCACGATTCCACCACAAGGTGTCCAAAGTTGACGCCTTGTGGTGATTTCATCACAACCGTTCGGTTAACCTTTTTTGTTTGGTGGAGGTGGCGGGAGTTGAACCCGCGTCCGCCAGACCGCTGCCTTCGGCTCTACATGCTTAGATTCCGTTTATTAAGTTAACCGCACACAGCCCAACGGGCAGGACGTGATTGGCGAGCTCTGTATTTGTTTAACAGCAAAGCCCAGAACGTACTTCGCTGCGGTCCAGTTCTGTATGACAGTCAGTAAACGCGGCACTGGCACCTTGTTTATGACCGCTAGAGCCGAAGCTACTAGATGGTGTCTTTTGACTGCTTACGCAGCCAGCTGAGCACCGTAGTTGTCGTCGTTGGCAACTATAAAGTTACAGCTTTGGGTTTACGTGATTGGCTGCCATCACGGCATGCACCAGAAGGTTTTGTATCCGTCGTCGAATCCAAATCACCCCCGTGGACGGGGCATTATACGCGCTTTGGTCGCCGTTGGGGTGGAATTTTGTCTTGAGTATCTTCCTGCGGACGATTGGGTTAGAGTCGGATCGTGGCAGTGGCAGGGCGACACCGGGGTGACAAGCTATTTTCTATCGCATTGATTTATATGGAATTTCAGGTTGGTGTCAGGTGTCTGTCGTGGTGTCTGGGCGGTTTCGTCAGCAGGATGAGCGCCACCTCGAAATCAACCCGATAGCAATGGGGAGTAACAGATGATAGTACGCAAGCTAAGACTTCAGCGCGGCTGGTCGCAGGATCAACTCGCGGAGTTTACCGGCTTGAGTGTGCGCACAATCCAGCGGATTGAGCGCGGCCAGCGGCCCAGCCTGGAATCCAGTAAGGCGCTGGCATCTGTGTTCGAGGTGGATATTTCTACTTTCATACCTGAGGACACCGCCATGGAAAAAACCGTTGAAACTCCCCCCGAGCGCGCTGAGATCAAAGACGATGAACGCGCCGCGCTCACCTACGCCAAGAATGTGAAGGATTTCTACCAGGGCATCTTCGTGCTCGTGGTGCTTGGCATTGTCTTTGTCGCCAAGTTGGGCCCTGAACCCAAGTTGCTGTTGTTCTTTGGAGTCATGACGCTCGTCATGGGTTTGCAGGCACTGTTTACGTTCGAGATTATTCGACTGCCTTTCCAGAATATGGAGAAGCGCATTGCCGAAAAGAAACTCGGACGTAAGCTTTAGAGCTTTAACGACCGAGTAAGAGCTGCGCGCATAGAATCCTGATGCTGTCGGCTCATCGCCTTCAGCCATTCCGGTAGCACAAGCAGGTATGCTGTGGATGCTGATGGCAATGTTGCTGCTGACGGGCGCTCGTCGACTGAAGTAAGTCTCAGCACTGGCACCTTTGATCGCCGGCAGTGTAAGCTGCCGGCTTTGTTGTTTCTGGAGGTCCCGATGGAAGGCCTGATACCGCTGATACTGACGATGCTGGCCACAGGCGCAGTCGCCGGATTGATTGCCGGCCTGCTGGGCGTGGGTGGCGGCATAGTGATTGTCCCGGTGTTGGACACAGCGCTGGCGCTGCGGGGCGTTGATCCTGCTATCCGCATGCATATTGCCGTGGGTACTTCCCTGGCGACCATCATCTTTACGTCGATTTCTTCTTCTCGTGCTCACCACGCCAAGGGCGCGGTGGATGTCTCGCTGGTGCAGTTCTGGGGGCCGTTTATTTTCGTGGGCTCACTGCTGGGTTCGGTGTTGGCGGCGCAGGTGCAAAGCATTGTGCTGGCAGGCATCTTTGGTGTGGTCGCGCTCATTATTGCGATTCACATGATGATGCCATTGGAAAACTTTCGCCCCTGGAAGGATGTGCCCCGTGGCCCACTGTCGATCACAGTGCCGACAATGATCGGTGGCTTGTCTTCGATGATGGGTATTGGTGGCGGCACCTTCAGTGTTGCCGCGCTGACCATGATGAGTCAGCCGATTCACCGCGCCGTGGGTACCGCGGCGTTCTTTGGATTGCTGATCGCCATTCCCGGCACCATCGGGTTCATCATTAACGGCTGGGGCGATCCCCGGCTGCCGGCCATGAATGTTGGTTATGTCAATCTGATTGGTGTGGCGGCGATTTCACCGATGACGGTGCTCATGGCGCCGCTTGGCGCAAAGCTAGCCCACAAAATGACCCAGCGGCAGCTCAGCCTGCTGTTTGGGATATTCCTGTTGCTGGTGTCGATAAGAATGCTGTTACGCGCCTTCGCCTGAGGGAACGCGCTGCTTTAGAGGGAAAATTCCAACAGAAAACCGCAATCGAGTGCAGGGGAGCAGTCGACTGCGGTTATTGGGTGACCTTTGACGGGGGATAACCAAAGCCCGCAAGCTAATGTCAGGGCCCTCCGCCAGGTGCTCTCCTCCATGGGAGAGTATTGCGGTAATCACCGTATACCTGTGTGGGTTTCCCCTGTCTGCTCCAGGGACGGAGATAGCTCGGGGGCCCACGCTATTAACTATGGTATCGGTGCGGCTATTCGGCAAGCCAATTTATAGACCGAGTTTGTCTAAGAGCCTGCCCGGTAAATAGTGATTGTGATGCGGCGAAGGCCGTTACTGCTTGACGTTGTCGCGAATGATGCGTTGCTTGGTGCGGTTCCAGTCTTTTTCTTTCTGGGTGTCGCGCTTGTCGTGAGCTTTTTTACCCACCGCCAGGGCGATCTTGGCTTTCACCAGGTGATTTTTCCAGTAGAGCGATGTGCACACGCAGGTTTGGCCCTTGGCGGTGGTGGCCGCGAGGATTTTTGCCAGCTCTTTCTTGTTCAGCAACAGCTTGCGCGTGCGAGTGGGTTCGGTCACAAAGTGCGTCGAGGCCGAATTAAGCGGCGTGATATGCGCATTCAGCAGAAAGGCTTCACCGTTTTGCATGAATACGTAGGAATCTGCGAGGTCCGCTTTGCCTGCACGCAGGCTCTTCACTTCCCAGCCAGACAGAGACACGCCGGCTTCAAAGGTTTCCAGCAGGGTGTAGTCGAAGCTCGCCCGTTTGTTCTGGGCGATCACGTTCGCAGGTGTCTTGTGTTTCTTCTTTGCCATGGCGCGCATTATACGGACGCGGGAAAGTTCATAAACGGTAATCTTTCCCTTTTCACCCGGCAGGGGGTGGGGCAATCTAAGCTCATGATAATGCTAAGGAAGTTTAGGTGACTGCAGCGCTCTGGCAGAGCTCGCCTGGCTGGCGTACCCGCACGACATTCGTATTGGCACTGGCAGCGGCCACGATTGGCCTGGGCAGCCTGTGGCGTTTTGCCTGGTTAATGGGCAGTTTTGGCGGCGGCGCTTTCATGCTGACGTATGTGGTGTCGCTGTTGCTCCTGAGTGCGCCACTGATGGTGGCTGAAGTCGTGATCGGTAGCCACGGCAGGTCGGGGCCGCCGCTGGCGCTGCGCTGGGTGGCAGACCGGTCGTTGATTTCGCGCTATTGGATGGTGCTGGGCGTACTGGCTGCCATCACTGGCCTGATGGTGCTGGCCTGCCTCACGGTAGTGGCCGGCTGGGCGCTTGCCTATATCCCGCTGATGCAGGGCAGTACCTTCTCTGCTGCCAGTGCCCCGATGGTGGCCGAGGCATTCACCGAGTTACTGGCAGACCCGCAGCGCCAGTGGTTCTGGCAAACCCTGTTTGTGGTGGTGCTGCTGATTGTGAGCGCCCAGGGTGTCAGGCGCGGCCTGGGCGTATTTGTGTGGCTGGCTATTCCCCTGATGATTACGCTGCTGGGGGTGCTGGTGCGCTTTAATCTGGACAACGGCAACCTGGAACAGGCCGGCGACTATCTATTCAGCCTGAAGGCGGTGGACTTTACGCGCGAGGCGGTGCTGGCCGCTATCAGTCACGCGCTGCTGACGTTCGGGCTCGGTGTGGGCGTGGGAATGGCTTACGGTGCCTATGCGCCACGGCGCATCCCGGTGGCGCGTTCAGTGCTGGCGGTAGCCGCGTTTAATGTTGCGATTGCATTGTTGGCGGCACTGGCGATTTACCCGTTGATGCTGGCAACCAACCTGGTGCCCAATAGCGGGCCGGGACTGCTGTTTATCAGTGCTCCTTACGCCTTCGGTAATATCCCTCACGGTGATGGATTCGGCGTGGCGTTCTTTCTGCTGACGGTGGTGACCGCCCTGGGGGCCGGCCTTGCCCTGCTGGAGCCCGCCATTGCGAGCGTGCGCCAGGTGTTGCGCGGCCAGCGCTGGGCCGCCGTGTTGGTGTGTGCGGCAATTGTTTGGCTGCTGGCGGCGGCGATTGCCTGGTCGCTGGCGGGGGAGGGGTGGTTTGCCAATCACAACCTGCTGCAGGTTTTTGATGAACTGGCCGCGGGTGTTCTTATTCCTCTGGTATGTTTGATGGTGGCCCTACTGGTGGGCTGGCGGCTGCATCCTGCGGTGTTACGCGAACAGCTGGGGCGTGAATCCGCGCTGATGTTCTCGCTCTGGCGGGGTCTGCTGCGCTATATTGCGCCGCTGGCGATTATCGTTGTTGCCCTCGCCAGGCTGATTTGAATAAAACTGTTGTAAGACCATGACCCATATCCAGCGCAGTGCGCTGCTGCCCTACAAGCCCAAGCAGATGTTTGACCTGGTGAATGATATCGAGGCCTATCCGCGCTATATGGATGGCTGTGTCGGCGCCGAAGTGTTGCGCCGTGAGGAAGACATCATTGAAGCTCGGCTGGACTTGTCCAAGGCGGGGATAAAGCAAAGCTTCAGCACGCGCAATCGGGTGGTGGATGCAAGGCATATTGCGCTGGAACTGGTCGATGGGCCGTTCCAGCAATTTGCTGGCAGCTGGGAGTTTCTACCCCTGGGTGATGAGGCGTGCAAAGTAAGCCTGGAACTGCGTTTCAAGGTGAATAGCGCGGTACTGGGGGCGGCGGCAGCCAAACTGTTTGATTCAGTGACAACCAATCTGGTGAGCGCGGTAGAGAAGCGCGCCAAAGAACTTTACGGGTGATTTGATGAGCGAAACCATTCACGTTGAAGTGGCCTATGCCCTGGCGGGAAAGCAGGCGATTATGGCCCTGGATGTCACCGAGGGTACCACAGCATTGCAAGCCGCCCAGCAATCAGGCATTACCGAAAAGTTCGCGGATATTGACCTCGACAATGCCAAGCTGGGGATATTTGCCAAGGTCGTGGCACCGACCCAAGTATTGCGTGAGGGCGATCGGGTGGAGATCTATCGGCCTTTGATCGCCGATCCTAAAGAAGTGCGCAAGGCACGAGCGGCGCGCGCCAAGGAACGCCGCAGCAAGTAACGCTAGCAGATTTTGCTTTTAGAGCCGGCGTTTATGCGCCGGCGCGATCTTCAGCGGCATCGCCGCTGACTTCCACCAGTACGTCGTTTTCAAAGATAACGGTCAGGCGGTTCTCGGAGAGAATGTCCAGGCCATTGCTCTTGCGGTAGGCGTAGTCCCAGCGATCTTTGTTGAAGGGGTCTTCCACCAGTGGCGTGCCCAGAATGAAGCGCACCTGGCGTTTGCTCATGCCTGGCTCCAGCTGCTCTACCATGTCCGGTGTGACGATGTTGCCCTGTTCCACGTCGATGCGGTAAACACCCGGAAAGCCCACGGCGCTGCAGGCGCTGAGACAGGTGAGGGCGAATACAATAAAAGCAATGCGCATGGGGTAGAACTTCCACTTCGTTAACTGGGGTGGCATCATACCGCTACTGAATCCCAACGAGAAGCCCTGAAGATATGGCCGAAGAAAACCAGGAACTGCGCAAAGCGGGCCTGAAGGTGACCCTCCCCCGCGTCAAGATCCTGCAGATCCTTGAAAGCGAAGCCGGCCCGCACCATATGAGTGCTGAAGACGTATATCGCGCGTTGCTGGACGCTGGCGAAGACGTGGGCCTGGCGACGGTATACCGGGTGCTGACGCAGTTTGAAACTGCCGGCTTGGTGACGCGCCACAATTTTGAAACCGGACATTCGGTGTTTGAGCTCGCCAAAGGCGAACACCACGATCACATGGTGAATGTGGAGTCCGGTGAAGTGATTGAATTCCACGACGAGATTATTGAGCAGCGTCAACGGGAGATAGCCGAGCAGCACGGTTTCGAGCTGGCGGACCACTCGCTGGTGCTTTACGTTCGCAAGAAATCCTAGTTTTCGGGCGGTCGCCCGATATCCCTGAAGTTACGCGATTGGAATGTGCTTGATGACAGAATCAGGCGCTTTCCAGCATCTCGCGTGCGTGTGCCAGCGTCTGTTCAGTGATCTTGACGCCGCCGAGCATGCGGGCGATTTCTTCGACTTTCTCATCCTGGCCAAGTGTGCTCAGGCGGGTTTCCACGGAATCCTTGTTTGATTGCTTGCTCACCTGCAGGTGCTGTTGGCCCTGGGCTGCAACCTGAGGCAGGTGGGTGACGCACAGGACCTGGGCGGTGCCAGCCAGGTCGCGCAGCAACTTGCCAACCACCTCGGCCACGGCACCGCCAATGCCGACATCCACTTCGTCAAAGACCATGCTCGGTACGGTACCTGCGCTGGCGGTGACAACCTGAATGGCCAGGCTGATCCGTGAGAGCTCACCGCCGGAAGCGATCTTGCCCAGCCCCTGCGGCGCTGTCCCTGGGTTGGTGCTGATCAGAAACTCAATGTCTTCAACGCCATGGGGGTGGGGGGCGCTGTTGTCACGGGGTGTCAGGGCAATTTCCAGTGTGCACTGCGCCATGGCCAGCGTGGCGAGTACCTCCTGAGCGGCTTTGACGAGCTTTTTGGCTGCCCGGGAGCGGCTGCTGCTGAGTTTCTTGGCCTGCCCGGCATAGGCTCGCTCGAGGCTGGCCATCTCGCCCTGCAGCTCCTTGATGCGCTCTTCGCTGCCGGCGAGTGAATCCAGTTCCTCGCGCAGGCGTTGATGGACCTCGGCGACCTGCTCAGGCATTACGCGGTGCTTGCGCGCCACATCGTAAATGGTCTCCAACCGGCGCTGGACGATGTCGAGGCGCTCGGGGTCGATTTCCACGGCGTCGAGATGGCGCTGGATCTCGCTGCGGGCCTCGGCGATTTGGATGGCGGCGCTGTCGAGCAGTTCCCGGGCAGAGTCGGCGGCGTCGCCGGCATGGGCGTCGTCGCTGAGCAGCTGCAGGGCCCGGCGAGTGCCATTTTCCTGTTGGTCACACAAATCCAGGGCAGAATGGGCCGAGGACAGAATCTGCTCGGCGTTGGCCAATAATTTCTGTTCCTGCTCAAGCTCTTGCAGTTCGGTTTCGCCCAGTGCCAGTTGATCGAGCTCATCCACCTGGTAGGCGAGCAGTTGCGCGCGGGAGGCGTGCTCATCGGCCGAGCCGGTCAACAGTTCAAGCTCACGCTGGGCGCGCAGCCAGTTTGACGCGCTTTGCTCGACGTCAGCGGCGAGTTTCTGGTGCCCGGCATAGGCGTCGAGCAATGCGCGCTGGACGGGTTTGCGCAGCAGCGACTGGTGCGCGTGCTGGCTGTGAATATCGATGAGCAGGGCGCCCAGTTCCGCGCAGTCCTGCAGTGTGGAGGGTGAACCGTTGATATAGGCGCGGCTTCGACCTTCTGCGGTAATGACCCGGCGCAGCAGGCATTCATCGCCGCCCTCCAGGTCGCGGCTGTCCAGCCAGGCGCTGGCCGCGGGCAGCGCGCTGATATCGAAGGTGGCGGCAATTTCCGCCCGCTTGGCGCCGTGGCGCACGGCCTTGGGGTCGGCCCGGTCGCCCAGACACAGGCCCAACGCATCCAGGGTGATGGATTTGCCGGCGCCAGTCTCGCCGGTGATCACGGTCATGCCCGCGGCGAATTCCATCTCCAGTTCCGAGACAATCGTGTAGTTGCTTATGCTGATATGGCTGAGCATGCGGTTCCCCAATGGTTTCGGCATTTATACCCCAGAAGCCTGCGTGCATAAACATCCATGCTGCGTGCCTGTCGCCTGGACGCACAGGTTTTGTAAATTGACTGGGCTGTGATACAACCTGTGATCAGGGACGACAGGAACCACATGAGTATTGAAGTCATATCAGATCGCGCTAGTGTACTGCTCAAAACACTGGTAGAGCGGCACATTCGCGATGGCCAGCCGGTGGGCTCGCGCACATTAATGGAAGAATCCGGCCTGCCTGTCAGTGCCGCGACAATCCGCAATGTCATGTCCGACCTGGAAGATCGTGGTTTTCTGGTATCACCCCATACCTCAGCCGGGCGCATTCCTACGGCGGCGGGTTACCGGTTGTTTGTTGACAGCCTGCTGCAGGTCCAGCCCCTCACCGCCGACGCTGTTTCGGCTCTGCGCACCGAGCTTAATCCCGACAAGACCTCGTCGGAACTGGTCCAGAGCGCCTCGAATATACTGGCCAATATTACCGCCCAGGCCGGGCTGGTGACGGTGCCCAAGCAAGAGGCTAACCAGCTGCGTCAGGTGGAATTTCTGCCTCTGTCTGGCAACCGTGTGCTGGTGATACTGGTGGTGAACGAGCGCGAGGTGCAGAACCGGATCATCCACACTGAACGGCCATTTTCTGAGGAACAGCTGCGTGAGGCGGCCGCCATGGTGAATCAACGCTTCGCGGGACAGGCCCTGAATCGGGTGCAGGATGGTCTGTTGCGGGAAATGCATGACGCCCGCGCCCAGATTGATGCCTATCTGCGCGACTCCCTGGATCTGGCCAGCAAAGCGCTGGGTCAGGAAGACAACGAGGAGTACGTGGTTGCGGGCGAGAGCAAGCTGATCGGCAATGCCACGGCCGAAGAAGTGGTCAAACTGCGCGAGTTGTTTGATGCCTTCGAGCAGAAAAAAGATCTGCTGCACCTGCTGGACCGTTGTTCCAGCGCCGAGGGTGTGCAGGTGTTCATTGGCGAAGAGGCAGGCTACGAGGTCTTTGGCGATTATTCCGTAGTGACCGCCCCCTATAGCGATGGGGTGCAAACTCTGGGTGTGCTGGGTGTGATCGGCCCCACCCGGATGGCCTATGAGCGGGTGATTCCCATTGTGGATGTCACTGCCAAAATGTTGAGCCAGGCACTGGCCAAATAAGCCGCATTCGGGCCCCCGGCGGGCCCTGTTTCCGACAGCCGTCAATTCTCCTCCAGGCCAGGTCCTGTCTGGCCTGGGCCGGGCTCGAACCGGGCCGAAAAATCTCATTTTTTTCCCTTGAACCTCCCCAATCCGTCCCCATATCCGTGACATCCCCTGAATTGATGCCATAACGGAGTACAAGCGTGGCCGAGCAAGACTCAAAACAGCCAGAAAACGAGATCCAGGAAGAACAGTCCACGGGCGTGGAAGTTGAACTTGAAACCGCCGAAGAAGTGGCTGCCGCTGAAGCAGCAGAAGCAGAGGCTTCGCCGGACGATGAAGTCGCCCAGCTGCAGGAAGAACTGGTTGCTGCCAAAGACGCCGCCCTGCGTGCCCAGGCCGAGGCCCAGAACGCCAAGCGCCGCGCCGATCAGGACGTGGAAAAGGCTCGCAAATTTGCCCTTGAACGCTTTGCCGGTGAGTTGCTGCCCGTCGCCGACAACCTGGAACGCGCCCTCGAGGCCGCCTCTGGCGATGACGAGGCCATCAAGCCGATTGCCGAAGGCGTTGAGCTGACCCTCAAGAGCCTGCTGGACGTCCTCGGCAAGCAGAATATCGAAGTGGTAGAGCCCAATGGCGAGCCCTTCGACCCCAATCTGCACCAGGCCATGAGCATGATCGAGAACCCCGAGGTAGAGCCCAACACCGTAATCGCGGTAATGCAGAAAGGCTACACCCTGAACGGCCGTCTCATCCGCCCCGCCATGGTAATGGTCAGCAAATAAACCATTGGGTCAGGTCTCAAATTTCTCAGACAACCCCGGGGTCAGACCCCGATGTCTGAGAAAAATAAGACCTGACCCCGGGGTTGTCTGAGAAAACAGAGACCTGACCCCGAAAAGGGGTTGAATCTGGCCAAGACGACCCCAGATAGAGAACAACGCAATTGATTAGGCGTCTCGGACGCCACCCAAACTGGAGAGATTTACAATGGGCAAGATTATCGGAATCGACCTGGGTACCACTAACTCGTGTGTATCCGTACTGGACGGCGACGCACCTCGCGTGATTGAGAACGCGGAAGGCGATCGCACTACCCCTTCTATCGTGGGTTACACCGACGACGGTGAGATCCTGGTTGGCCAGAGCGCCAAGCGTCAGGCGGTGACTAACCCCACCAACACCCTGTTCGCGGTTAAGCGTCTGATCGGCCGTAAGTTCAAGGACGATGTGGTTCAGAAAGACATCAGCATGGTCCCTTACAAGATCATTGAAGCTGACAACGGCGACGCCTGGGTTCAGGCCAAGGACGACAAGATGGCGCCTCCGCAGGTGTCTGCTGAAGTTCTGCGCAAGATGAAAAAGACTGCCGAGGAATTCCTGGGCGAGCCCGTAACCGAGGCTGTCATCACCGTACCTGCCTACTTCAACGACTCCCAGCGTCAGGCGACCAAGGACGCCGGTAAGATCGCTGGTCTGGAAGTCAAGCGCATCATCAACGAGCCGACTGCGGCTGCGCTGGCCTACGGCATGGACAAGGCCAAGGGCGACCACACTGTGGCGGTTTACGACCTCGGTGGCGGTACTTTCGATATCTCCATCATCGAGATCGCAGAAGTCGACGGCGAGCACCAGTTTGAAGTGCTGTCTACCAACGGTGACACCTTCCTCGGTGGTGAAGACTTTGACCTGCGCCTGATCGAATACCTGGCGGACGAGTTCAAGAAAGAGCAGGGCATTGACCTGCACAACGATCCGCTGGCTCTGCAGCGCCTGAAGGAAGCTGCTGAAAAAGCCAAGATCGAGCTGTCATCCAGCCAGCAGACTGAAGTGAATCTGCCGTACATCACTGCAGACGCAACCGGTCCCAAGCACCTGGTGGTTAAGCTGAGCCGCGCCAAGCTGGAAAGCCTGGTGGAAGACCTGGTCAAGCGCTCCATGGAGCCCGTGAAGACGGCCCTGCAGGACGCGGGTCTGTCTCCCTCCGAGATCGACGACGTGATCCTGGTCGGTGGCCAGACCCGCATGCCGATGGTTCAGAGCGTGGTCGCGGACTTCTTCGGCAAAGAGCCGCGCAAGGACGTTAACCCCGACGAAGCGGTTGCCATGGGTGCCTCTATTCAGGGTGCGGTACTGTCCGGCGACGTGAAAGACGTACTGCTGCTGGACGTAACTCCGCTGACCCTGGGCATCGAGACCATGGGTGGCGTGGCTACTCCGCTGATTGAGAAGAACACTACGATTCCGACCAAGAAGTCGCAGATCTTCTCTACCGCTGACGACAACCAGACTGCCGTGACCATTCATGTAGTCCAGGGCGAGCGCAAGCAGGCGACTGGCAACAAGTCACTGGGTCGTTTCGACCTGGCCGACATCCCGCCGGCACCACGCGGCATGCCCCAGATTGAAGTGACCTTCGACCTGGACGCCAACGGTATCTTGCACGTGTCTGCCCAGGACAAGGCAACCGGCAAGGAACAGTCCATCCGCATCACTGCCTCCGGCGGTCTGAGCGATGAAGACATCGAGCAAATGGTTGCTGACGCTGAAGCTAATGCTGAAGCCGATGCCAAGTTCGAGGAGCTGATCACCGCGCGCAATACTTGTGACGGCCTGATCCACGCTGCCAAGAAGACCATCGAGGAAGCTGGCGAGCACGCTACTGATGAGGAGAAAGCTGCGATTGAAGCTGCGATCACCGAAGCAGAAGAAGCCGTTAAGGGCGACGACAAAGCCGCCATTGATGCCGCTGCCGAGAAGCTGACTGAAGCTACTGGCCCTGTTGCGCAGAAGATGTACGCTGCCCAGGCAGAGCAGGCACAGGCAGCTGGCGCCGGCGCCGAAGGTGCTCAGGCAGAGCCTGCCGGTGAAGACGTCATGGACGCCGAGTTTGAGGAAGTTAAGGACGACAACAAGTAAGTCCCGCTTCCTTGCTGAAGGAGCGACTTCGGTCGCTCCGGTTACCAAGTTCGACCACGCGGGCCACTGATGCCCGCGTAGTCATTTTAGGAATAGCTGTAAAAGTACGCTGAGAAATCATGTCAAAACGCGATTACTACGAAGTTCTCGGAGTCAGCAAAAGCGCTGACGACAAGGAGATCAAAAAGTCCTACCGCCGGGTGGCGATGAAGTATCACCCCGACCGCAATCCGGACGATCCCGAAGCCGAGGAAAAATTCAAGGAAGCCACCGAGGCATACGATGTCCTGATGGATTCAGAGAAGCGCGCGGCCTATGACCAGTTCGGTCATGCCGGTGTGGATCCGAACATGGGCGGCGGCGCCGGCGGCTTTGGCGGCGGCAGCTTCAGCGACATCTTTGGCGATGTATTCGGCGACATCTTCGGTGGTGGCGGCGGTGGCCGTGGCCGCGCAGGACCGCAGCGCGGTTCCGATTTGCGCTACACCCTGGATATCTCCCTGGAAGATGCCGTTAAAGGCACCACCGTTGAGATCAAGGTGCCCACGCTGCACACCTGTGAAACCTGTGATGGCTCCGGCGCCAAGAAAGGTTCCAGCCCGGTCACCTGTACCACCTGTGGTGGCGCAGGCCAGGTCCGCATGCAACAGGGCCTGTTCCAGGTTCAGCAAACCTGTCCGCATTGTCGCGGTTCCGGCCAGATCATCTCCGATCCCTGCACTGATTGTCATGGCCAGGGCCGGGTAGAAAAGACCAAGACTCTGTCTGTAAAAGTGCCCCCGGGTGTGGACACTGGCGATCGCATCCGCCTGTCCGGCGAAGGCGAAGCCGGCCCCATGGGTGGCCCCGCGGGTGATCTGTTTGTACAGATGTCGGTGAAGCAGCACCCCATCTTTGAAAGGGATGGCAAGCACCTGTATTGTGAAGTGCCGATCACCTTTGCCGATGCTGCCCTGGGCGGTGAGCTTGAAGTGCCCACCCTCGATGGCAAAGTGAAGCTGAAGATTCCAGCGGAAACGCAGACAGGGAAACTGTTCCGTCTGCGCGGCAAGGGCGTGAAGCCTGTGCGTGGCGGCAGCGTGGGCGACCTCTTGTGTCGGGCCGTCGTTGAGACACCGGTGAATCTGACCAAGCGTCAGAAGGAATTGCTGGAAGAATTGTCGGCATCACTGGGTGAGTCCGGGCATAAGCAGAGCCCGCGCCAACACAGCTGGTTTGAAGGTGTGAAAAATTTCTTTGACGATATGACATCATCATGACAACAAAAATAGGTATTACCGGCGCCGCCGGACGCATGGGCAGAACCCTGATCGAGGCGGTGAGCCTGGCAGGCGACGAACTGCAGCTGGCAGCGGCCATTGAGCGACCTGAGTCCAGCCTGATTGGCGCAGATGCCGGTGAATTTGCCGGTGTTGGCAAGTTGGGCGTGACCATTGCTGGTTCGCTCGACGATGTCGTTGAAGACATCGATGTGCTGATCGATTTCACGATCCCGGCTGCTACGGTTGCCAATGTACAGGTATGTGCGGCGAGTAATACTGCCATTGTTATCGGCACCACCGGTTTCGATGATGCTCAGCAAGCGGTTATCGATGAGGCCGCCAAAAAGATCCCGCTGTGTAAGGCGACCAATTTCAGCACGGGTGTGAATCTATGCTTCAAATTACTTGAAGTGGCTGCCCAGGTGCTGGGCGATGACGTTGATATTGAGATTGTCGAAGCCCACCATCGGCACAAGATCGATGCTCCTTCTGGCACAGCGCTGAGCATGGGTGAAGTGGTCGCAGATACCCTGGGCCGTGATCTGAAGAAAGTGGCGGTGTATGGACGAGAAGGCCAGACCGGTGCGCGAGAGCGCGACACTATCGGTTTTGCCACCGTGCGCGGTGGCGATGTGGTTGGCGATCACACCGTGAGTTTTATGGCTGACGGTGAACGGGTTGAGATTACCCACAAAGCGTCCAGTCGCATGTCTTTCGGTCGTGGCGCAGTGCGGGCCGCCGGCTGGTTGAATGGTAAGGCCCCCGGCTTCTATGACATGCGTGACGTACTTGGCCTGTAGGCACGCTGCAATCTCATTCACTTATTAGCAGATGGAACCCGCTATGTCCGAACACATAGTTAATATCGATGAGACTAACGCTGCAGCGCTACTGATCGAGGAATCACATAATCGTCCGGTGGTCGTCGACTTCTGGGCAGATTGGTGTGAGCCCTGCAAAGTGCTTATGCCGCTGTTGGAGAAAATCGCCAACGAATATAACGGCGCGTTTTTGTTGGCCAAGGTCAACGCGGACGAACAGGGCATGATTGCGCAGCAGTTTGGCGTGCGCAGCCTGCCGACGGTGATGGTGATTAAAGACGGGCAGCCTGTAGATGGTTTTGCCGGTGCCCAACCCGAAAAGGAAATTCGCGAACTTCTGGGCAAGTATCTGCCCAAACCCTGGGACGGCCTTCTGCAACTGGCGAAAGAAGCCATGGAGGAGGGCAATTTTGCCGCTGCTCTGACCCCGCTGCGCCAGGCCTGGGAAGAATCCGGTCAATTGTACGAGATCACCGTGGCCTATGTGCATTGCCTGATTGAGTCCATGCGTCTGGACGAAGCCGAAGCACTGCTCGACGGCGTGCGTATGGCGGATCAAGACGCCGCTTATGAACAACTGCGGGCTCAGTTAGAAATTAAGCGTCAGGCAGCCAAGTCACCAGAAATTGAAGCGCTGGAACAGCAGCTGGTCGCTGACCCGGATAATCTGGATGTGATGGCCCAGCTGGCGGTGCAGTTGACCAATGCTGGTCAATTCAAGGACGCCATGGAATATCTGGTCACCATTTTGCGCAAGGACCTGGATCACGGCGATGGTGCCACCAGAAAGGCGTTGCTCGACACCATCGCCTCGCTCGGTAAGGGTGACCCTCTGGCGGCGGAGTATCAGCGCAAGCTCTACAGCCTACTTTATTGACGGCGAATGCGGTAATGCTCCCACCTAGTATTTCCCTGTGTATGATCGTCAAGGACGAATCGTACTTCCTGCCCCGTTGTCTTTAAGCCGCCGCTGATTTTGTCGATGAGATGATCGTGGTGGACACCGGCTCAAGCGATGACTCGCGAAATATTGTACAGCGCCTGGGGGCCAAGGTGTTCGATTTCGCCTGGTGTGATGATTTTTCCGCCGCGCGCAACTACTCGCTGGAGCAGGCTAGCGGCGATTGGATCGTCGTGCTGGATGCAGACGAGATGATCGACCCAGCTAACTGGCTGCGCCTTCGTGAGCTGGTGACGACCACCGAGCGCGATGCGTTCTTTCTCAGCCAACATAATTACACGAATCAGCGCTTCGAGGGCGGCTTTGTCCCGACAAAGCAGCAAACACCTTCCACCCGCGGTTTCAAAGGTTACAAGGTGCATGCCATTGCCCGGCTGTTCCGAAATTCACCGGCAATTCGCTATCGCGGCCATGTACATGAGGTGATTGATACCTCGCTTAGTGAAGAGCAGTACGAGGTGGTGAATATCGTGATTCACCACCATGGGGAAGAGAGCCCTCAGCGGCCCAAGGAAGTTCGCCAGAGGAGCTATCTCCGGCTGATGGAGCAGGATCTCGACAGCGATCCTTCCGGTCGCCTTTACGGTACGGCGGCGTCCATTCGCATGCACTACCTCAAGGACTAAGCCACCGCGGCCAGGTACTATGAGTCAGCTATTCGTCTGGGCTGGCGGCCACAGGACAGCCGCGAAGGCTGGGCGCTGTGCCAGTATCTGGCCGGTGACCTTGAGGCTGCCTACGATGGCTATCAGGCTCTCTATGACGAGAAGCACGTCAGCGTTAATCTCTGTATTAATCTGGCCAATCTCGCCGTAAAACGGAACGAGAAACCCTTTGCTGCTGACCTCCTGGAGAGGGCGATCGGCCTGGGTGTGGTCGACGTCAAGACCCGTATCAGCCTCGAGCATAACATTCGGTTTCTGCGCGACAATACCTGAGCACATTGCCTCCCCATTGACCGAGTACGCTACGGTCAATTATTGTGATTTCTGTCAACATTGTACCCCTCGTCGGTGCTCGCTATGGTACGGGCCAGCAGGGGCTATGAGCCCTTCTTTTGCGCCAATTTTGCAGCCGAGGAGGTATTTGCAGTGGACACATCTTTCAGCGCCGAGGACCTGGCGTTCCGAGACGAGGTGCGCGAGTTCTTCGCCACCGCCTATGACCCTGAACTGGACGCTCGCCTGAACAACCCCGATCCCAGTGTGTTTCCGGCGGCGATTGTGGACTGGCAGAAACGCCTGCATGACCGCGGCTGGATTGCGCCCGGTTGGCCCGAGGCCGTGGGAGGTACGGGCTGGACAGCGACCCAGAGCTTTATATTCGAAACCGAGCGCGCAGCGCACGGTATTCGCGATGTGCTTCCCTTTGGCCTGAAAATGGTCGGCCCCGTTATTTATACCTTTGGCACCGATGAGCAGAAAGAGCGCTTCCTGCCCAAGATTCTTGCCAGCGATGAGTGGTGGTGTCAGGGCTATTCTGAACCTGGTTCCGGCTCTGACCTTGCCTCACTGAAAACCCGCGCCGTGCGCGACGGTGATGACTACATCATTAACGGTGCCAAGATCTGGACAAGCTACGCTCAGTTTGCCGATTGGATCTTCTGCCTGGTGCGTACCAGCACCGAGGGCAAGAAGCAGGAAGGCATCAGCTTTTTGTTGATCGATATGAAGACGCCGGGCATTAAGGTCAACCCAATTGTGTCCATTGATGATCATCACAGCCTTAACGAGGTTGAGTTCAACAACGTACGCGTGCCCGTTGCCAACCGCATCGGTGAGGAAAACAAAGGCTGGACCTACGCCAAGGCGCTGCTGGCGCACGAGCGCACAGCGATTGCCGAAGTGGCTGACACCAAGCGTTGGGTACAAATGGTCAAGGATTACGCTACCACCGAAGTAAACGGCGGCAAGCGCCTGATCGACGATCCGCTGTTCCAGAAGCGCATCTCCGACGTTGAGATTGAGCTCATGGCGCTGGAGTTTACCGAGCTGCGTGTACTGGCGTCGGTCGCCAAAGGGGGTGCCCCGGGAGCGGAATCTTCACTGCTGAAAATCAAGGGCACCGAATTGCAACAGGCCAGCCAGGAGTTGCTGATGGATCTGGCAGCGCACTATCAGGGCGTTCGCCCAGGCGCTCCTGAGGCAGAAGTACTGGGGCATGAATTCGGCTCCAAGGCATTCAAGAAATATATGTACGGCAGGGCATCGACTATTTATGGCGGTTCCAACGAAGTGCAGCGCAACATCATCGCCAAGGCCGTACTCGGTCTGTAAGCAGGAGGTATCACAATGAATTTCGATTTTTCTGAAGAACAGGTGATGCTCCGCGACAGCGTTGCGCGCTATGTACAAGACGATTACGATTTTGACACTCGTCGCGGTATTGCCGAGTCCGAAGCCGGTATCGACCGAGCCAAGTGGCAGACGTTTGCGGAGCTGGGCTGGCTGTCTATTCCCTTTGAGGAAGAGTTCGGTGGTTTCGGCGGTGGCGCCGTGGATGTCATGGTTGTCATGGAAGAACTGGGGAAAGGCCTGGTACTCGAACCGTTCTTCGCTACCGTATTGCTCTACGGTGGCCTGCTGCAGAAGGCGGGCAGTGCCGCGGTTAAAGCCGAGCGTATTCCGGCGATCATCGATGGCTCAGAGCTGGGCGCATTCGCCTACCTGGAGCGGCAGGGCCGCTATGAACTGACTGACCTGAAAACGACGGCGACCCAGCAGGGCGATAACTACGTGCTCAATGGCGAAAAAGTTGCGGTGGCCAATGGCGCCAATGCCGACTATTTCGTGGTGTCCGCCCGTACCGGCGGCGAGCAGAGTGATGACTCAGGCATTAGCCTGTTCCTGGTGCCAGCCAACACTGAGGGTGTATCAAGGGTCAGCTACCGCATGATGGACGGCCAGATTCTGGCGAATGTGGTGTTGGACAATGTATCGGTTCCCACTGGCCACTTGCTGGGAACGGAAGGCGACGCCCAGGCAGTGATCAATGAAGTGGTTCGCGAGGCCAACCTGGCGCTTTCCGCGGAAGCCATCGGCATTATGGAAACGCTGAACAGCAAGACTGTGGAATACGCCCGTACGCGCGAGCAGTTTGGCGTGGCTATCGGCTCCTTCCAGGCACTGCAACATCGTATGGTAGACACCTTTATGTCGTACGAGCAGGCCAAATCGCTGCTGTACCGGGCGGTATGTGCGCTGACCGATGACGAAATGGATACCGACGAAGCCATTCATGCCCTGCGGATGATGATTACCAAGTCCGGCAAGCACATCTTCGGCGAAGCCATCCAGATCCACGGCGGTATGGGTATTACCGATGAACTGGATATTGGTCATTACGCCAAGCGACTCATGATGATCGGCGCCACCTTCGGCGATGGCGATTATCATCAGGCAAAATTCAACAGCCTGCGCTATAACTAGTACACTGTTCAAACTCTGCGCCCACTACACTGAGTGGGCGCAGCTCCTTTCTTTCTTCATCCCAGGAGACCCCCGATGAAACTAGGTTTTCTGCTCGGTTATTCCGGCAAGCAAATTCACATTCCCATGGACCTGATCACACAAGCTGAATCCATGGGTTACGATTCCGTTTGGACCGCTGAGGCCTACGGCAACGATTCTATTACCGCGGCTTCCTGGATCCTGGCCCAGACTTCCAAGATCAAAGTGGGCACCGCCATCATGCAAATGCCAGCACGTACGCCGGCGATGGCCGCCATGACCGCCATGTCGCTGGATCAGCTGTCCGGTGGGCGCTTTATTATGGGCCTGGGTGCCTCCGGCCCCCAGGTAGTGGAAGGCTGGCACGGCGTTCCTTACGGTAAGCCTGTAACCCGCACCAAAGAGTACATCCAGATCGTGCGCAAGATTTTCGAGCGCGACGGGCCGGTTGAATTTGATGGCAAGATGTACCAGATGCCGAACAAGTCAGAGGGCACTACCGGCCTGGGCAAGCCGCTCAAATCGATTCTTGAGGGTAACCCGGACATTCCCATTTACACTGCATCCATCACCCCCGCGGGCCTGCGCTGCGCCGGTGAGGTTGCCGATGGTGTGTTCCCCGTATGGATGGATCCCACCAATTACGACGTGCTGGGTGAACACATTGGCACCGGCCTGGAGAAGAGCGGCCGCAGCCTTAAGGACTTTGACATTGCGCCCTTCGTGTCGGTAGCGATGAACGACGACCTGGATGCCGCGTTTGATTCTCTGCGCCCCTGGCTGGCGCTGTACATTGGCGGCATGGGCGCGCGCAATAAGAACTTCTATAACGACTATGCCACGCGCATGGGCTATGGCGACGCAGCCAAGAAGATTCAGGATCTGTACCTGGATGGCAAGCCCGCTGAAGCTGCTGCAGAAGTGCCCAATGAACTCCTGGACGAAGTGTCGCTGGTGGGTTCCAAGGACCGGATCCGTGATCGTCTGCAGGCCTGGAAAGAGGCAGGTGAACGCGGTGAGGTAGGCACCATGCTGCTGGGCGTTCACGACCCTGAAGTCCTGGAGCTGTTTGCGCAGGAAATGCTCTGATGCAATTGGCCGGTAAGGTCGTCATTGTCACTGGGGGTGCAAACGGTATCGGTCGCGCCCTCTGCGAACGCTTTCATGCCGAAGGTGCTGAAAAGGTGGTTGTGGTCGACCTCGAGGGTGACAATGCCCGCGAATTTGCCAGCACCATCGATGGTGATGCATATGAAGTCAATGTGCGCGATGAAGCTGCAATAGCGGCAATGGTCGCTGACGTTGAAGCCCGATACGGCCGAATCGACTTGTTCTGCAGTAATGCGGGCATTATCGCCCTCGATGGGGAGCCCTGGTGGGCAACGTCGGCGAGTAACGAAACCTGGTCGGCGATGTGGGATATACATGTGATGTCCCACGTATTTGCTGCCAGAGCTTGTCTGCCGGGTATGTTGGAGCGCGGTGAGGGTTACTTCCTGAATACCGCTTCCGCCGCGGGGCTACTTAGCCAGATTGGCGATGCAGCGTACTCAACGACGAAGCACGCCGCTGTAGGTTTCGCGGAATCCCTGGCGATCACGCACGGTGATGACGGCATCAAGGTGTCTGTGCTTTGTCCCCAGGCTGTTGCCACACGTATGGTAAACGCAACTGAAGATGCCGGTGACGATATGGTCGGTGGCACTGCCGGCGTCGATGGTGTGCTGAGCCCGACAGCAGTGGCAGACTCGGTAGTAAAGGGATTAGCCAATGAGCAATTCCTTATTCTGCCGCACCCCGAAGTAGAGCAATATCGCGCCAACAAGGCCCGTGACTATGGCCGCTGGATTGGCGGTATGCGCAAGATGCGGCGCATGCTGAACTTGAGTACAGCGAAATAGTGCTGGGCGCGCGAAGTGGAGAAGAGAGAACGCTTCGCGCGCACCATCCTCAATGGCTTTGAGGTTTTCTTCGCAGAATTTCAAAATATCACCCTGGCGGCTAAAAGCCGCTTCGAGAATGCCGACTGGCAGGGCATGCAGAATTCTGCGCGTCGCAGAATTGATCTACGTAAGCAGCGCACTCGAGAAATTATCGAGTATGTGGAGTTGGTCGCTGGCGAAGATTTGAGGAACTTTGAATTCTGGAAGGCCTCCAGAGAGATCTACGCAAACCTGGTCGCAGGACATAACAACTTCGAGATCGCAGAGACATTTTTCAATTCCGTCTACTGCGCCGTATTCGATCATCGCAACATTCGCGACGACTATGCGTTCGTGTTTTCCGCCCACAGCGATATGCCGGCGGCCGATGTTGCTGCGGTATTTCGCAGCTACTCCGGTGAGCCGATGGACCAATTGTTTGGCCAGGTTCTGGCAGATTTCGCCTTTGATATCCCCTACGAAAATCTGACGCGAGACCTTGAGAATATTCTGCTTGTTACGGAGCAAGTGCTTGTGCCGCAACTGCCTGGCATCGAATGTGAGCTTCGGTTTGAGGTTCTTGAGCATCATTTTTTTCGCAACAAGGGCGCTTATATTGTCGGCCGGGCTGCGAGTGGTGATCACAGTGTGCCCTTCGTACTGCCGATCCTGCATAATGAGCGAGGTGCGGTGTTTGTCGATACCGTGCTGTTCGGTGCGGACAAACTGAGTGTCATCTTCAGTTTTACGCGCAGTTACTTTCTTGTGGATGCTCGTATTCCATCGGCGTATGTCTTGTTTTTGAAGCAGCTGATGCCCGCCAAGCCGATATCAGAGATCTACAGCGCCATGGGCTACAACAAGCATGGCAAAACTTACTTCCATCGCAGCGCCTATCGGCATATGACAGGCACGACGGATAGGTTTGTGGTGGCGCCCGGTATCAAGGGCATGGTGATGAGCGTATTCACCATGGACAGCTACCCCTTTGTATTCAAAATCATCAAGGACCGTTTCACGCCGCCCAAGGACATGAGCCGCCAGCAGGTGAAAGACAAGTACGAAATGGTGAAGCGTTGGGACAGGGCAGGGCGAATGGCTGATACCCAGGAATTCACCAATCTTACCCTGGCCAGAGAACGGTTCTCTGATGAACTGATGGAAGAACTTTGGCGTGTGGCGCCGTCTGTGCTCGAGGAACGCGGCAAGGCGCTGATTATTAAGCATGTGTACGTTGAGCGCCGTATGACGCCGCTGAATCTTTACCTGCAAGACGCGACCGAAGAGCAGGTGTTCGCGATCATGGACGAATACGGTAATGCCATTAAGCAATTGGCAGCGGCCAATATCTTTCCCGGCGACATGTTACTTAAGAACTTTGGTGTGACCCGGCATGGGCGCGTGGTGTTTTACGATTACGACGAAATTGTGCCGTTGCTGGACTGTAATTTCAGAGTGATTCCTGAGCCTCGTACCGAAGAGGAGGAGATGGCCAGTCAGCCGTGGTACTCTGTTGCGACTAACGACATCTTTCCCGAAGAATTCCGACTGTTCTTTTCCGGCAATCAGCGCGCGCGTTCCTCCTTCGATGCACTTCACAGCGATATTTATCAGGCAGCATTCTGGCAGAGTCTGCAGGCGCAGATTCGCAGCGGCTACGTAGAGAGTTTTTTCCCCTATCGCAGAAAGTTGCGATTTAACCGAGATTTGGAGACTGCCTGATGGCAACTATTTATCTGATTCGCCATGGACAGGCGTCCTTTGGTTCCGCCAACTATGATCAGCTTTCGGAGCTGGGGCAGCGGCAGGCGGACGCTACCGCTGAGTACCTGGCCACTGTTGGCATTAAGCTCGACGCTGCCTACAGCGGCGATTTGTCGCGCCAGCGCGAGACCTGCGAGAGAGCGCTGGCAGGGCAGGTGGATGGTGTACCACATCACATCGATGCGCGGTTTAACGAAGTGAATAATGACGAGCAGGTCGCGGCGTTGGCACCCGTGATTATGGAGAGCAATCCTGCGCTGGCTGAGTTGATGAGTGGCGGCAAGCCCTCCAGCAAGGACTATCAAAAAATTATTGAGGCGGTGTTCACTCACTGGGTAACCCAGGACTGTTCACAGTACGGCATTCAGACCTGGGAAGATTATTCGAGCAAGGCGCATTCTGCGTTGCGTGAGGTGATGAAGCAGCAAGGGTCGGGTAAGACCGTTGGCATCTTTACCTCGGGTGGCACCATTGCCACGTTGGTGGCGCATGTTCTGGGGGTGTCAGGAGAGAAGGTATATCGCTTCTATGAGCCTATTTTTAACTGTTCTGTGACCCAGCTCTTTTACAGCGGCGACAACGTCTCTTTATCCTATTTCAATGATCGGTCATTCCTGCAGATGCTCAGCCTGGAGAAGGGCGAAAATCTTGTGACCTACCGCTAGCGTACCTTGATCTGCATCCATTTGCGGGAATTGTAACGCCACAGCAAGAGCGTTGCTTTGATCACGTAGTCCATGAACATTACCAGGAACATCCAGTGGATGGACATGTCCAGTGACAGGATAAGGAATGCGGGTAGGAGCCGTCCCAGCATGATACCGCTAACGGTCGCGATGAGCGGGAAGCGGGTATCCCCTGCGCCACGCAGCGCGCCTCCAATGGCGGCATCAACGGCCATAAGAGGCTGACAAAGCGCGATGACATAGATGAATATGCGAGTAAACTCAGCGGCCTCAGGATCTTCGATCATGAAGCCAGCGAGTTCCTCGGCATAAATGGCGGTCAGCACGGAGATCGAAACCATCGCGATGAGCGCCATCCTAAGCCCGCGCCAGCCCGCCTTCATGGCCATTTCCGGGTTGCCTGCGCCGAGTTGCTGGCCCACTAGGGTAGCCGCGGCAATACCGAAACCAAACCCTATGACAATAGAGAATGACACCAAACTGATGCCGATGCCGTAGGCGGCATATGCATTTGTGCCATAGCTGGCGACCAGACCGAAGAACACCAGAAAGGCGGTTTGTACAAAACCCTGCTCAGCGACTGAAGGCAGCCCAATGCTGATTAGCTGGCGCGCAGTCATCATGTTAACGCGCAGCCGTTTTACGGGTTTGATGTTGAAGGCCCCTCGCCACCAGATGGCAACAAATATGGTAGTGATGGTGGCAGCGGCCGCACTTCCGCCTAGGCCAATGCCCTGAACGCCGAAGGCAGGGACAGCGCCGACACCTGTGGCGAGAACCCAGGCCGCTATGATGTTGAGCACCGAACTGCAGAACAAGAAGAGCAGGGGGGTGATTACGTCGCCTGTGGCACGCAGTGCGGTCGACAGAATCGTATTAAGTGCAGAAAACACGTTAAACAGGCCCAACCAGAAGATGAAGCTGGCAGCTGAGGCTGAGGTCTCCTCATCGAGGCCAAACAGGCTGACGATAAATTCTGGTATGAGCAGTGGCGGTAGTCCGAGTAGCAGTCCGAAGAACACGGCCATGGCCATGGACGTCCAAGTCGCCATCTCTGCCTGGCGGTGGTCGTTGGCGCCCCAGTTGCGGGCGACAATGGCTGTAGTGGCAACAGATAGCCCCATTAATACCGCCTGGATGAGGAAGAACACCCGGTGGCCCGTTGTGACTGCGGCTACGGCGCTGGGCCCTAGGGGCGAGGCGATCTTAATATGTAGAAAGCCTACGGTGGTGAACAGCAGGTTCGAGATGATCGTTGGCCAGGCCAGTTGCCATACGCGGCGACTGGTAGAGCCGGTCTCCTGGTCAGACGACGACATTCAGCGGCCTTTCTTTCCCAGAGCATCACACTCTTTGTGTCTGAAACAGTCGACGGTGTGGTCGTTGACCATGCCGGTGGCCTGCATGTGCGCATAGATGATGGTAGATCCCACAAAGGTAAACCCGCGCTTCTTCATATCCTTACTAATTACGTCCGAGAGTGCCGTAGTGGCGGGCACCTGCTTCATGCTTTTCCAATGGTTCTGGATGGGGGTGCCGTCGACGAAGTTCCACATATAGTTGGCGAAGGTACCGAATTCGGCCTGTGTTTCCAGGAACGCCCGGGCATTTTTTCGGGCGCCATAGACTTTCAGTTTGTTGCGGATGATGGCTGGGTTCAGCAGGATTTTATCGAGCTTGCTGTCACGATAGCGGGCGATTTTCCGGGCATCGAAATTATCAAAAAAAGTCCTGTAACCTTCTCGCTTGCGGAGTATGGTAATCCATGAGAGCCCAGCCTGAGCGCCTTCCAGAATAAGGAACTCGAACAAGGTCTGGTCGTCCCATACGGGCACGCCCCACTCTTCATCGTGATATGTAACATAGAGGGGGTCATCTCCACACCAGGTACAGCGCTTGGTCATAGTCTCTCTCCGCGGGGGTAACAGTATGGTCCCGGGTAGTGGGCCTGTCTAGGCGGCACTGGTACAGCGAGGTGGCCTGTGCCACACTTTGCGTCCCCTAGCGATAGACCCTCTCATGATCGACTCAATTCTCTTCACTCGACACGGCCACGTGGCCCAACTCACCCTCAATAAGCCCGAGAAGCACAATTCGCTCGGCCAGCAGGAACTGGAGGCGATTCAGCATCATCTGAAGGAAGTAGCGTCAGATCGTGATGTGAGAGTGCTGGTGGTGACCGGCGCTGGCGAGAAAACTTTCTGTGCCGGTGCTGCGCTCAACGAGTTGGGGGCTGGCAAAATCAGCGGTGATCACTTCCAGGCGACGACGGATATGCTGGCCCAGTTGCCGATTCCGACGATTGCCTCGCTCAATGGCAATGTTTTCGGTGGGGGAGTGGAGCTGGCATTGAGCTGTGACTTCCGTATTGGTGTCGAAGGCAGCCGTATGCGGGTCCCTGCCGCGGCCATTGGACTGTGCTATCCGATCAGCGGCATTAATCGCTTTGTAGAGCGCCTAGGTGTGAATCTTGCCAAGCGAATTCTCGTGGCGTCGGAGACGTTTACAGCCGCCCAGATGCTGGACGTAGGCTTTCTGGATCATCTAGTGACTTCCGAGGGCCGCGCAGAGAAAACCAGCGCGCTCGCAGAGCACATTGCCGGGCTCGCGCCCCTGGCTGTGCGCGCAATGAAAGACATCCTCCAACAGGCTGCCGGCCAGGGCATTGATCCCGAGGCGGCCAACGTCTTGTCTCACTTGTGCCTTGAATCTGATGATTTGCAGGAGGGCTTCGCTGCCCAGAGGGAGAAGCGCAAGCCGGTGTTTAGTGGATGCTGATTAAACTCAGCGTGGCGCGAGTGGGCCGTGACAAGTGAGCTCTCGGTCGATCGCCATCCACTGAACCCCCAGGGTATCCAGCCATGCCATAGCTGCCTGCTCGGTTTTGAGGCGTGCGATACTTGCAGCCCCTGATGCCGTCAGGCTGTTCTCGGCGACTACTACTACGCTTAGCAGCCCGGGAATCGGGTGGCCGTCGATAGGGCTGAGGCCTCGGCCAAAGTTTTCACCGTTAAAACTGATCCGCTTTTCGAAGTCGCCGCGCTTTGTGAACCCCGCGTTATTGACCTTGAGCCGTGCAATGGCTGTGCGTACGCCCTGTGGGTGCCGGACCCCTACCAACCAGTTCGCGCCGTCGGCAGCTTTGCCGATGGTGATAACATCCTGGTCGAGTTCAATCATGGCGCTTGCAACATCTTCTCGCAGAAGAAGTTTGCGAACGCAGTCCACAGCATAGGCACATACCAGGCTATTGAGATCGATCAGCATGCCCTGGCTCTCAAGCCTGGCGCCTGCTTCAGTGATTTCGAGTTTTGACCATCCAATTATCGACAACAGGCTCTGCAGTTGTGACTCTGTGGCCGTTAATCCGCCATTGTCGGAATAACAATTTTGAAGCAAACGTGTTGTGGGGTCGAAGAGATGATTGCTTTGTTCCCAAAGCCGGGTGGCGTAATCAAACAGCCCGCGAGCCTCAGCATCCAGTTCTGTAAAAGCGCCAGTGCCCGCTACCTGATTTATCTGGCTTACCAGTGAGTGTTGCTCGTAGGAGCAGAACTTGGCCTCCAGACGTCGTAATTCCTGCTCCGCTTCAGCGATCAGTTCATCTCCGTTGTTACGGGGACCCGTGATAATGAGAGAACATGAGCGACCGAAAACATGAAGCCTGGATTTTGAGGTCATGGGTTTTTGTAAGACCTTGTTTTTTGGCTGTGTACTAGTTTGCCACTTTTAGTTCCAATCGCCTATCGTTAGTGGACCCGTGGTTTCGGTCCGAACACATGAATTTCAAGTTTCTGTTGGTTTGGATCGAATGTGATTTCACACAGACCTCCAATTGCATTATCCAAATCTCCGAGAGCCGAGAGCTGAAAATCTGTAGACAAATCCGGATTCACTGGCGCTACTGATGAGCAAGCTCGAAAAGTCGAATTTCCGCTCATGTACTCGGAAATATTACTATCTACCTCTAGAAAGAAATCCGTCGTCTCGAGCTTGCCTACTAGAGATAAGCTGCCCCAAATTGACCTATATAGCGCCACTGTCATTGGCGGAGTTTGTTCAAAGGGTATACATAGCGGTTCAACTTTATTAATGCTTACCACATTGGTTCGCTTTAGCTTTCGCGAATCGCATATATCTCCTATTGCGAGTTCCACGAATCTTTGCAAGTCCACTGCGCGTTGCATTGGTACTTTTGAAAAGTACATATCTAATACGCGAAGGGAGCTGGCGATCAGCCATGATTGCGTATGGCAGTCGCTCTGCGATATGGGAGCGCTATCTGATTGTAACTTGAGCCGCTCATCGAAATGTGAGGATATAGCATCGCTTCTTTCTCTCTGGAACTCTAAATGCTCTGACATTTCATTCTCGGCCAAATTTGCTGCCACTGACATTTCATGAGCGTATTCTAGGGCCTTGTTCTTCATAGAAATAGCATCGTAGAGCTTTCGAAGAATGCCGAGGACTCCAAGAATCAGGATTAGGTAGCAAGAATATGCCCACCAGGTTCTCCATGGGGCAGTTGCGACATTAACGCGTACTATCGAAGACTCGGTGCTCCATGTTCCTTCCAAGTTTGTTGCTTGAATCTCAAAGCGATATCCGCCAGCGGGTAGATTTGTGTAAGTGGCGGAGTGATCTCTTCCTGAATACACCCACTCCTCTTGTAGGCCAAGGAGGCGATATCGATATTCATATGAGTCATGTGCAATGTAGTCCAGTACTGAAAACTTGAACATGATGAACATATCGTCATGCTTTAAGTGTACTTCCGCTTTTTCTGAGCCAAAGTTTGTTTGAACATCAATTGCCTGTGACTTGATGCTTGTAACTCTCAGTTGGGGCGACTTGATTTCCGTTGATACATCTTGGGGGAAAATTTTGTTGTAACCATTGACTCCTCCAAAGTATAAGTTCCCATCGTCGTCTTTGAATGATGCAGCGAAATTGAAATCATTTCCTTGAAGTCCGTCTTTTACCAAGAAGTGGCGTAGCGGTGTTTTGTCAGGGCTGAACAAGAGAATCCCCTTCTGAGTTGCAGTCCATATTCGACCTAAATCGTCAATTTCGATGCTGTAAGCAGTGGTGTTCGAGTTTTCTTTGGAGATAGCTCTAGCCATAGCGCTCAGCGACTCACTGTCGCTCTCGAACTTGACATAAAATAAGCCGTGATCTTTGGTGCCAATATAAAGATCGCCGCCGGCGCCACTTTGAAGAGCGAGGATTCGAGGGGCACTTTCGAGACCATCGAACTTTATGTCGACCACTTGAAACTCAGACATGTCTTTCGAAAGACGATATATGTGCTTCTCACTTACAGCATAGATTTCTCCATCAGATACCTCTTTGACTAAAGTCACTGAAGCGTCATCAATTGATAAATCACGAACCAACACTCCATTTGAAAGCAGATACAAGCCGGAGTTGTATGTGGCTATCCAGATGTGGCCTGAGTTCGATTGAAGTATTGAAGTGACAGCGAGGCTTTTTGATGAAGTCGGTAAAGGGCGCTCTACAAACCCGGAATTTGTGTCTATTAGGTCGATACCATGTTCCTGATAACCGACCCAAATGGACTCACCAATAGTTGTTAACGTCATGATACGGTGGTCAGTGAGAGCATTTTGATGGCCCTTGTCAAATCTTTCATGAAAACCTGATTCATCAAGTCTAAATAGTCCGTTGTAGGTGCCAATCCATAATTCTCCCGATGAATCTTTCGTAAACGCCAGCACCTCTGGGTGTATTCCAGAGCTTTGTGCGCTGTGAAGCTCCATTTCGATTTTCGTTGCGGCGTAGAGACCCTGGTAGGTGCCTATCCATAGCTCTGAGTCAGTTTTCAGCAGGGCCATTACTGAGTCGTTGCCTAAAGACGTATTTTCGGCTCTGATTACCTCTGCTAACTTAAGATTGCTCGCAAAAATATAGATCCCTTTGTTGGTCAAAACAAATAGAGTATTGTCGATCCAGAGTAGTTTCGCGATGTGAATGTCATACTTTTCAGGAAGTTCAATGCGAGAGATAGTCGATCCGAAGTCTGGTGAAAGTTTAGAAATCTGCCCTGTGCGGTCGGCAACTATCACCGAATTCTCAGGCCCTTCACTTATGGCAACTATTTGCTGCTCGATCTCGGCTGTGGACAGTTTCTCAAACGAGTTCCCACTGACGAAAAATTTGGCTAGACCGAACGAGCCTCCAATAAAAGTGTTTCCTGTTTGTGTATGTGTTATTGACACAATTTCGAAGGAGTTTCGCTGTTCGAGGGCGTCGGTACGGACTTGAACTAACTTTGATGTCCCCTTGAGCTTGAATACGTTAGTGCGAGTAGTGATCCAATTCTGAGAAGTCTCGTCTTTGGATACACTGGTTATATTGGTCAAGTCGAAATTCGTACTATGGCTAACAATCGTTGCTGCATGATTTTTGAGTGAAATTGAGACCAGCCCAATGCCGTATGCGGCCACCAGGATATCACCCGTATTGGACTCGCTAATTCCGCGAATGTCGGAGAAGAAGACTTTGCCTTCCTTTGACCTGGCTTCCTGAAACCTAAATAGAGTACTCCCATCAAATTTGTACAGTCCTTCTTGTGTGCCAATCCACAAGTTTCGCATTGAATCTTGATGTAATGAGGTAATTGTCGGCTGCGCAATTTGCTTAGCGAATGTTGGGGAAACTATTTGATAGTTCGAGTAGACCGGACCGCTGGCTCCGAGAAAGAGAGCTGCTATCAATGTTAAGAATCTTAGATCGATGTGCATTTCGAAAAGTCCTGCTCCAGTAAGGATCAAGATGTTCTAAATGGCGAAAATCCTTCTTGCTACTCCTTCAACAAAAAATACTGATAGTTCCGTTATCGATCAATCGACGTAAATTCGCCTAAATTCGTTTTGAAACTCAGAGTGGGCTGTCCTAAGGAGATTGAGTTTGAAGAGATAGTCAGTATCCTCATTCTTCTTTGCGCCTTCCTCAATTGTCGCGCTTATCCCTCGCACTTTTATCGCTCCTACGTTTGCGCTCAACGATTTTATTGCGTGGGCAGTGCGCGCAATTTCTGTAAAGTCATTGCTCTCGATGCAGTGTTCAATTTGAGATAGCTTCTGGGCGAACTGCTCGCGATAGCCGTCGAAGACTTTGAAAAGCAGTGGCTTACCTGTGAATTTCTCAACTTCCAGGATTGTTGAAATAGCCTTCTCATCAAAAATATCCTGATGCAGATCAACCGCTTCCAGGCTATTGGTGTTGTTAGTGAACTGAATATCTCTCAGTCCGGATCTTGTTGAAATGTCGAGGGCGCCCTTAATGTCGTCAATGGAAAATGGTTTAGAAATGAAATGATCCATGCCAGCATCAACACATTTTTCACGATCAGTTGGATTTATTCCTGCGGTGAGAGCGACAATTTTCGCCGGTTTTAGTTTGAGCTCTGTCTCAAATTTTCTGATCTTCTTAGTAGCGTCGAATCCGTCCATTACAGGCATTTGACAGTCCATCAGTATCAGATCAAATGGGTTGGATTTATGCTTGGCCACAGCTTCTTCGCCATTTTCCGCAATCGTTACGGTAAGCCCCATCATTCCAAGCATTTCTATTACAATTTCTTGGTTGGTTGAAACATCTTCGGCAACAAGAATCGAAATTTGATTCTCATTGTTCTTTGGCGACTTTGTATCAATATTGCTTTCAGCCCGACGCTCATTGAGCTGTTTCTTGAGATTTTTAGCGTTCTGTAGAGTAAATGGCTTCGGGAGAGTCATCCATTTACTCGATGTAATTTCAGGCCGCACTTCGTTCATTCGAAGCATTAGATACCCACAAGAGATGTTATCAACTATCAGTGACTGTTCCAGTTGTGGATATTCTCTCAGATCGTTGAAGTCTGCTATGTAGACTCCATTGGGATCGAGTGCATTTTCCTCTTCATACCAACTGCATTGAATGTGCTCGAAAGCCAGATGGCTTTCGATCGTCTTATAAAAAGCAGGTGTCGAAGTCGCGATATAAACAGTGGTGGGATGTTGGGCTATCGATTCTGACTTGGTAGTTTCTGGTTGTAAGGGAATACATATAGATATTTCAGTGCCTACGCCGCTTTCAGATCTAATTTCAATTTCGCCGCCCATGATCTTAATATAGTGCTTTGAGATTGACAGACCTAAGCCGGTGCCACCATATTCACGGGTTGTGCTTGCGTCAGCTTGAGTGAACGCTTCGAAAACCCTTGCTTGGGTTTTTCCATCCATGCCGATACCGTCATCTCTAACCGATATTATCACCAGTTCTTTCTGACTATCCGCATCGCTGCTTCTAGTCGAGGCTAGAACATCAATACAACCGTGATGCGTAAATTTGATGGAGTTACTGACGAGATTCATTACAACCTGGCGAATCTTGGTCGGGTCACCGACATAAGTATCGCCAATCGATGTTCCAATAATGACGTTAATATCCAGGTTCTTTCTTGCCGCAGGTTCTGCCTGTAAGTAGCAGACCTCATCAAGTAACTCTACCAAGCTAAATCCGATCTGCTCTAACTCGACTTTAGAGGCTTCTAGCTTTGAATAGTCGAGTATCTCATTGATAAGCGTGAGGAGTGCATTGCCGCTCTTATGGGCGGCTGTCGCAAACTGCTTCTGCTGAGTATCCAATTCTGTGTGCAGTAGAAGCTCCGTCATGCCAATCATTCCATGCATTGGAGTGCGTATTTCATGACTCATGGTTGCAAGAAACTCAGACTTTGCAGTGTTTGCAGATTCCGCAGCTAGCCTCGCCTCTTGAAGATCAGAAGTTCTTTCATCAACCATCCGCTCAAGTTCTTGCTGTCTTTCAATAGCAGCGGCGGTCTGTCTCCGTTGTGCTCGCATATATAGGGCGAATAGGAACGAAGCCAAAGCCGTATAGGCCGCGTACGCCAGTGGGCTTTGCCAGGGTGGAGGTGAGACTTCTATGGGTAAAGATAGGGCATCCCAATTCCACTCGCCTGCCGTACTAGCTGCGGCTAACTTGAGTGTGTATGAGCCCGGTGGCAAAGTGGTAATAGATACTATTCTAGCGTCAGGTGATATGTTCCAGGTTGAGTTGAGCCCCTCTATTTTGTATGCATACTGGACAAGGTCGGGTGCTGAGAATTCTGAAGCGTAGAATTCAATCGAAAGCATCTTGTCTTCGTATGTGAGATTTAACTTGTCGAGTTCATGGTACGGAACATCAAACGTTCTGCGCTCGTTCATGACCTTGATGGAATAAATGGCTACTTCTGGCAGGTGTCCTGTATTTTGGATCAAAGCTGGATCAACAACGTTAAATCCCGAAATACCGCCAAACAGAAGCTTTCCGTCGATATCTGTAAAGGACGCTCCCATGTTGAATTCTAAACCTTGCAATCCATCTTCGATCCCAAAGTTGGTGGCTTCCGAGAGTGAAGGTGCGATTCGGGTCAGGCCTCTATTATGCGAAAGCCAAAGGTAGTCTTCAGAATCAATCTGAATTCCGTAAATGCTCGAGCTTGGGATGGTGATGTTAGAAATACCATTTTCAAACACTGGTCTGAGTTCTGTTCGGTATTCATAGGTCCATTTGGCTATGCCACCACCGGCAGTACCTAGCCAAAGTGTTCCATCGCTGTCTTCCTTGAAGGCCCAAATCATGTCACTTTCAAGACTGTTTGGATTTTGGCTATCTGTATATATTCGACTAAAAGTCTCTTCTTCTATCAGAAAACGATTAAGTCCTTTTTGGGTGCCTATCCATATGTAGCCAAGACTGTCCTCAAACATTGCTAGCACGCGGTTGTCACTGATGCTTTGTATGTTGTATTCGTCATGTAGCAATTGTGTAAAAGAGTCGGACTCCTCGTTGTAGATATTGAGCCCGCCTCCATAAGTGCCGATTAGCAGCTCTCCACTTGATAGCCTAAGTAGTGATGTGACGCCATTGCTGCTAATCGATGTGTCAGAAAGGGGGGAATGTCGATATACATCAACCTTGTTGTTGGTGAGGCTTAATCGATTTAGTCCACCATCATAGGTACCTATCCATAAGTACTCGTTGTCGGCAAGTAGACTCATTACGGTATCGGATGAAATGCCAGGGTCAGTAAATGGATTGATCCATTCAAATTCCTCTGACCCCTCCGGTAGTCTATTGAGTCCTCTGTCGGTCGCTACCCATAAACTGCCGTCTTTGGTCCGGGCAAATGCGTTTACGGAACTGCTCGATAGTCCGCCACGAATTTCATCGAACGCTTCGAAGCGATTCTCGCGTCCGCTGGCAAGGCCATGGACTGTGCCGACCCAGTATTGGCCATCACGCGATTGGAAAATTGAGTACGCCGCCATTTCTGGCAGGCCCGAATTTTGCTCTATATATCGAACAAAGCTTTCTCCGGCTGGATCAAAAAGGTTGAGGCCATTCTCTGTGGCAAACCACACATTGCAATCTGCATCGACATATATCTCTGTAACGCTATTGCTTGAGATAGAATCTAACTGACTCTCCAGATGAGCGAAGTGCGTTGAAGAACCCTTTATTGGGTCGTATCTGTAGGCTCCCTGATTTTCGGTAGCTATCCAAATTTTGTCAGCGGATTCAGCCGCAATGTAGGTCGGTTTGGCTTGCTCGGAGGTTGGTGTTGCTGTTGGTACGAGCCTATGTCTCTCAATTACCAAGTCTTCGATACTAATGCTAATCAGACCGGCGCGTTGGGTAGCTACCCAAACTACGCCGCTGTCCTCACTTTGATCGAAAGAATGGACGATCCCGAAATTCGGGATTTTTTGATTGTCTGGAATCAGATGTTCGAAGGTTTCCGAAACGGGGTCGAAAACGCTGATGCGATCTATGTATCCGATCCATAGGCGTCCAGTGTTGTCGGCATATATAGATTGAATGTCGTCAGATAATAGAGAGTTTCGATCAGCGGGATTGTATCTGTATGCGCGAAACCCATTTGTTATCTGGTTGTAAAGGTTCAGGCCACCTCCATGGGTTGCAACCCATAGATTGCCCTCCATGTCTTCGTCGATACCTGAGATGGTATCAACTGTGAGTGAATCATCGATCTGTGCTGAGGCGGTGAAGCTTTCGAGGTGGCGACCAGTGTATTTGGTTAGTCCCTCCTGGGTCACGAGCCATAAGGCTCCCTGAGAATCCTGATGTATCTGCCTGACACTTTGTTGAGTAAGTTGGTCAGAGATTGGCGACTTGCTAAATCTAATATAGCGATGCTGGTCTAATGCATGTGTAGCTGCAGTAGCCAATATAAGTAGTACTAATAGAATCAAGCGCTGCATAGTCAGCTAACATTGTTATTCTGAAGGATAAATTTTATGCCATTGTGGGCATAAAGTTCAAAAGGCGGAATCGCCTGATCAAGTAAAGACGGCGCGGAGCTAGGGGTAGGCAGTCCTAGGATCTCCGCGCCAGAAAGAAATTTTTTATCTGCAGGGTATTACAGTCTTACAGATTGCTAGCTATGGCTATTTCAGGCCCCATTTGAAGGCATTCTGCTCTGCATAGGACTTCAAGCCCCACTTAAATGCGCTTTGTTCGCTAGTCGATTTCAAACCCCACTTGAACGCAGTCTGATCACCAGTAGATTTAAGGCCCCATTTAAAGGCGCTTTGCTCGCTGAACGATTTCAGGCCCCACTTGAATGCGCTTTGCTCCCCAGTTGTCTTGAGGCCCCATTTGAAAGCGCTTTGTTCGCTAAACGACTTAAGGCCCCATTTGAAGGCACTCTGCTCTGAGTGATTCATGGTGCCCCATTCATAGCTTGTAGAGCTTGTAATCGATTGATTGGATTCGTTATTGCTGGGATTGGATTTGGCCCACTTGTTCCCGCCTGCAGCGCGCTCCGTTGCTCCCCATTTGAAGCTTTCAGTCTGCGTTTCGACACTCTTGCCCCACTTGTAGCCTGCGGTATTTGCTCGAGTGTAGGAGGTGGCTCCGGCAATTGAGTGGCTGACCCTCTGAATGGTGCTGTGGCCGCCAGCACCTAAAGTCGGGCCTGATTGAGAAACCTCAGCCAAAGTTGTGGTTGGTGCCGCGATCAGGAGTGCGGAAATACTAGAGATGCCCAGAGCTTTGATCTTTGCCGAAGTTTTCATTTTGCCTACCTACTGTTTTTTTGATGGGAATTGTTCGCGCGGAAATTTGTGACACGCGTATATGTTTTTGTGTTTTCTTGGGGCAGTTTGAGACCCCTTTCACACTCTTTTTCTGCAGTGATTGACTTCGATATAAGGGTAACGACTGACCAAAATAAACTAGTAGGTCTAACCATTTTGGGTTAGTAGTCGGGTGAAATTTGATAGCGAGAAAGCTGAGGCGAGCAGCGATATGCTCTAGGTCACTGATTTATATGGAATAACTCAGTGCTGAGGGTAGGCTGGTTAAAAATTAACCCAGTCTGGGTAATTTACCGGAACGTGGCGTCGATGCAATTACGGTTGCTTACCGAGTTGCTCAACCTGGCGGCGTTCCATCTCGTAGATTTGCAGCCATTGGAAGGGTGCCTCGGGGGCTTCTTTGGCGTCGGGAGGCAGGCGTTCTACGTGCGATTTGATGCCCCAAACGCGGGTGTCACTGCGGCCTTTCTCAGCGGGAAAGGGCGACAGCATCAGTTCGAGGCCGGGGAGGCTGATGTCGCCTTCATCGGTGATGATGGCGGGGCCCTGAAAGTGGTCCTGGCCGGCGATGTCGTCCGCCAGGCTGAGGCCTTCGTTGCCGCAGCCGCGCCCCCCCAAAGTGATCGCGCGCGTAATGCTCACGTAGCCCTGGCCCTGCTCGAGCGGGCTGTAGGAGAGCAGGCCATCATGATTAATAGCGAGATCGGCGGTGCTGGTGAGCATGCACTTCACGTCGTCTGGAGTCAGTTCGGGNTCGAGTTGCAGTAACAGGGCTACCAACCCGGACACCAGGGCAGCCGCTTGCGAGGAACCGGTCATTACGAATTCGCCGGTGTCCAGTACGTATTCGGGATAGTCCTCGGTGAGACTTGAGCCTGGGCGGGTAAGTCCAGTCATGTGCCCGCCCGGCGCGACTATGTCAGGCTTGATGTGCGCCGAAGGGGTAGGGCCGCGCGATGAGAAATCCGGAAGATAATCGTCGCTGCGATCCAAGGGGGTCCACGAGTCGGTGATCGCCCCAACGGTGATAATGTAGGGCAAGTTGCCTGGTGAACCCACACTCATCAATTCAGGGCCTTCGTTGCCTGCAGCTGCGACCACGACAATACCTGCTTGCCAGGCACGCATCACGGCTTGATTAACCGGATCCAAGAAATAGGGCCACCGGGGTCGCGATGCAAATGATAGGTTGAGCACACGGATATCAAATTTCTCGCGGTTATCGATGGCCCACTGAACGCCGCGCACAATATCCAGCATGCCGCCCTGACCTTCGACATTGAAAGCCTTGATCGTCACCAAATTGGCGTCGGGGGCGATGCCCTTGAAAGAGCCGGTTGGTTTGCCGTTGTGCAGCGTGGGGCCGCTATGGCCCAAAATACTAGTCATGTGCGAACCGTGCCCGCTTTCGTCAAAGGCTTCATCAACTTCACGACCATTGATCGCATCATAGCGGCCCAGAACCCGGGGTTGTCCCTGGGTGTTCAGTGACAGACGATCGTGTTCCCAAAGCCCTGAGTCGAGCACGGCAACGGTGACACCCGCGCCGCGAATATCGTGCAGATGCAGGCTGTCTGCCCCTGCTACGGTCGCGTAGTAGAAGTCATTGTGGTTATCCGGGTACGCGGGCGGGCTTTCAACTTTACAATTCTCACCAAAGTGGATGGCGGCGCTTACTTTGTTCTGGCGCTCAGGGGAGGGGGCATCATCTTTATTGGCGAATTCGATCTCCAGGTGAGCCATGCCCGAAAAGGGGGTAGTAGTGGTTTGGCTGAGGGCAAGTGACATTTTGCCTGGCGTGTTGGGCAGCGTGTCGGCAGCTACGTTACTGTCACCGACGCTCGCGCGGGTGATGACTCCCCAGGCGGCAGGCCAGGTCATGTCTATCTGCGTTGCTTTCGCGGGGGCGTCACTTTTGTTGATTAAGCGCCAGCGCATGCTGTCAGGTGAAAACTCGAGCTGCAGGTAGCCGGCTACGTTACAGTCCGAAGAAGGCTCGGTGTCCTCATCGGGGGGATCGAACGCCAGGTCATCGATGTATCGATGTACTTTGTCTGAAACCAGTATGGCTTCCAGTTGCTGGCGATGAAGCTGCGCCCCAACGGCATCAATGATGGGTAGATGATGGGTGATCTCGCCCTTATGGGTAGCCACCAATGCAGCCATGGCGTCGGCGGATTCGCCCTGCAGCATCACGTCCAGAGGCTGTTCTTCGCTATTGGCGGTGAAGCTCACAGCACATGTCATGGCAATCAATGTCGCCCGCATCGGCGCCAAATATTTCATGCCGTGAATCAGTCTTGTGGTTTGGGCGTCAGGTCAGCAGAGAAGTCTTGCTGCAGCGTGTCGGGAACATCTTCGGGGTACAGCGGTCGGGCGAAATAGTATCCCTGGAGCAGATGGCAGCCTTTGGCCACGAGGTAGTCGAGCTGGTCTTTCTGTTCAATGCCTTCTGCGATCACGCGTAAATTGAGGGTGTTCGACAAGGCAATAATGGCGTCGACTATCGCGGCACCATCGGTGGTGTCGAGGTCAGCGACAAAGCTCTGGTCGATTTTCAATGTGTCGATCGGGAAGCGCTTCAAATAACTGAGCGAGGAATAGCCGGTGCCGAAGTCGTCTACCGCGACTTCCAGTCCAAGCTCCTTGAGCTCGCTCAGCTTTTTAATGTTGGCTGGCGCATCGTTCATGATGGCGCTCTCTGTGAGTTCCACTTCCAGGCGATTGGCGGGTATGTGAGCGCTTTCGAGGAAAGCGCGCATGCGCTTGGGTAAATCGTCCTGATTGAACTGAATCGGTGAGATATTCACGCACACCCGAAACGGGGTGAGTCCCAGTGAATCCCAGTAGCGACAGTGGCGGTTTATCTCACCGAGCACCCAGTCGCCAAGCTCTATAATCTGGCCGGTACGTTCGGCCACCGGAATAAATTCCAGGGGTGAAATCATCCCCCTGTCGGGGTGCTTCCAGCGTACCAGGGCTTCCATGCTGACCACGGTGCCAGTCGCGGTATCAATCTGGGGCTGGTAGCGCAGTTCCAACTGGTTGCTGCTCATGGCGTAGCGCAGCTCTTCTTCCATCTTGAGCTGTTCGACTGCCCGGGCGTTCATTTCTTCATCATAGAAGCGAAAGCAGGCTCGACCTGCCGCCTTGGCTACATACATTGCGGTATCCGCATTGCGAATCAGTGCATCAGGATCCTGGCCATCTTGCGGGAAGACAGCTATGCCAATGCTGGGAGTAACCACCGGGTTATGTGATTGCAGAGCAATGGGTTCGGACAGCGTGTTGAGAATGCGCTTAGCCACTTTCTCGATATGCGCGCTGTCTTTTACATCCGATAGCACAACCGTAAATTCGTCGCCACCCAGGCGCGCTATTTCGGTGTTGCTGGTGTATTCGTGTTCGTCGTTGGCGCTGTTCTCAGTGTAGTAGTTGATCGCATCATCTTCGCGCAACTCCACGGTGAGTCGCTTGGCGATCTCTACTAGCAGACGGTCACCGCGACTGTGGCCGATGGAGTCGTTGATGCGCTTGAAGTGGTCGAGGTCGATAAACAACAATGCAGCACCGGTATCGTGACGGCGACAACGCTTGAGAATTCGATTGAGCTGCTCGTTGAAGCTACGTCGGTTGGGCAGGCTGGTCAGTGGGTCGTAGTAAGCCAGATAGCGCAGCCGGTCTTCCTGGCGCTTGAGCGCGTTGAAGGCGTCTGAGGCGCGCAGCATGTACTGCACATCCCGGCCCAGCAGTGACCAGTTCACAGGTTTGGTTTTGTACTGAGTGGCGCCCGCCTGGAATCCCTGGTCAATAGATTCGCGATCGTCCGAACCAGTGACGATCATGATAGGGATGGATTCCCCCTGGGGCATCTGGCGAATTCGCTGGCACACTTCCAGGCCCGTCATGCCGGGCATTTCTACATCCAGGAAAACAAGGTCGGGTCGCTCGCGGGCGAAGACGTCGATCGCTTCGGTACCATCGGCGGCTTCAACCACCACCATGTCTTCTGCCTCAAGGCATTGGCGAGTGAGCAGACGAACATTGAAGTCGTCATCGCATACCAGAATTTTCGCGCGATAATGCGCTCGATCTTCACTGATCATTATCAGAAGCAGAAAAATTTTTGAGAGTGCGGTAGGCTATCATCACTGACTACGTCCGCCTAGCCCGAATCATAAATGCAGTGGGTTTATTGGCGGAAAGGGACGATCAAGGGGGTGTAACGGACTGGGCATGCGAGTACATCTGTCTGCGGTATACAGGCTGGTGGTTCCTTTTATGCTCGTTGCCTTGGCAATGTGGGCGCGTGGTTTCGCTCCCTCGCTGGATCATGAAGCCAGCATTCTGCTGGAAAATCTTCCCTACCTTTTGTGTGCTATCTGCTGCGGTCTGGCGTGGATGTTCAATCGTCTGCGATTGGCCCTGGCGGCGTTGGCCTCCACGGGTTTGTACCTGCTTATCAAATTGCACCTTCAGGTCAGCCTTTCCGAGTCGCCCGCGGGTGAATTGTACCTCTTTGCTGGCCTCGCCCTCGCAGTGGGAGTGGCCTACCTCCTGGTCGTGCGCGATTACGGCTTGCTGACGCTGCGCAGTTTGTTGATGGTGATCATATTTGCGGGGCTGTTGGGTCTTTGTTATGGAGCCGCGGAGTGGATTGGCGCGACGGATGCCGCATGGTCTGCGCGTTTCGCTGCGCCCACCCACGACGATTATATTCTGTCCCATGCGGTGTCGTGGCTGATCGCCGGTGCGGCGCTGCTGGCTATCTTTTTGGTGCTGGCGCGCGATGATGAAACGGAGGGTGCGCTGTTTGGCGCGCTGTTGGCAGGGTTTTGTGCGCTGGCGTTTTTGCACCTGGAGCAGATCTCTGTGGTGATGGCCTGTGCGGGCCTGCTCAGTGTGGGTTGGGGGCTGATCCGCGGCTCGCACGCGATGGCTTATCGCGATGATCTCACCAGCCTGCCGGGCCGGCGGGCCTTAAGCGAGCGCTTGCAGAGCCTGGGGCGGCATTATGCTATTGCCATGCTCGACGTGGATCATTTCAAGAAATTCAATGACACCCATGGCCACGATGTGGGCGATGAGGTGCTGAAACTGGTTGCGTCGCGCATCCGGCAGGTGGGTGGTGGCGGCACTGCCTACCGCTACGGCGGCGAGGAATTTTGTGTTGTGTTCCCGCGCAAGTCCGCGGAGGAGTGCGCGGAGGTACTCGATCAGACGCGCGAGCGTATCGCTAACTATGAAATGTCCATTCGCGACCAGGGCAGGCGTCCGGTCAAGGCGAAGGAGGGCACACGACGTCGTGGCGCCACTCGATTGTCCGCGGCGTCCGTTTACGTCACCGTCAGTGCCGGCATAGCGGAACGGGATGACAAGCTGCAGACGCCGGAGGAGGTTATGGCCGCCGCAGACAAACAGCTTTATCGAGCCAAGCGCGGTGGCCGCAATCGGGTGGCATGGCCGGGCTCTAAAAAGTAGTCAAGAAAATAGTGGGTCGTTGCGCTTGAGGCGCTGTTCTTCGACAAAACGGGGAAGTTGCTGCAGTGGAATGGCCGGGCTGTAGTAAAAGCCCTGCACTTGCTGACAGTTTTTCTCGCGCAGGAATTCCACCTGCTCGTAGGTCTCGGCACCTTCTGCCACCACCAGCATACCGAGACGGCGAGCCATCTCGATAATCATGGTGCACACCGCCTCCTGGTGTGCGTTGTGCGGCAGGTCGCGCACAAAGCAAGCGTCGATCTTGAGTGCGGAGATCGGTAGTTCGGTCAGGTGTGAGAGCTGTGAGAAGCCGGTGCCGAAATCATCCAATGAGAAGGACACACCCAGCAGTCGCAATTCGTCCATGCGGGCTTTAATGGCCGCCGGGCTCTTGAGAATGGTGCTTTCGGTCAGTTCCAGCTCCAGCCTCGAAGCATTGGTGCCGGTGCGGCTGATGATGTCTTTGACGATCTCAACAAAGCGGTCGTCCTGGATTTGCGAGAACGAAATGTTCACCGCCACATCGACGTTGCGAATGCCCTGTTCTTCTATCCATACCTGCGCTGCACATGCGTGCTGGATAACCTGGTAGCCGATCGTTTTCATCAGCCCCATATCTTCGCAGGCTGACAAAAATTCGCCGGGGCATAGCAGGCCACGCTCGGGATGGTTCCAGCGCAACAGGGCTTCAAGGCCCACCAGTGCGCCGGTGTTGAGATCTACCCGGGGCTGGTAGTGCAGTTCGAACTGATTTTTGCGCACAGCGGTACGCAGTTCCGCGGCCAGTGAACTGGCACCAGAGTCGTCGAAACTGATCTGGTTGGAGTAGCGGATAAACTTGTTGCCATCGACGGTCTTGGCCTGTTGCATGGCGCTGCGTGCGCACTCAACCAGTTCGGCAAAGTCTTTGCTGTCGTCGGGGAACATGGCGGCGCCGATGCTGGCGTCGATCGAAACCTGCTGTTCGCTCAGAATCATCGGTGCCGCAATCGATTTGAGCATCTTCTCCGAGATGAGCTCCACGTCGGCGAAAGAGCTGACATCTTCCAGTACCACGGCAAACTCATCGCCACCCAGTCGGGCGATGCTGTCGGTGCTGCGCATCTTGTTCAGTAGACGCCGCGAAATAGTCTTGATCAGCAGGTCGCCGTCGGCTTCGCCGTAGTGATCGTTGATGTTGGCGAACTGATCCATGTTGATGTAGAGCAGTGCGGTGTTGAAACCGTAGCGTGATGAGCGCTCCATGGCCCGCTCCAGGTGAGCGCGAAAGCCTACCCGGTTCAGCGCGCCAGTGAGTCCATCGCGGTTCGACAGTTGCTGGATCTTATCGCGTGCCTGCTTGAGCTGGATGCAGTAGTCCAGAATGCGGTGAACCAGTGCATCCTGAATCTGGCCGCGCACCAGGTAGTCCTGAGCGCCCAGATCATTGAGTTGTTCCAGCGTGGTTTGCTCTGCGTCATCTAGCAGCAGAATCAGGGGAACGGTGGCGTTGTTCTTTTGCGCCAGTCGCAGCAGGTATTCGGTTTGTGGGCCGTAGGCCATGATGACAGCATCAATGGCAGGATCCAGCAGGGCTTCCAGTGGCCGCTCCATCGACTCCGAGCTCGCCAGTTGGAACTGCTGCAGCGGCGCTCGCTCAAGACAAGCTGACAGCACCAGATGATCTGCCTGGTGTTCAGAAATAATGAGTACGGTGTTTTGTTCCACCTATTCGCCCTGGGTGCCCGACAATGGTCTTGGCAGTCCGCGTCAGGGGAATCCCCAATGCCTGACTGCTTATTCTTTATATAACATGAAGTTATACGGAATAACTCATAGGAATTCTAGTGCTTGTTTATGAAATATTTCCGATCTTGGGGCTGGTGAGCTTTGGCGATAGCGATTCGTAGCCTGCCCAGGCATTGCTGCGGGCCGGCTGTGTATTATGCTGAGCGAGTCTGTCCCTGTAGAAATCAAAATGACCCAAGAATTACTGCTCGATGTGACTGAGGGCGTTGCTCTGATCACGCTCAACCGCCCTGAAGCCCACAATACCCTGACCTCAGGGCTCATCGCGGGACTCGGCGCCGCCTATCAGGAATGTGATCAAAACGATGCTGTGCGTGTTGTGGTGGTCACAGGTGCCGGCAAGAGCTTTTGTGCCGGCGCTGACATGAGTGGCGGAGGGACGACGTTTGACAGCGAGGCGGTGGCGATGGAAGTGGACTCCTGCCCACTCAGCATGCAGGCCTGGGATGTGCGCAAGCCTGTTATTGCAGCGTGTAACGGCCACGCGGTCGGCGCAGGTCTGGGCATGGCAATGCAAACCGATATGCGGGTATTCGCGGATGAGGGCAAATACGGCTTTCTCCAGGTGCGCCGGGGTGTGGTGACAGATTTTGCGATGGAGTACGTGCTGCCGCGGGTCATCGGCATGGAGCGCGCATTGGAGTTGCTCATGCGCGGCCAGCGGCTGACCGGCCAGGAGGCAGTTGAGTGGGGCCTGGCCGGACGCAGCGTGCCGGCTGATCAGGTCCTCGATACGGCCATGGACATTGCCCGGGATATTGCCGTTAACAGCGCGCCGTTGGCCATGGCGTTCCACAAGCGCCTGCTTTGGCGGGGCATGGATATGTCTCTGAGCGACTTTGCGGGGTTGGAGAGTCGGGCACTTAACCTGAGCATGACGCGCCCCGATGCCATCGAGGGCGGCATGGCCTACTTTGAGCGACGCTCCCCCGATTGGCAGGGCTCGGTAAGCTCAGAATGGCCCGACTGGATGGCGGAAGCAGGGGACGACTAGCTCAACCCGGTTTAGTCGAGGCTGGCACGTCCACCTGCCGGGCGCGACGCTTACAGCGGCTCGCAGCTGAACACCGGGATATTGCGATCCGTCCTGGCCTGGTACTCATCAAAGTCTGAGTATGTCTCTACCAGCAGGGGCCAGAGCGCGGCTTTTTCTTCGTCGCTGACCTGGCGGGCCACGTACTCTCTCTCTTCACCGTCCGCCATGATCTTGATTTGGGGGTGCGCCTTGAGGTTGTAGTACCAGACCGGGTTCTTTGGCATGCCGCCGCAGGAAGCCACCAGCACCTTGTTCTCGCCGTCGCAAATATGAATCAGCGGAATCTGGCGAGTCTTACCGGTTTTGGCGCCGGTCATGGTGACCAGGCATACCGGGCCACCAAGAAAGCTTTTCATGAGTCGGCCTTTGCTAAGGCGGAAGATCTTCGCCTGCGCCCGGCTGCCAAATTTCAGAAAAGCCTTAATCATTGGCAGCTGGCTTTCCTTATACTGAACCACGTCTTCGCGGCGAGTTTTTACATAATCGTATTTTGTCATGGTGAGCTGTTCCCCTGATTCGAGGGCACAGCTTATCGGACGATTTCCCCGGTGCCAATCTGTGCTAGAATCGCCGCCTCTTTTTGCCCCACCATGCCCAAGAAAGTATGAGTATAGCGACCGACAAACTGGAAACGATTCGCCAGCAGGTACAGCATCATCTGGACCACGCCGAACAGCATCGTCTGGATCCTGCCCGTGAGGCTGCATTGATTGAGCAGATCAAAGCGCGGCTGATCGAGGAAAACGCTGTAATAGTGGCCCACTACTACACATCCCCCGTCGTGCAGGCCCTGGCTGAAGAAACCGGTGGTTGTGTCTCGGATTCCCTCGAGATGGCACGCTTCGGTAATGAGCATCCGGCGGACACGCTTGTGGTCGCTGGGGTCAAGTTCATGGGCGAGACCGCGAAAATCCTGACGCCGGAAAAGCGCGTACTCATGCCCACACTGGAGGCCACTTGTTCTCTGGACCTGGGCTGTCCCATCGATGAATTTTCCGCATTCTGCGACCAGCACCCCGATCGCAAGGTTGTGGTCTACGCCAACACCTCGGCGGCCGTAAAGGCCCGCGCCGATTGGGTGGTCACTTCCAGCATTGCGCTTGAGGTGGCGGAACATCTGGCCGAACAGGACGAGAAAATCATTTGGGCGCCGGATCAGCACCTGGGTGACTATGTGCGCCGGGAAAGCGGTGCCGACATCATTATGTGGGACGGCGCCTGTATCGTGCATGAAGAATTCAAGGCGCGCGGTATCGCCGATCTTAAGGCGGTGTACCCCGACGCTGCCGTGCTGGTGCATCCAGAGTCACCGGCAGCGGTGCTGGAGCACGCTGACCGAGTGGGCTCTACGACCCAGATCATTCGCGCGGCCATGGAGATGGACAACAAGCAGTTCATCGTGGCAACGGATCAGGGCATCTTCTACAAGTTGCAGCAGATGGCACCGGACAAGGAATTCATTATTGCACCCACTGCGGGTGAGGGCGCTACGTGCCGCAGCTGTGCCAATTGCCCGTGGATGGCCATGAATGATCTGGAAACACTCGCAAGGGTGTTTGATCAGTCAGACAACGAAATCTTTGTCGACCCGGCACTGGGTGAGCGGGCCATGGTGCCGCTGACGCGAATGCTGGATTTCGCCGCCGACCTCAACCTGAAGGTCAAGGGCAACGCCTGATCCGTAAACCGGGTTAGAAGCTTTCCATCTGCTGGCGCAGTAGCGCCACATCCCGCAGGCGCTGTTGCACCTGCGCTGTGGTGTGGTAGTCGTTGCGAGTGAGCTTCAGGGCGTAGCTAAGCTGCCGTTCTGCCTCGTCGAGAATACCATTGAGAATAAAGTACTCTGCACGCGACTGGTGGAGGCCCGCGATATTGCCCGACAGTCCCTGAACCTCTGCCAATAGATACCATAGCCCCGGGTCAGTGGGCCGGCGCGTGCTCTGCGCCAGCAGTACTTCTTCGGCAATGTGCGCTTCACCGTTGGCCATGAGTGCCTTGGCGTAGGTCATGGTGAGCGGGTGGTTGCCGGGGCTGAGCGCCAGGCGCTTACGCAGTTTTTCCGCCGCTTTCTCCGGCGTATTGCGCGCCATGTCGATCTCGGCATCGGCAATGACATATTCCAGGCGATCGGGATTGCCCGACCAGATGCTGTCCAGGGCCAGCGCTGCCTCATCGGCGCGGCCAGCTTCGGTCAGCGACAGCACCAGCCCGTACTGTGCCGCCTCACGCGAGCGGGGTGTGCCGCCAAGCTCACCCTTGAAACGCTGTACCGCTTCTTCGGGTGTATTGGCCAGCTGTACATAGGCTCTGGCGCGCATCAACTGATAATCCAGGCTTACCGGGCGAATGGTTTTCGGGTACTGGCGAGCGCGGTTGCGGGTGTCGGCTATCCGGTTTTCAGACAGCGGGTGAGTGCGCATGAACTCTGGTATGCGTTCGCTGCTGGAGTAGCGCGAGGCTTGCAACATGCGCTCGAACATGGCCGGGGCAGCGTGGGGGTCCATGCCGGCCTCTACCATGGTCTGCATACCGATTCGGTCGGCTTCCTGTTCGTTGCCGCGACTGTAGCGCAAGGCATTGTTCTGGGCCGCGGCCTGGCTTGCCGCCAGAGCCGCCATGCCGGCATCGCCGCCGGCGGTGGCCATTAATACCAGGCCGGCAAGCATGCCTGCCAGGTTCATGGGCGTCTGGGATTTCTGAAACTCCACGCCCCTGGAGAAGTGACGCTGGCTCAAGTGAGCAATTTCGTGGGCCAGAACGGTGGCGAGTTCATCTTCTGTCTGGGCGTATAGCAACAGCCCGTTGTGTACCCCGATAACGCCGCCCGGTACCGCGAATGCGTTAATGGTCGGATTGTCGACCACCACCAGTTCCAGTCGTCGATCTTCGAGTTTGCTGTGTGTCGCCAACTGGTAGGTCAGGTTCTCAATGTAATCGAACATCAATGGGTCGGTGACGGTGGACACCTGGCTGCGAAAAATCTTCAACCAGGTGCGGCCCAATTGGTGTTCGAATTCAGCGGAGAAAAGGCTGGTGCTGGATTCGCCTAGATTGGGCAACTTGAGCTCTTCGGTATTGGCCCGGGCAGGCGCTGCCAGCAAAGACGCGGTCAGCAGCGCGCAGAGGAGCGTTGCCGTGGCGCGCAGCGAAGGAGTTGCCGGTTGGCGATTAAATTGCACTAACACAGACCAGATATCTTGTGAACTACAGTTGCCGAGCATTGTACTGCAATCAGTTACCCTTGGGGCAATGCTCCCCTTGAGCAACTTAGAGCACATCGAGGGAGCGAAGTTCATTCGCACTTGCGTAATGCGTATACTTGGCCATCCTGAAAGTGTGGAACAAACATGACGGCAACAATAGAACTGGACGCAAAGGGGCTGGATTGCCCGATGCCACTGCTCAAGGCGAAGCGCGCCTTGAACAACATGTCGACGGGCGAGCGGCTGCGAATTACGGCGACCGATCAGGGGTCCATGCGCGATTTCAGGGTGTTCGCCGAGCAGTCCGGTCATCGACTGTTATCGTCGGAGGAATCCGCCGGCGGCGTTTATATCCACCTCATCGAAAAGGCCTAGGGACGGAACTGACGAATGTTCGACACTTTCAACAAATGGTATAAGCGCTACCTGTTTGAGGAGGAGGCCATCCTCCTGCTGGTAATGCTGGTGATTTCCGTCACGCTGGTAGTGACCATTGGCGATATTCTCGCGCCGCTGCTGGCGGCCATGGTGCTGGCGTTTCTGATGCAAGGTCTGTCGTCCAAGCTGCAGGGCTATGGGTTGCCTAAATGGGTTGGTGTGAGTGTCTCATTCCTTGTTTTTGTCGGTGCCTTCTTCGGCGTTACCCTGGGGCTATTGCCGCTGGCCTGGCGACAGTTCTTAAGCCTCGCTTCTGAATTACCCGCCATGTTGGGGAAAGGCCAGCAGCTGCTGGCGGTGTTGCCGGAGCAATACCCCGAGTTGTTCAGCAAGCAACAAATGAGCGACTTCGTCAGCATGGCGCAGGCGGAGGCTGCAACGCTGGGACAATTCGTGGTGACCCAGGGGTTGGCCGGTATCAGTGGCCTGTTCGCATTTATGGTTTACATGATTCTTATCCCGATTCTGGTGTTCTTTTTCCTGCGTGACAGAGAACTCATCCTGAGTTGGCTGGGCGGCTTCCTGCCTGAAGAACGCCCGCTGTTAACCCGCATCTGGACCGAAATGAACCTGCAGTTTGCCAATTATGCGCGCGGCAAAGTGATCGAGATTATTGTCGTGGGTGCCGTCAGTTACGCCAGCTTCTCTTGGATGGGGCTGAATTACGCCGCGCTGCTGGCACTGCTGGTTGGACTGTCGGTCATCATTCCCTACATCGGCGCTGTAATCGTGACGCTACCGGTAGTGCTGGTGGGCTTTTTCCAGTGGGGCTTTGCCGGTGAATTTTATACGCTGTGTGTGGTCTATATTGTAATCCAGGCCCTGGATGGCAACGTGTTGGTGCCTTTCCTGTTTTCTGAGGCAGTGAACCTGCATCCTGTGGCCATTATTCTCGCCATTCTGTTTTTCGGCGGGATCTGGGGTATGTGGGGGGTGTTTTTCGCGATTCCCCTGGCAACTCTGATTAAGGCGATTATCTACGCCTGGCCAAGTGGGGAGGGTGACCCGACGGAATTGCCCGCTCCAGACATCGAAACTGCTGTGGAGTAATTCATGCCGCTTTCTCACTTTGGGCGCCAGTATCTGCTGCTGCCCCTGCTGTTTGCTGTTGTTTTTGTCGTGGGCTGTGCCGGCTCGCCAGACCCGGACAGCATGCAGCCAGTGCAGAGTCCCAATGACGACCGGCAGTATCGGTTGCTGACGCTCGACAACGAGATGCAGTTGCTCTTGATCTCTGATCCGCAGACTCCCAAGGCGGCGGCCTCGCTGGACATTAATATCGGTAGCGGTGATAACCCCGAAGGCCGTGGCGGCCTCGCTCATTTTCTGGAGCACATGCTGTTTCTGGGGACCGAGAAGTACCCGAACCCCGCTGAATACGAACAGTTTATTACCGAGCACGGCGGCAATCGCAATGCCTACACCAGCATGGAGCACACCAACTACTTTTTTGATGTAGATGCTGCATACCTTCCCGAGGCGCTCGATCGGTTCGCCCAGTTCTTCATCTCGCCGCGTTTCGATGAGGCCCTTATCGATAAAGAAAAGAACGCGGTGCAGTCCGAGTATCAAATGGGATTGAAGAGCGATTCGCGCCGCGGGCTTGATGTACTGCAGCAGGCGATGAACCCGGAACATCCTTTTAGCCAGTTTGCGGTAGGTAGCCTGGAGACGCTTGCTGATCGTCCCGACTCGAGTATCCGCGATGATTTGCTGGCGTTCTACGATAGCCACTACTCGGCCAATATCATGCGCCTGGTCGTGCTTGGGGAAGAGTCGCTGGATGAGCTTGAGGCCATGGTCGTGCCCATGTTTTCACCGGTGCCGAACAAATCGTTCCAGCATCAAAATATAGATGTACCTCTGTTTGCCTCAGGCGAGCTGCCAGCACTGTTACAGATTCAACCACAGGCGACGCGCCGGTTGCTCCAGGTACTGTTTCCACTGGGAGATTACCGCGACGACTACCAGGCCAAGCCCATGTCCTACCTGGGGAATCTGGTGGGCCATGAGGGAGAGGGCAGCCTCTTATCCCAGCTCAAGGCCGAAGGTCTGGCTGAGTCTCTGGCAGCCGGATCCGGCCTGGGTTGGCGCGGCGGCTCATTGTTCAGCGTGTCCGTAACGTTGACCGAGCAGGGCGTCGCCAACTATGACCGCGTCGTTCAGCTCTTGTTCGCTTATCTGGAGGTGGTTCGTGAAGCGGGCCCTAAAGAGTGGCTGTATGACGAGCAGGCCCGCGTGGCTGACCTGGCGTTCCGTTTCAAAGAGCGCGCCGAGCCGATCAATTACGTTGCCTCACTGGCCAGCAGCATGCACTACTTTGCGCCAGAGGATGTGTTGCGCGGTAACTACATGATGACGGATTACCAGGCGCAGATGCTTCGGGAAGTGGTTGCTCAGCTGACCCCGGACAACGCACTCGTGGTACTCGATGATCAGAGTGTGAGCACGGACAAGGTCTCGCCGTACTACGGTGTTCCCTATTCGCTGGCTCCCGCGTCTGCGGCGCAGCTCGCTGGGTGGGAAGCAAGCCCGGGGGATGTCGCGCTGGCCCTACCAGAGCCCAATGAGTTTATCGTCGACAATGTGGCGCTGGTTGATGTCGGTCAGGAGATGGTCGGTAATCCGCAGCGCGTGTTGAATGAGCCGCGCAAGCGGATCTGGTTTGCTCAGGACGATGAATTTCGCATTCCCAAGGGGGCTTTGTACGTTAATTTCCGCTCGCCACTCGCGGGCCAGAGTGCAGAGCAGGCTGCGCGGGCATCGCTATACACCGCGGTAATACGCGATCAGGTAAATGAATACACCTATCCGGCCTTGCTGGCGGGTTTGAATTTCAGCTTCTACAAGCACGCCCAGGGGATTAGCCTGCGCATCAGTGGCTATACCGACAAACAGTTTGTATTGCTCAAAGACATCCTCGAAGACATTGCTGAGGGTGACTTTGAAACGCAGCGGGTTGAGAACATTCGAAAGGATATGATCCGGGGTTTGGAAAACGCGGTTGCCAAGCGACCTTCCAGCCAGGTGTTCGACGATTTACGAGAATCACTGTTGCACGGAGAGTGGGGTGAGCAGGCGCTGATCGATGCCCTGCGCAATACCGATCAGGCAACGCTGGGCAACTATGCCGAGGCTTTCTGGCAAAGTGCCACCGCCGAGGCGCTGGTGTACGGAAATTATGAGCTGCCCGCTACCAAAGAACTGGCGAAGATGCTCGATATGGTTGTGCCCGAGGGGGCGCCACCGCAGTTGCCTCCGCTGCAGGTGACCAGCCTGACTGAAGGTGAGCAGGCGTTATACCCGGTGACTGTGCAGCATGACGACTCCGTGCTCGCGTGGTACCTGCAAGGGGCTGGGAATAGCTGGGATGATCGCGCTGCGACGGCGCTTACTGCCCAGATCATGAAGTCAGGCTTCTTCCAGCAGCTGCGTACCGAGCAACAATTAGGCTATATCGTCCAGGCATTTTCGTGGCCGCAGTTTGACGTGCCCGGCCTGGTGATGCTGATTCAGTCACCGGTGGCTGACGGTGCCAGCCTCGCCTCCGCCATGCAGGCCTTTATGGCCGGAGTCGAGGGTGATCTGGATGAGGCCCAGTTTGCCCGTCATCAACGCGCGCTGGTGAACGAAATCAATCGCCCACAGAAGAACCTGTGGGAGCGGGCCGAGTTCTACTGGCAGTCTATTGCCAAAAAACGCTTCGAGTTTGATGGTCGTGAGCAATTGGCGGCCGCGGTTGAAGCGCTGACCATGGAATCCTGGAGCGCTTACTACCAGGAACACTTCCTCAGTGAGGCGCGTTCACTGCAAGTTGTCGCGCCCGGCAAGTGGGGCAGATTACCCGCTGGTGAGCAAACTCGGTACTCCTCGGCTGCCGATATCAAGGCATCTCACGGTTATTACCAGGTTCAGTGATTCTTGTAACAAAACTACAGAATCGACAATAAATGCCGCTATTTTGCATGCCAAAATAGAACTAATATTCCATTTTAGTCGCACATAGAGTAATATTTTTACAAAAAAGGCCGCCCGGAAGCGATTTCCCGGCGGCTTTGTTCGTATTTACTATACTGGGATGGCGGCTATTTCTTTATTAAGTTCTAAAAAGATACCCTCAAGATCCCCCATATTTGCAGGTGTAGGGCATGGCAGACGATAAAGATCCGATTGAAACCAAAGAGTGGCTGGATGCCCTCGATGAAGTGATTCGCAATAGTGGTCCGGAAAGGGCTAATTACCTGATGATGGCCCTGGGACGCCATGCACTGGATAACCGGGTCAAGCTGCCTGATTCGATCACCACGCCCTTTGTGAACACGATCTCCGCCGACGACGAGAAGCGGATGCCAGGTGACTTGTTCATGGAGCGGCGCATTCGCTCACTGGTGCGCTGGAACGCCCTCGCCATGGTGATGCGGGCCAACGACAATGACGAAGGTCTGGGCGGCCATATCTCCAGCTTCTCGTCCAGCGCCACCCTCTACGATGTGGGTTTCAACTATTTTTTCCGTGGCAGTGACGGCGATCACCCCGGAGATCTTGTGTTCTACCAGGGCCATTCAGCACCGGGCATGTACGCCCGCTCTTTCCTGGAAGGGCGCCTGAGTGAGGCGCAGCTGGATAATTTCCGCCGTGAAGTCGACGGCAATGGCCTGTCCTCTTATCCGCATCCCTGGTTGATGCCCGACTACTGGCAGTTTCCCACCGTCTCCATGGGGCTGGGCCCCATCCAGGCCATTTACCAGGCGCGCGTCATGAAGTATCAGCAGCACCGCGGTCTGGTGGATCACGGTGATCGCAATGTCTGGTGTTTCATGGGCGACGGCGAGTGTGATGAGCCCGAATCTCTGGGCGCTATCTCTCTGGCGGGCCGCGAAAAAATGGGTAACCTCAACTTTGTCATCAACTGCAACCTGCAGCGCCTCGATGGCCCGGTGCGTGGCAACGGCAAGATTATCCAGGAGCTCGAGGGCGTGTTCCGCGGCGCTGGCTGGAATGTGATCAAGGTCATCTGGGGTCGCAAATGGGACTCACTGCTGGCCAAGGACGAGTCCGGTCGCCTGCGCCAGCGTATGGATGAGGTTTGCGACGGTGAGTTGCAGAACTACAAGTACAACGGTGGCGCCTACACACGCGAGCATTTCTTCGGCAAATACCCTGAGAGCCTTGAGTTGGTGAAGGACCTGTCAGACGAGGAGATTATGTACCTCAACCGTGGCGGTCACGATCCCTATAAGGTTTACGCCGCCTATGCCCAGGCCGTGGCGGAGACCGAGCGCCCCACGGTGATTCTGGCCATGACAGTAAAAGGTTATGGCATGGGTGAAGCCGGCGAGGCGAACAATGAAACCCACTCGCTTAAAAAGTTGGATATGGACAGCCTCAAGGCCTTCCGCGACCGTTTCGGTATTCCTATCGGCGACGAAGCCCTCGCCGACGTACCTTACTACAAGCCTGCCGAAGACAGCCCCGAGATGCGTTATATGCGCCAGCGCCGAGAGGAGTTGGGGGGCATGATTCCCGCGCGCCGCAGCGAGATGGAGCTGCTGCAAACACCGCCGCTGGATGCGTTTGCCAAACAACTGGAAAGCAGCGGCAAACGCGCTATTTCCACCACCATGGCTTTTGTCAGGCTGCTCTCCAACCTGGTCAAGGACAAGGCCATTGGCGAGCGAATTGTGCCCATTGTGCCTGATGAAGCACGCACTTTCGGCATGGAGGGCATGTTCCGTCAGCTGGGTATTTATTCGTCTGTGGGGCAGCGTTACACGCCCCATGACGCCGGCCAGATCATGTTTTACAAGGAAGATATCAAGGGCCAGATTCTCGAGGAGGGCATTAACGAAGCTGGCGCCTTCTCCGCCTGGCTGGCGGCGGCAACGTCCTACAGCACCAGCGCCTACCCCATGGTGCCGTTCTATATTTACTACTCGATGTTCGGCTTCCAGCGGATTGGCGATCTGGCCTGGGCGGCGGGCGATTGCCAGGCCCGGGGCTTTCTTATTGGTGCCACCGCTGGACGCACCACGCTAAACGGTGAGGGTTTGCAGCACCAGGATGGCCACAGTCATTTGCAGGCCAGCACTATCCCCAATTGCGTCAGCTATGACCCAGCTTATGCCTACGAACTGGCAGTTATTATTCAGGACGGCTTGCACCGCATGTACGAACTGGGTGAGAACAAGTTCTATTACATCACCACCATGAACGAAAACTACGTGCAGCCGGCTATGCCTGAAGGCGTTCAGGAAGGCATTATCAAGGGCATGTATAGCCTGCGCAAAAGTGAGGCAGGGCACTCGCTGAGTGCTCAACTCATGGGTGCGGGGACCATTCTGCGCGAGGTGGAAGCTGCCGCAGAGATTCTCGAATCCAGGTACAACGTTAATGCGGATGTCTGGAGCCTAACCTCCATCAATGAGCTGCAGCGCGAAGGCAAGGCGGCGACGCGCTGGAATATGCTGCACCCGGAGGAGGCGCCGCGTGTGCCCTACGTTACTCAGCTGCTGGACGGCACGTCAGGTCCGGTCGTGGTGGCCACGGATTACATGAAATCCTATGCCGACCAGATTCGCGAGTTTATTCCCGGGCATTTCACGGCATTGGGGACCGACGGCTTTGGCCGTTCCGATACCCGCTCACGCTTGCGTGATTTCTTCGAGGTAAGCCGCGAATTTGTCGTGCTGGCAACGCTCAAGGCACTGGCGGATGAAGGTGCTATCGAGGCGTCGGTGGTCACCGCCGCCATGGCTGATCTCGGTATTTCCGCCGATAAATTTGACCCCCTCACGGTATAAGAAAAGGATAATCACGTGGCTAAGCAACAAGTAACAGTACCGGATATTGGCGGCGCCGAAGGGGCTGAGGTTATCGAGCTTCTCGTCGCGGTTGGGGATGCAGTTGAGGTTGATCAGGGCCTCTGTGTGCTGGAATCCGATAAGGCTTCCATGGAGATTCCGTCGTCGGCGGCGGGAGTGGTTGTGGAAATTCTGGTCGCCGAAGGTCAGGAATTAGCTGAGGGCGCACCGGTCGCGGTTATCGATACCGGCGCTGAGGCGGAGGCAGAACCTGCTGAGCCGGCGCCGGCGGATACTCAGCCTGAAGCAGCGCCCACGGCTGAGCCTGCTGCTGTACCTGCAGCCGCCCCTGCGGCTACAGAGGTGGCGTCCGAAGTCGTCCCTGTGCCAGATATCGGCACTGATGACGCGGTGGAGCTGATCGAGATCGCAGTCAGCGTTGGCGATGATGTGTCTGAAGGTGATTCGCTGGTCGTGCTTGAATCTGACAAGGCCTCCATGGAGGTTCCCGCACCCTTTGCCGGTGAGGTGGTAGAGATCCGCGTCAATGAAGGTGACCAGGTCAAACAGGGCGACGAACTGGTCGTGCTGAAGGGCGCGCAAGTTGTAGCTGCACCCGCGTCCGCGCCGGCTCCAGCGCAAGAAGAGGCACCGGCAGAATCACCCGCGGCGCCAGCGCCTGTCGCCGCGGCAGTGCCCCCGGCAACCCCGGCGGTGGCCCCGGCTTCGGGTGGCAGTGTTTATGCCGGGCCCGCAGTACGCAAGTTGGCCAGGGAATTTGGTGTGCCGCTGGGCGAAGTGACCGGAACCGGTCCGCGCGGCAGGGTGCTCAAGGAAGACTTGCACAGCTTTGTGCAGCAACGACTCAAGGCGCCTGCGGCGGCATCTACCAGTGGAGGCGCCGGTATTCCCGACATTCCGGAAGTAGACTTCGGACAGTTCGGGGAAGTCGAGACCACCGCGCGCTCAAAAATGGACAAGGTTACCGCCAGCAACATGCAGCGCAGCTGGCTGAATGTGCCCCATGTGACGCAATATGACGACGCCGATATCACCGATCTGGAGGCGTTCCGCGCGAGCATGAAGGCTGAAGCCGAGCGCCGTGGCACTAAACTCACACCCATGCCGTTTATTCTGAAAGCCTGCGCTGTCGCACTGCGGGATAATCCCAAGTTCTGTTCCTCTCTGGCCGACGGCGGTGAGTCACTGGTGTATAAAAAATACATCCATATCGGCATGGCCGTGGATACCCCGGCCGGGCTGGTGGTGCCCGTGATTCGAGACGTCGACAAGAAGTCGATCTGGGAACTCTCCGAAGAAGTGCTGGCCATGGCAGCCAAGGCGCGTGACCGCAAGCTGCGCCCTGTTGATATGCAGGGCGGATGCTTCACGGTGTCCAGTCTGGGTGGTATTGGCGGTACCGGATTCACGCCCATCGTCAATGCACCGGAGGTAGGTATTCTCGGCGTGTCCCGGGCGGACATGAAGCCGGTTTGGAATGGCAGTGAATTCGCTCCGCGCAAAATGCTGCCCTTGTCGCTGTCCTATGACCACCGTGTGATTAACGGTGGTGATGGCGGCCGGTTCATGAGTCAGCTGGTGTCGCTGTTGGGCGATATTCGTCAGATCATCATGTAGCCACTCCCCGTTCTGGTGCCAGTGGCCGATTTTGGTGCTATTGGCACAGAACCTGCTACATTCGGGGTAATTCCATTGTGCAAGGTGGCTAAACCATGGCAGAGCGAGGGCAAGACTGGCAGCAGGCGTTTTTGCAAGCGCATGCCCTGCCGCCTGACTACCTCCCCTCTGCACTGAAATGGTTCGCGCCGGTGGCCCAATTATTGGTCGAGCACCAAGGTAGTGCAGGGCGATCCATTCTTGTAGGGATTAATGGCAGTCAGGGCTCTGGCAAAACCACGCTATCGGATTACCTGGTGGCGCATTTCAGGGCTGAATACGGTCTTGAGGCGCTGGCCCTGTCTCTCGATGACTTCTATCTAACGCTCGCTGAGCGGGAATCCCTGGCAGAGCACAGTCATCCGCTGTTCCTGACCCGTGGTGTACCCGGCACCCACGACATGGCCCTGCTGCAGTCGACGCTGCAGGCGCTGCTGGCCGGTGAGACTCCGGCGGTTCCCCGCTTTGACAAAGCCATCGACGATCGTCGCCCCGAATGCGATTGGGATCAGCCGGCGCGTCCGGTCGACATTATTCTACTAGAGGGCTGGTGCCTGGGGGCGCAAGCTGTCGAGAAAGACGCACTGGTCGCCCCAATCAATGCGCTTGAGCGTGAGCAAGATGCTGACGGCCAGTGGCGCCGCCGGGTCAATAACGTCCTTGCCAGACCCTTTCCTGAGCTTTATGCACTGGTGGACCAGTGGTTGATGCTCAAGGCCCCCTCATTTGATTGCGTTTATCGCTGGCGGCTTGAGCAGGAGCAGAAATTGGCTGCCTTTCGCTCTGGCCGCGGGGTGATGTCCGCCGAAGGTGTCGCCCAGTTTGTACAGTTCTATCAGCGGATTACTGAACAATGCCTCGCCGATTTGCCCGGGAAGGTGAATCACCTGTTCACGCTCGATGAGGCGCGGCGAATTGAAAGCTACCTGGCGGCACCGGGAGTGCGGCTGTGACCCCGAGGCTGGTGTTTACCGATCTCGATGGGTCGCTGCTGGATCACGATACCTATAGTTTCGAGCCGGCCTTGCCCGTGCTAGCCATACTGCTAGAGCAGGGTATTCCGCTGATTCCGGTCACAAGCAAGACCCGTGCAGAGGTAGAGCGCTTGCGCCAGCACCTGGACAACGCCGATCCGTTCATCGTGGAAAACGGTGCCGCGGTGATGATTCCCGTTGGCTATTTCGCGCAGCAGCCAGCAGATACTGAAGTCCGTGGCAGCTACTGGGTTCATGAACTGAGTGCACCACGCGAGGTTTGGCAGGCGCAGCTGCAGACGCTGCGGTCGGACTACGCCGGACAATTTGAGACCTTTGCAGATATGGGGCCATCAGGCATTGCCCAGGGGACAGGGTTGGCATTGGCTGACGCTGAGTTAGCCAATTGTCGTGAGTACAGTGAACCGCTGCGCTGGTTGGGCTCGGTAGAGGACCGCAGCGAATTTATTGAGCGATTACGTCACGCGGGTGCCACGCCATTACAAGGAGGGCGCTTTCTGTCCGTGGCCGGGGCCTGCGATAAGGGGCGGGCGCTGCGCTGGTTGCGCGGTGCTTATCAGCAGGCTCTCGAGGCGTCTACCGTGGACGACCTTGCTGCTGGCGACAGTGGCAATGACGTGGCAATGCTGGAGGCGGCGGGTACCGCGCTTGTCATCCGCTCTCCGGTACATGATTTTCCGGTGGTTAAACGCGACAACCAACTCATGCACAGTCGGGCTTTTGGCCCGGCAGGCTGGGCGGAAGGTGTGCTTGAGTGGCTGGCTATTGCTGACCACAACGATTGATTAAGGAACGAAATACATGGGTGATTTTTACCAGAACGGCATCATTACCACGCTGCATAACCTCTCCGATCGACCGCTCAAAGAGTTGGAGGCGGATCTGCAGGCGTTTTCTCGCGAACGTCCTATGGGGTTGATTCTGCCGTCACTGTATTCGGAGTTGGAGGGCGAGGCGATGCCCAAGATACTGGACGAACTCCAGGGCGCCGGTTATCTGTCGGAAATTGTGATCGGTCTGGATCGGGCGACCGAGGACCAGTATCGCCAGGCACTGGGTTTTTTTGAACAATTGCCGCAGCGCCACCGGGTGCTCTGGAATGATGGGCCGCGTCTTAAAGCACTGGACGAGCAGCTCCAGGCCCAGGATCTGGCGCCCAAGGAATTGGGCAAGGGGCGCAATGTCTGGTATTGCATGGGTTATACGCTGGCATCCAATCGCACCGAATCTGTGGCTTTGCACGACTGTGACATCGTGACCTACGAACGCTCCATGCTGGCACGGCTGATCTACCCGGTGGCCCATCCGCGATTCAACTATGAGTTCTGCAAGGGTTATTACGCCCGGGTTGCCGGCGGCAAGATTAACGGTCGTGTAAGCCGTCTGTTGGTGACACCGCTATTGCGCGCATTGAAAAAATGTCTGGGTGATATGGAGTACCTGGATTACATGGATAGCTTCCGTTATCCGCTGGCGGGGGAGTTCTCCTTCCGTCGAGATGTGCTCAATGACATTCGTATTCCCAGTGACTGGGGGCTAGAGATCGGCGTTCTGTCCGAGATGTATCGCAACTACGCCAACAATCGCCTGTGCCAGGCAGACATCGCCGATGTATATGATCACAAGCATCAGGAACTTTCCGCCAACGATGATCAGGGTGGGTTGTCGAGAATGTCCATCGATATCACCAAGGCGTTAATTCGCAAGCTGGCGACCCGGGGTGTGACGTTTAATACAGAGTTGTTTCGTTCCCTGAAGGCCACTTACTACCGTATTGCCCTGGATTTTGTGGAGACCTATCACAACGATGCAGTAATGAATGGCCTAACATTGGATATTCACAATGAGGAAAAAGCGGTGGAGATGTTTGCCGAGAATATTATGAAGGCAGGCGAAGCGTTTCTGGCGCGGCCCATGGAGCGTCCCTTTATTCCCAGTTGGAGCAGGGTGATCAGCGCCTTGCCTGATGTGCTCGAACAGCTTCACGAGGCGGTTGAGGCCGATCACCGCGATTTCGGGCAGGGGGGCTAGCGGGCACCATGCAACAGCGCGACAGCGATCAGGCCCATTTACTGGACCGGGTTCAACACCATGTTGACCTGATATACCGAACCAACCCACTGTCGGTGAACCTGGACAGCCTGGCTACATCACTGCTGGAACTGATGCGCCTCGATCCTGCTGCAGCACCACCGCCGCAGTACGTGAATCACTGGAGCCAGCGCGACGCCATTGCAATTACCTACGGCGATAGCATTCTCAGGGAAGGTGAAAAGCCCCTGGTGACATTAAAACGTTTTTTCGATCAGCACAGCGAGGGCTTGCTGACAGGAGTGCATATTCTGCCGTTTTGTCCCTGGAGTTCAGACGATGGATTTTCGGTGCTCGATTATTCCAGCGTGAATGAAGCATTGGGTACCTGGGATGACGTCGAAGCCATCGCTGGCAGTTACGACCTCATGGCGGACCTGGTCATTAACCACTGTTCTGCGCGCAGCCTGTGGTTCCAGAATTTTCTCAAGGGTGAAACGCCGGGCAAGGGGTACTTTTTTACCGCATCGCCGGAGGATGATCTGAGTCAGGTGGTGCGGCCGCGCACGTCCGAGCTGCTGCGTGAAGTGGAGACCAGCGAGGGTACGCGGTACGTTTGGTGCACGTTCAGTCACGATCAGGTGGACCTGGATTTTCGCAACCCTGAGGTGCTCAGGCAGTTCGTCAGTATTGTCCGTCATTATCTCGACAACGGCGTGCGAATTTTCAGGCTAGATGCGGTGGCGTTCCTGTGGAAAGTCGCCGGTACCACCAGTCTTAATCTGGAGGAGACACACGAGGTAGTGCGGCTGTTGCGCACTTTGGTCGAGCACGCGGTTCCCGGTGCGCTGCTGATTACTGAAACCAATATCCCCAACCAGCAGAACCTGTCTTACTTTGGTAACTCCAATGAAGCCCACTGTATCTACAATTTCTCGCTGCCGCCGCTATTGGTCAACACGCTGGTCACCGGGAATTGCCAGCATCTGAAGATGTGGATGATGAGTATGCCTCCAGCCCAGAACGGCACGGCGTATTTCAATTTCATCGCCTCGCATGATGGTATTGGCTTGCGCCCTGCAGAGGGTTTGCTCAGTGATGCCGAGCTCACGTCATTGGTCGAGACCATGGGGCAATTTGGTGGTCATGTGTCTTACCGTGCCCTGGAAGATGGGCAGAGCAAGCCCTACGAGATCAATATCTCGCTGTTTGATGCCCTGCAAGGAACGACATCGGGGACTGATGAGTGGGGCGTGGAGCGCTTTGTGTGTGCGCATGCCATCATGCTTGGCCTGGAAGGCATACCGGGCATTTACATCCACAGCCTGCTGGGTACGCGCAATGACTATGACCGTGTAGAGAATGCCGGGCACTATCGCGCGATCAATCGGCATCAGTGGGACGATGAGGCGCTGGAGTCGGTGCTGTCGCGCGAGGATTCCAGTCACGCTCAAGTGTTCGCCCGTATCAAGGCGCTGCTGGCGATTCGCCGTGAGCAGGCAGCATTTCACCCCAATGCCACGCAGTTTACGCTGCATCTGGGTGATGCCGTTTTCGGTTTCTGGCGCCAGAGTATGGATCGCCGCCAGAGTGTGTTCTGTATCAGCAATATTTCCAATGCCGCTATACCATTGGCATTGTCGGATATTAACCTGATAGGCACCGATGATTGGGTGGACCTGATCAGCGGGACCCACTATCACGGCCGCGATGAGGTCATCGACGTGCATCCCTACCAGACAGTGTGGATTACTAACCTGGAGGGTCACTCCGGGGCCCTGTAACTGCATTTGTGCCAGCGAAGCTGTGTTAAACTCCCTGACCAGATAATGACGCAATTTCAGGGACCTTTAGCCAATGATCATCAAACCACGTGTGCGCGGTTTTCTTTGTATTACCACTCACCCCACCGGCTGTGAAGCCAATGTCAAAAAGCAGATCGACTATGTGAAAGCGCAGGGCCCGATTGAAGACGGCCCCAAGCGTGTGCTGGTGATTGGCGCTTCGACCGGTTATGGCCTGGCTTCGCGCATCAGCGCTGCTTTCGGTGCGGGCGCTTCCACCCTGGGTATTTTCTTCGAGAAAGAAGGCACCGAGCGCAAGCCCGGCACCGCCGGCTGGTATAACTCCGCGGCGTTCCACAAGTTCGCTGAAGAAGAGGGCCTGTATGCCAAGAGTATTAATGGCGACGCCTTCTCCGATGACATCAAGCAAAAGACGATTGAAACCATCAAGGCTGATATGGGCCAGGTGGATCTTGTGGTTTACAGCCTGGCCGCCCCGCGTCGCCAGCACCCGGTTACGGGCGAGGTTCACAATTCCACGCTTAAGCCGATCGGCAAGGATACCGTGCAAAAAGGTGTCAACACCGATAAGGAAGAAGTACAGGACTTCCATATTGAACAGGCCAACGATGACGAGATAGCCAACACCGTTGCCGTCATGGGCGGCGAAGACTGGCAGATGTGGATTGAAGCGCTGGATGCAGCGGGCGTGCTCGCTGATGGCGCCAAAACGACTGCTTACACCTATATCGGTGAAAAGCTGACCTGGGATATCTACTGGCACGGCACCATCGGTGCTGCCAAGAAAGATCTGGATAAGCGCGTCATCGATATTCGCGAGCGTCTGGCGGCCCAGGGTGGCGATGCCCGCGTCTCAGTGCTTAAAGCGGTAGTGACCCAGGCCAGTGCAGCTATTCCGGCCATGCCGATTTACCTGGCGTTGCTGTTCAAGGTGATGAAAGAAAACGGCACCCATGAGGGATGCATTGAGCAGGTTGATGGCCTGTTCCGCGATTCGCTCTATGGCGCTGAACCCTATCTCGACGAAGAGGGTCGTCTGCGGGCAGATCGCAAGGAGCTCGAACCCGCGGTGCAGGCGGCGGTAGCCGATCTTTGGCAGGATATTAATACTGACACGCTACACGATCTTTCCGACTTCGCTGGCTACAAGCGCGAATTCCTGCAGCTGTTCGGGTTCGAGGTTGACGGTGTTGATTATGAAGCCGATGTCGATCCAGTTGCGCCCATCGAGAACCTGGTGTAATCGTGCTTGATCACGGCGTACCGTTTCGTCTGAACGCCAGGGTCAGGCGTATTGTGGCTCCCAACCCCGGGGTGATGACCGGTGCGGGAACCAACACGTACCTGCTGGGGGATGAGCAGATTGCCGTGCTTGACCCTGGGCCGGCGATTCCCGAGCACATTGATGCCATCCTGGAAGCTGGCGGTGACAAGATCAAATGGGTGGTATGCACTCACACCCATCCGGACCACTCGCCCGCCTGGAAAGCTATTGCCGACGCCACCGGCGCCAAGCCCCTGGGTATGTCGCCAGAAGATAAAATGTTTCAGGATGAGACATTCAAGCCGATCTGGGAGCTTGAGCACGACGATGTGTTACGCAGCGACGAGTTCACGCTGCGGGCGGTTCATACGCCGGGTCATGTGAGCAACCATTTCTGCTTCTTTCTGGAAGAAGAGCGTATGTTGTTTGCTGGTGACCATATTATGAACGGTTCCACGGTTGTTATCGTACCGCCCAGCGGCGATATGAAGGCCTACATCGAGTCACTGCAGCTGTTGCTGGAGTACGATCTGGAGCTGATTGCACCGGGACACGGTGAGGTGATGGAAAATTCCAAGGCCATCGTGGAGTGGCTGGTGAACCATCGCCTGCAGCGTGAGGCTAAGGTCATCAAGGGCTTGCAGCACACCGGTCGGGCCAATCTCGATACGCTGGTCAAGGTGGTTTACGACGATGTCGATGAAGGTCTGCACGAGATGGCCAAACTGTCGATGAGTGCCCATTTGATCAAGTTGCAGCAGGAGCAAAAGGCCCTGCAGCACGCGGATGACGACAGTTGGGAGCTGGTCAACAGCTAAGTCTCTGTTTTCTTAGAACTTCTACGGATAGTGGGCGCTATTCTTAGAATAAATGGCGCTATTCGTAGAAAATTGAACCAATAGCTACGAAATCCGGTTGTTGGCCCCGTCGAAGGCGCCTATGATGCATCTCACTCGAATGCAGAGGGATGCCCGCAATCATGTCGGACGCCTACCAGCCCCGAACCCTGCCGCAGCTGGTCACCCAGGCCGCTGCCACTCATGGCGCACGCACGGCCATTACCGATGGCGATGTAACGCTTAGCTACACCCAGCTCGATGAGGCCCGGATTGCGGCCGGCCGGGCATTTATTGCTGCCGGGCTTGGGAAGGGCGACCGCATTGCCATCTGGGCTCCCAATATCTATCAGTGGATTATTGCCGCGATCGGTGCGCAGTCAGTAGGCGGCGTGCTGGTACCGCTGAATACCCGCATGAAAGGGGCAGAGGCGGCCTATGTGCTGCAAGCCAGCGGCGCGAAATTACTCTTTACCGTTGGCGACTTTCTGGGGGTGAACTACCCAGCACTGCTGCAGGAGCAGGCACTACCCGCGCTGGAGCAGGTGGTGATGCTAGACGGGGGTGACGGTGGAGTGTCTTGGGAGGTATTTCTGGCCGAGGGCGATTCTGTGGCTGCCCAAGAGGTGGCGGCCCGTGCCGATGAACTGACGCCAGATGATGTGCTCGACATCCTCTTTACATCCGGTACGACAGGCAATCCCAAGGGCGTGGTGACCTGTCATGGCCAAAATATCCGGACCTTTGAAAACTGGAGTGCTACGGTCGGTCTGCGCGCTGATGACAACTATCTGGTCATCAATCCCTTCTTCCATTCCTTCGGCTATAAAGCTGGCTGGCTGGCCTGCATTATCCGCGGCGCTCATATGTTGCCGGTAAAAAACTTCGACCTCGATGCGGTGATGGCGCAGATTGCCCGCGAACGTATCTCCATGATTCCCGGGCCGCCAACGATTTACCAATCGTTGCTGGCGCACCCGCAGCGCGCTGACTATGACTTGTCCAGCCTTCGCCTTGCAGTGACTGGTGCTGCACCGGTCCCGGTTTCGCTGGTCGAGCAAATGCGTGAGGCGTTGGGCTTTGAGGTGGTCGTCACCGCTTATGGACTCACGGAATCCTGCGGCGTGGTGTCGATCTGTAGGGCCGATGACAGCGCGGAGCGCATTTCCCACAGTTCGGGAAAAGCCATGGACGGTGTTGAGATGAAATGTGTCGACGCCGCCGGGACTACTGTGGCAGCTGGCCAAGAGGGCGAAATTTGGTTCCGCGGCTTCAACATGATGCGCGGCTATCTCGATAACCCCGAGGAGACTGCGAAGACCGTGACCGTCGATGGTTGGCTCAAAACCGGTGACGTTGGCGTGATGGACGCAGAAGGTTATGTGCGCATTACCGACCGCATCAAGGACATGTTTATTGTCGGTGGCTTCAACACCTATCCGGCAGAGATCGAAAATATTCTCTGTGGCATGCCCGGCGTAGCACGCGCTGCCGTCATTGGTGTGCCCGACGAGCGTATGGGTGAGGTCGCCCGGGCGTATATTGTGCGCGAGGCGGGTGCCGACCTTGATGAGGCCGCGGTCATTGCCTGGTCCCGCGAGCAAATGGCGAATTATAAAGTGCCCCGCAGCGTCGGATTCCTCAACGAGTTTCCCATGAACGCCGGTGGCAAAATCTTGAAGAATAACCTGCGCGACCTGGCGGCAAAGGAGCTGGCATGAACCTCGCCGCGACCAGCGACCAGTCTGCGCCGATTGAGCTCGACGCCACCGATGTGGGCATCATCGAGCTGCTGCGAAAAGACGGTCGCATGGCGTTCCGCGCCATTGCGCGAGAGCTGAATATTACTGAGGCCACCGTGCGCAGCCGGGTGCGCCGCCTCGAAGAATCAAACACCATGCGTGTCGTCGCCGTGACAGATACCCAGGCCGCTGGCTTTGACATGCTGTTGGCCGTAGGTGTGCAGGTAGAGGGCAGGGCGCCGGAAGAGGTTGCCCGCGACCTGGCCAGTATTCCTGAGGTGTTCTCGGTGAACGCAGTAGTAGGCGCTCACGATATAGAGATTCTTGTTGTGGCGCCTGATCAACAGGGCCTGAATGCACTGCTCAGTGACACCCTAGGTACCTTACCTGGTGTGCGCAAGTTAACCCCATCACTGGCGGTCGATGTACTCAAGAATCAACCGGACTGGGNGCCGTTTCATGACGCGTAGGCTGGACGAGGTGGATGCCGCCATTGTTGAGCGTCTGGCGCCGGACGCCCGCATCAGCAATCGTGAAATTGCTGAGAGCCTGGGTGTGAGTGAAGGTACCGTGAGGGCGCGTATCAAGCGCATGGAAGAAGAACGCCAGGTGCGCATTACCGCGGTCACCAATATCGATCGCTTTGACAATCACGCGCTGGCCTATATCTGGATCGAGGTAGAGCGCAGTGACCAGGCGCGCGAGGTAGCGAGCCGACTGGCCGAAGTGGGAGAGCTGGGTTTTGTCGGCGTCATGCTGGGGCGCTCTGACATCCTGGCGATCACCATGGTCCGCAATGCCGAGCACCTCGCGCACTTTATTCACGACCGAATTACCAGCATCGAGGGCGTGCGTCGCACTGAAAGTACCCTCGGCGTCAATTTCATCAAACACGATTACCGCATGGCGCGGATCGTTAGTTAAGTAAGGAAAACGACATGAACAAGCAGATGACAGCGGCTGACGTCGTCGCTCAACTGGAAGATGGCATGACCATCGGCATTGGCGGTTGGGGGCCGCGGCGCAAGCCGATGGCGCTGGTGCGGGAAATTCTGCGCTCTGNCCTCAAGGATCTCACCGTGGTGTCCTACGGTGGCGCCGACGTGGGCATGCTCTGTGCGGCCGGCAAGTTGAAAACGGTGGTATTCGCGTTTGTGTCACTGGATTTTATCCCGCTGGAGCCTTACTTCCGTCAGGCGCGTCAGTCAGGTGCCATCGAGGTGATGGAAATTGATGAGGGCATGATGTTGCTGGGGCTGCGCGCCGCTGCCTGGGGTGTGCCTTACATCCCCACCGAGGTTGGTCTGGGTACAGACATCGTGACCAAGAACCCCGACATCAAGGTGATTGATAGCCCTTACGATGACAAAGAGTGGGTCGCCATGCCGGCACTGAAGCTCGACGCGTCATTGATTCACGCTGACCGCGCTGACGAGCGCGGGGTCTGCCAGATCGCCGGCCCCGATCATTATATGGACGACTGGTTCGCTCGCGCCGCCGAAAAGACCTTTGTCTCCTGTGACGAGCTGGTTGCCACCGAATACTTCCACGACCCTGCCCAGGCTCGCCTGGTGCACTGGGAACGCTCGCAGACGACAGGTGTGGTGCCTATTGCCGGTGGCGCGCACCCGACCTCTTGCTCACCGATGTATGGCTTCGATGTGCCCCACTTCAAGGCCTACACAGGCTCTGCGAAAGAGGGCGGTATCCAGGCGTACTTCGATAAGTACCTGGGTGCCTCTGAGGAGGAGTACCAGCAGAACGTCGGTGGCCTCGACGCCATCCGCGCCATTGAATTGCCCACTTACTGATCGGCGAGGAGATCAACATGACTGTAGCAAGTGATTACACCCTGGCCGAACTCTGCATCGTAGCGGCGAGCAAGGCTTTTGCCGATGAGGGCGAGGTTCTCGCGACCGGTATCGGCGTGATTCCCCGCCTGGCCGCGAGCCTGACGATGAAAACCACCAACCCCGACCTGATGATGACGGATTCAGAGGCCTGGATGCTCAGCGAGCCCAATCCGATTGGCAAGCGCGGCGAACACCATATGCAAGCCAACGAGAGTTGGATGGGCTTTTCCCGCATTTTTGACAACGTCTGGAGCGGCAAGCGTCACGCCATGCTCGGCCCCACCCAGATCGACAAGCACGGCCAGACCAATACATCTGCGCTGGGCGGCACCTATGAGGCGCCCAAGGTGATGATGCTGGGCGCCCGTGGATTCCCGGGTAATTCAATCTCTCACCCCAACAGCTTCTTTGTGCCCAGCCACAATACCCGCGTGTTCATGGACGGCGAGTGCGATTTCGTTTCCTCCATCGGCTACAACCCCGAGCGCCTGCCCAAGGGCCACAGCCTGGACGATATCGATATCCGCCTGATTGTGACCGACCTGTGTGTTATGGATTTTGGTGGGCCGGATCACCAGATTCGCCTGGTATCCCTGCATCCCGGCGTCACCGCCGAGCAGGTGCAGGAAAACACGGCGTATGCCGTGCATATCGAAGGCGACATTCCCACCACCGAAGCGCCCACTGAGGAGCAGCTGGCGATCATCGCGCAAATGGACCCGCACAATCAGCGCGCTTACCAGATCAAGGACAATCCTCCGGGCGTTCGGAGCTAGGCCATGCTGCAAACGCGACTGACAGAACTGCTGGGCTGCCAATATCCCATCGTGCAAACCGCGATGGGGTGGGTGGCTGATCCACGCCTGGTAGCCGGTAGCTGTAATGCCGGTGGCTTTGGTTTTCTCGCCGGGGCGACGATTCCCGCCGACGAAATGGAGCGCGATATCCTGCGGGTCAAGGAGCTGACCGACAAGCCCTTTGGTGTGAACTTCCATATGTATCAGCCGAATGCGGCTGAGATCGTGGATATGGTGATACGCCACGGCGTGAAGGCAGTCAGTTATTCGCGCTCACCGGGCCCGGACATGATTGCCAGGCTCAAGGACGCGGGCGTTATCTGTATGCCTACAGTCGGTCTGCCCAAGCACGCCATCAAGGCGGTGGAGCTCGGGGCTGATGTGGTCACCGTGCAGGGCGGTGAGGGTGGCGGCCATACCGGTGCCATTCCCACCACATTGCTGATTCCCCAGATTGTGGATGCGGTGGGCGACAAGGTGCCTGTGGTCGCAGCCGGTGGCTTCAAGGACGGCCGTGGCCTGACGGCAGCGCTGTCCTGGGGCGCCGATGGTATTGCCATGGGAACACGCTTCCTGATGACAGAGGAGAGCCCGGTTCCCCGGGAGACACTGCAGCGCTATATCGATTGTCGCAACCCCGGCGAGATTATTGTCTCTAAAGCCATGGATGGGTTGCCGCAACGCATGATCATGAATGAGTTGCTCACTGATCTTGAGAAAGCCGGGCCATTTAAAAAGCTGATGATAGCCCTGCGCAATGGTCTCGCGTTTCGCGAGCATACCGGCGCCACGGTCACCAGTCTGCTGAAGTCTGCCTGGCAAATGCATAACGATTCAGATCTCAGCACGGCCCAGGCAATGATGTCGGCCAACGCCCCGATGATTATTCAGAAAGCCATGGTTGAGGGACACCCCTCTGAGGGTGTGCTGCCCTCCGGCCAGGTGGCCGGCGTGATTGACGAACTGCTCAGCTGTGAAGAGCTGATTCATTCCATTGTGAGCCAAGCCGAAGCGCGCCTCACAGCGCTCGCCCAGCGTGTTCAATAACAGGAGCTGAAGATGTCCAAGCCCTTTAATACCAGTATCGAGAACGGCATTGCCGAAATGATTCTGGATCATCCCCCCGTCAATGCCTTTGACAGCGCAGGCTGGTTTGCGATTGCCGACGAGATCGACGCACTGGGCGTTAACGATGATGTTCGCGTGATTATTATCGGCTCTGCCAGCAAAGGTTTTTGTGCCGGCGTTGATATCAAGGAACTTGCCGCCGACGGCAGCAAGATCGTTGATGTGAACAAGGGGAATTACGAAACTTTTCGCGCGATTCATCGCAACCCCAAGCCGGTCATCGTTGCGCTACACAATTTTGTGCTCGGCGGTGGTATCGGCATGGCGGGCGCTGCGGACATCATTGTCTGCTCCGAATGTGCGCGCTTTGGTGTGCCTGAGATTGATCGCGGTGCCATGGGCGGTGGCGCTCATCTTCAGCGCATGTTCCCCGTACAAAAAGTGCGCTACATGTATTTCACCGGTGAATTTATTGATGCGCAGGAGGCCTATCGCCTCGGTGCGGTCGAGAAGGTAGTTCCCCTTGAGGAATTGCTGCCCAACGCACGGGAGATTGCCGCAAAAATTGCCGACAAATCCCCCGCCATGGTCCGGCTCGCCAAAGAGGCGCTGACCGGTATCGAGGATGGCAATCTGGAAGACAAGTATCGTTGGGAGCAGGGCTTCACGCTCGAGGCCTACACGATGGGCGATTCGCAGGAATCACGCGACGCCTTTGTTGAGAAGCGCGACGCGAAATTCGATTGAGAGTAAAGAATGGACCTGAATTTTACTGAAGAGCAAAACGCATTTCGTGAAGAAGTGCGTAGCTGGCTGGCGGCCAATGTGCCGGCGCAGCCGCTGACAACCTTTGATACAGCCGAGGGCTTCGCGCAGCACCGCGAGTGGGAGGCCAAACTGAACGAAGGCCGCTGGGGCATGGTGACCTGGCCTGAAGAACTGGGCGGCCGCAGCTGCGACCTGATCGAGTGGCTGATTTTCGAAGAAGAATACTACAAGGCGCGCGCGCCGCTGCGAGTGAACCAGAACGGTATTTTTCTGCTCGGCCCTACCCTGATGGAGTACGGCACCGAAGAACAAAAGGCGCGCATTCTGCCGAAGATGGCGACCGGTGAAGAGGTCTGGGCCCAGGGTTGGTCTGAGCCCAATGCTGGATCAGACATGGCGGCTATTCGCTCCACTGCGCGCCTGGAAGGGGATAAGTACATTATCAACGGCCAGAAAACCTGGTCTACCCGGGCGGTCTGGGCTGACTGGTGTTTTGGTATGTTCCGCACCGATCCTGATTCGGAACGTCATCGCGGTTTGACGTTTATTCTGGTGCCGCTGGATTCACCGGGTATTACGGTGCGGCCCATCCCCCAGCTGGACGGCCTGCCGGGTTTTGCAGAAATATTCTTTGATAACGTGGAAGTGGATGTTTCCAATCGCCTCGGTGACGAGGGCGCTGGCTGGAGTGTGGCTATGGCGACCGCAGGTTTTGAACGCGGCTTGATGTTGCGCTCTCCTGCGCGGTTCCAGGAAACCGCCCGTCGCCTGGTAGAACTCTACAAGGAAAATCGCGCCTCGGCGGATCGCGATCCGTCGGTGAAGGGTGCCGTGTTGCGTGCCTACATGGACGCAGAGAGCTATTGCCTCACCACCTATCAAACTGCCTGTCGCCTGAACAAAGGCGGCAAAATTGGTGCAGAGTCCTCAACGAACAAGATCTTCTGGTCTGAGCTCGATCAAAACATGCACGCGACTGCTATGAGCATTCTCGGTGCCCGGGCAGAGCTCTTGCCACATGCGCCAGATGCGCAAGGGGTGGGTACCTGGTTGGATGGGTGGCTGTTTTCCCAGTCCGGTCCCATTTATGCCGGGACTAACGAAGTCCAGAGAAACATTATTGCCGAGCGCATGCTCGGTATGCCGAGGAAGTAAGTCATGGATTTCACTTTTAGCGAAGATCAATTGCTGTTCCAGGATTCCGTGCGCGACTTTCTAGTCAACGAAATTACGCCTGAGCGCATTCGCTCAAGCTGGGATACCGAGACGGGTCGCAGCCAGGAGCTATGGGCGCAGCTCGCGGAGTTGGGTCTGACGGGGCTTACTGTCCCGGAAGCCTTCGGTGGGCTGGGCATGAGCGAACTCGATTTCGTATTGTTGGCACAGGAGTGCGGCTACGTGGCCCTGCCGGAGCCGCTGGTTAACAGTGTGCTTGTAGCGGTGCCGCTCCTGAAGACCATCGGTGGCGACCTGGCGGAACAATGGTTGCCACAGGTGGCCACTGGCGAGGCGCGGGTTGTTGCCGGTATTGAGCAAAATTTGCTGGCGGAAGACGCACATGTGGCTGACCTGGTGCTGTGGTACACAGAAGGTAGCTGGTATGCGCTGACCCAGGAGCAGATGACGCTACAACACAACGAGTCGGTTGACCCCTCACGCAGGCTATTCAGTGTGAGTGTGAATAGCGACGTCGATGCGGTGGCAAATGGCGAACAGGCAGCGACGCTGCTGGAAGCTGCTCTCAATCGTGGGGCGCTCGGCGCCGCGGCGCAAGCGCTTGGTCTGGCCCAGCGCATGATCGATATCTCTGTTCAATATACCAGCGAGCGGCAGCAGTTCGGCAAGGCCATCGGTACCTTTCAGGCTGTCAAACATCACATGGCCAATGTTGCTGTGCGCCTTGAATATGCCAAGGCGCCAGTGCATCGCGCGGCTTACAGCATTGCTCATGGCGAAGCCGTTGCAGCCCATGCGGTGTCGCAGGCCAAACTGGTGGCCTGTGAGGCGGCCAATCTTGCTGCCAAGAACTGTATTCAGGTGCATGGGGCCATGGGTTACACCTGGGAAGTTGATCTGCATATCTTTATGAAAAAAGCTTGGGCAATGGCCAATACCTGGGGCGACGCTGCGTATCACAAAGAGCGCGTGGCAGAACACATTTTTGCGGACGGTGCGGCACTCGGTGCCGACGGCACGCTCGGCTAAGTAAGGAGATTAGAAATGGCAGATGCTTATATTGTAGATGCGGTGCGTTCACCTACCGGGCGACGCAAGGGCGGGCTGGCTCACGTGCATGGCGCCGACCTGGGCGCGCATGTGCTCAAGACACTGGTAGCGCGCAACAGTATTCCCGACGATGAGTATGACGATGTGATGTTTGGCTGTGTCGACACGATCGGGCCGCTGGCGGGCGATATTGCCCGTACCTGCTGGTTGGCTGCCGGTCTTTCCGATGTGGTGCCGGGAACCACGATTGATCGTCAGTGTGGTTCGTCACAGCAGGCTGTGCATTTCGCCGCACAGGCCATTATGGCCGGCATGAACGATGTTGTGATTGCCGGCGGTGTGCAAACCATGACGCAGATTCCGATCTCGTCTGCGATGATCGCGGCTGAGCCGCTGGGCTTCAGCGATCCTTTCACCGGTTCCAAGGGCTGGGTAGAGCGCTACGGCGATGTACCCCCGACCCAGTTCCGCTCGGCGCAGATGATAGCGGACAAGTGGGAGTTGTCGCGCGAAGATCTCGAAGTCTATTCGCTTGAATCCCACACCCGTGCGCTGAAGGCAATTAAAGAAGGTCGCTTTGATCGCGAGATCGCGCCGCTGGAAGGGGTGACCATGGACGAGACACCGCGCGAATCCACCCTCGAGAAAATGGCGGAGCTGGGCTATCTGTTTGGCTGCGACAAGGTCACTGCGGGTGTGTCCAGCCAGACCTGCGATGGATCTTCCGCCATGTTGATCGTGTCAGAAGAGGCGCTTAAGCGCTACAACCTGACCCCTCGTGCACGTATCGCGCATATGAGTGTGCGCGCTGCGGATCCTATCTGGATGCTGACTGCGCCGATTCCCGCCACGGAATACGCTTTGAAAAAGACCGGCATGAGCATGAGCGATATCGATCGTGTGGAAATCAATGAGGCGTTTGCCTCTGTGGCCATGGCCTGGCTGAAGGAAACCGGTTACGACCACGAAAAAACCAATGTGAATGGCGGTGCGATTGCCCTTGGTCATCCGCTGGGTGCCACGGGAACCAAGCTGATGACCACATTGCTGCACGAACTCGAGCGCAGCGGTGGTAAGTACGGCCTGCAAACCATGTGTGAAGGGGGTGGTCAGGCCAACGTCACCATCCTGGAAAGATTGTAAGAAGGAATAGATTGATGAGTGGAATTCTCGAAGGACGCGTCGCGATTGTCACTGGTGCTGGTGGCGGCCTGGGTGCTGCCCACGCAAAGGTCTTTGCCAGCGAAGGCTGCGCCGTGATCGTTAACGACATTAACACTGATGCCGCTCAGGCGGTTGTCGATGACATCGTTGCCGCTGGCGGCAGGGCGGAGGTCAACAGCTCCGACATTACTCACTACGACGACAGCCTTAACGCTATCAAGCAGGCTATCGACAGCTTTGGCGGCCTGCACATTGTGCTTAACAACGCCGGCATCAACCGCGACCGTATGTTCGCCTCCATGACCGAGGCAGAGTGGGACGCGATTATGAGTGTGCACCTCAAGGGGCATTTCTGCATGAGCTCGCATGCTGTGCACTACTGGCGCGGTCAGGCCAAAGAAGGCAATACCGTTGATGCTCGCATTATCAATACCACTTCAGGGGCCGGTCTTCAGGGCTCTATCGGTCAGTCTAACTACGCAGCCGCCAAGGCGGGTATTGCCGCGCTGACCTTGAACCAGGCTGCGGAGCTGGGACGTTATGGTATTACAGCGAATGCGATCGCGCCCTCTGCGCGTACTGGCATGACCACCGCAGTGCCGGAAATGGCCGAGCGCATGAAGAAGCCCGACGACGGCAGCTTTGACCACTTCGCACCTGAGAATGTTTCCAACCTGCTGGCCTGGCTGGCATCGCCCGCCGCGGCGAACGTGTCCGGTCGTGTATTTGAAGCTGAGGGTGGCCGCATTTGTATCTGCGACGGCTGGCGCACAACCGACGGCGTCGATCGTGGCGCTGCCTGGGCGCCCGCCGAGATCGGCGAGGCGATGGAAGAGCTGCTGGCCAAGGAATCCCCCGCGCAAAAAGTCTGGGGTACCTGATCCAAAAATGGGGGACAGACCCCATTTTTTTTAGAGCAAAAAACGGGGTCTGTCCCCCCATTTAGAGAACGACGATGGAATTTGCATTTACTGAAGAGCAGGAAATGATCCGCGATACCGCGGAGGCTTTCCTTGCTGAGGTGTCTACCAGCGAGGCTGTGCGTTCAGCGATGGCCACTGAAGCCGGTTATGACGCCGAGCTATGGCAGCGTATCTGTGGCGAAATGTACTGGCAGGCTATTCACATTCCCGAAGAGTACGGGGGTATGGGGCTGGGGTATGTCGAAGTCGTTGCGATGATGGAACAAATGGGCCGCTACCTGCTGTGCTCGCCATTTTTTGCCACGGTCTGCCAGGGAGCGAATGCGTTACTGCTGGCCGGCAGCGATGAGCAAAAAACGCATTGGCTGGGCAAGCTTTGTGAAGGTGGGCTCACAGCCACCATCGCCAGCAATGGTGGCGTAGCAAGTTGGGGGCCGGAGTCGGTGACAGCCACCTGGCGACGCGATGGCGATGCCTATGTTCTTGATGGCAGCTATCGCTATGTGATCGACGGCCATACAGCACAGTTGATTGTGGTCGCTGCTCGTGAAGTAGGCAGTGAGGAAGAAAGCGGTATCAGTCTTTTCCTGTTGCCCGCAGATACCCCGGGACTGAGCCGGGAATGGCTGCCCACCATGGACCAGACACGCAAGCAGGCGGCACTGTCTTTGGATGGCGTGCGCCTCGAAGCCGATGCCCTGCTGGGCGACGCCGGCTCTGGTTGGGCAGTGCTGAGCCAGGTGCAGGATTTGGCGGCCATTGCGCTCGCGGCAGAGCAGGTTGGTGGCTGCCAGCAGTTGCTCGACAGCGCGGTTGAATACACCAGTGAGCGGGTCCAGTTTGGCCGTACCATTGCCAGCTTCCAGGCCGTGAAGCACAAGGCTGCTGACATGATGCTGCTGACCGAAGTAGCGCGCTCGGCGATTTACTACGCCGCCTGTGTTGCACAGGAGGCACTGCAAGGCACAGAGCTGGCTGCGGAGTTGCCCGAGGCGGCGAGCGTGGTTAAGTCCTATTGTTCCGATGCCTACTTCGCTATCGCCGGTGACACGCTGCAGTTGCATGGCGGTGTTGGTTTTACCTGGGAATACGACGTGCACCTGTATTTCAAGCGAGCGAAGTCGTCCGAACAGTTCTTGGGTAATGGTACGCAGCATCGCGAGCGCCTGGCCGCACAACTGCTGGACGCGGAGGACGCGGCATGAAACTGAGTTTTAGCCCGGAAGATGAAAAGTTCCGTGAAGAGATTGCTGGCTGGTTGAGCCAGAACCTGACCGGTGAGTTTGAGAAACTGAAGTATCGCGGCGGCCCTGGTGATGAGCACATGTATCCGCAAGAGCGTCAGGGCTGGGAAAAGAAACTAGCCGAGGGCGGCTGGACCTGCGTGGGTTGGCCCGAGGAGCACGGCGGTCGCGGCTGCAGTATCGAGCAGCAGGTCATCTTTTTTGAAGAGTATGCCCGCGCCGGTGCGCCGGGCCGCGTCGGACACATTGGCGAAGGATTGGCCGGTCCTACCATTATTGCCTTTGGTACCGAAGAGCAGAAACGTAAGTACCTGCCAGGTATTGTGGCCGGTACTGAGCTGTGGTGTCAGGGATACTCGGAACCGAGTGCCGGTTCAGACCTGGCAAACGTGAAAACCAAGGCCCGCTTTGACCAAGCAAAGGGCAAGTGGATTATCAATGGACAGAAGGTGTGGACCTCATTGGCGCACGAGTCCGACTACTGTTTCGTCATCGCCCGAACAGACCCGGATTCTGTGGCGCACAAGGGCCTGGGCTTCTTCCTCATCAAAATGGATCAGCCGGGAATCGATGTTCGTCCTATTGAGCAAATCACGGGCACCTCCGAATTCAACGAAGTGTTTTTTGACGACGCCGAATGCGACGCCACGGATATAGTTGGCGCGCCCGGCGAGGGCTGGAAGGTGGCCATGGGGCTGCTCGGCTTTGAGCGTGGCGTCTCCACCCTGGGCCAGCAAATGCAATTCCAGAACGAGCTGGATGAAGTCGTCAAAGTTGCGAAATCCAATGGCGCCGCCAGTGACCCTGTGATTCGCCAGCGAATTGCCAAGGCACACGCTGAACTCAAGATCATGCGCTACAACGCCATGCGTATGTTGTCGGGCCAAAGTGGCTCAGATGGTTCGCTGCAGAAAGAAGCGCTGATATACAAGTTGTTCTGGGCTACGTGGCACCGCAGTCTGGGTGAACTCGCTATGGATGTGATGGGCCCTGAATGTGAGATTCTGGAGGGCGGCCCGTATGAGCTGAGTCGCCTGCAGTCCATGTATCTGTTTGTGCGCTCCGACACGATTTATGGCGGCACCAATCAGATCCAGAGAAATATTATCGCCGAGCGCGGTTTGGGCATGCCCAAGGAACCAAAGGGAAAAGCAGTATGAGTCTTAAAAAGCCGGAGTATGTCCCCGGGCATGGCCTGATCAAAGGTAAGTCTGTACTGATTACCGCAGCAGCCGGTGCTGGTATTGGTTTTTCTGCTGCAACCAAGGCCGCAGAGGAGGGCGCTCGCGCCATTGTGCTGAGCGATATCCACGAGGGGCGCCTGGAAGCAGCGGTCGAAAAGCTCAAGCAGGATACAGGTCTGACCGAGGTTTATGGCAAGACCGGTAACGTCGCCGTAGAAGAGGATGTACAGGCGCTGGTCGATTTTGCCGAGGAAACACTCGGCGGGGTTGATATCCTGATTAACAACGCCGGCCTAGGCACGTCAAAGCTGCTGATCGACATGGAAGACGACGAGTGGCACAAGGTGATTGACGTCACGCTTAACGGCACCATGCGGATGACGCGTTACATGATGAAGGTGATGAAGGCCCGGGACGACGGCGGTGTTATCGTTAACAACGCTTCGGTGCTGGGTTGGCGGGCACAAAAAGAGCAGGCGCATTACGCCGCGGCCAAAGCCGGTGTTATGGCACTGACTCGCTGCGCCGCGCTGGAAGCTGCAGAGTTTGACGTGCGGATTAACGCTGTATCGCCGTCGATTGTATTGCATCCCATGCTGCGTAAGTCAGCCTCCGAGGAACTTCTCGAGGAGCTTGAGTCCAAAGAGGCCTACGGTCGCGCAGCAGAGGCCTGGGAAGTCGCCAATGTCATGATGTTCCTGGCTTCCGATTATTCAAGTTATATGACTGGCGAGATTGTCTCTGTGTCCAGTCAGCGTTCCTGATCCATTTATCTCAAGGGGAGAAAACCATGAGAGATGCAGCTATCGTATCCACCGCCCGCACCGGCCTGGCGAAATCATTCCGCGGTGGTTTTAACAACACTGAAGCGCCGGCCATGGGTGGTCACGTCGTGCGCGCTGCCCTAAAGCGGGCCGGTATCGAGGCCGCTGAAGTCGACGATTGTATTTTCGGTGCCGCCGCTCAGCAGGGTACCCAGGGCTACAACATTGGCCGCCTGTGCGGCGTTGCCGGTGGCCTGCCTGAAACAGTGGCAGGGATGTCCATGGACCGCCAGTGTTCCTCCGGCCTGATGTCGATCGCCACTGCCGCCAAGAGCATTATGTGCAATGAGTACGACATTGCTGTCGCCGGTGGTGTGGAGTCCATCTCGCTGGTTCAGACCAAGCACAAGAATACTTACAAGGCGGTCTCTGAGACTGTTACCGCTATCGACCCCACGGCCTACATGCCGATGCTGGAAACCGCTGAGGTGGTCAGCGATCGCTACGGCATCAGCCGCGAGTCCCAGGATGAGTACTCGTTGCAGAGCCAGCAGCGCGTTGCCGCTGCCCAGGAAGCCGGCCTGTTTGCCGATGAAATTGTGCCTATGAATGCCACCATGGCCGTGTTCAATCGCGAGACCAAGGAGACGACCTTCCAGGAAACGGTGGTGGACCGTGATGACTGCAACCGCCCCAGTACGACTCTGGAAAGCCTGGCTTCATTGGAGCCGGTCTTCAAGGATGGCCAATGGGTGAAAGAAGGCCGCTTTATTACGGCGGGTAACGCCTCCCAGCTCTCCGATGGCGCCTCAGCCTGTGTAGTTATGGACAGCAAACTGGCTCAGCAGAAGGGGCTGGCCCCACTGGGTATTTATCGTGGTCTGGCGGTGGCTGGCTGCAAATCCGACGAGATGGGCATCGGTCCTGTGTTCGCCGTACCCAAATTGCTCAAACGCCACGGCCTGAGCATTAATGACATTGATCTGTGGGAACTTAATGAGGCGTTTGCTTGTCAGGTTATCTACAGTCGTGACCAGTTGGGCATTGACAATGACAAGCTGAACGTGAATGGCGGCTCTATTGCTATCGGCCACCCCTTCGGCATGAGCGGGGCGCGTATGGTCGGTCACGCCCTGATCGAAGGTAAGCGCCGCGGAGCAAAATACGTGGTTGTCACCATGTGTATTGGTGGTGGCATGGGTGCTGCAGGCTTGTTCGAGGTCGCCTGATACCTCCCATTGTCATTGCATCTACTGCTACAATGGCGGCTATTCCATCCGGGGTGGCCGCTTTCCGGTCGCGCTGATGAAATTTTAAACAGCTGCCTGGAGCACAATGAAAAAAATCGGCGAATTGCTGGTAGAGCAGGGAAAACTATCAGAGCGCGATGTAGAGCGGGCACTGCTCGCCCAGAGTGAAATGGGCGAAATGTTTGGCCAGGTCCTGGTCAAACTCGGCCTGGTATCTGAGCTCGACTTTGCCAATGTGCTCTCGACCCAGATTGACATCCCCCTGCTCAGCGCCTCGGATTACCCCGAGGAACCCGTGCAACTGGACGCGCTCGCCCAGGATTTCATGTTCAGCCACCACGTGGTGCCGCTGGCAAAAAGCGATGCCGGCGTCAGCTTCGCCGCGGCTGTTCCCCAGGACCCGTTCCTGGCGAAGGCGCTGCGTATGGCACTTGATTGCCCGGTCGACATATCCCTGGGGCTGGAATCTGACATCAACCGTGCCCTGCAGCTGTATTTGCAGCAGGACGAGAGTGAAGATGAGGTCTTCGACCAGTTTGGCGGGCAGAGTGACGATGAATTTATCGAGCACCTGAAGGATCTCGCCAGTGAAGCACCGGTCATTCGTCTGGTGAACCAGATTATCCACCGGGCCGTGGACATGCAGGCCTCGGATATCCATATTGAACCCTTCGAAGACGGGCTGCATCTGCGCTACCGCATTGATGGCGTTCTGCAGGATCACCCGGATCCCCCAGCTGCCAATCTGTCTGCCGCGATCGCATCCCGTATCAAGCTGCTGTCACATATGAATATTGCCGAGCAGCGCTTGCCCCAGGACGGCCGGATTATGACTCGCGTCAAAGGCCACGAACTGGACCTGCGTGTCTCCACTATTCCCACCGTGCATGGCGAGAGCATCGTCATGCGTGTGCTTGATCGCGAGAGTATTCGCCTGAGCCTGCCCGACATGGGCTTCTCGGAAGATACGCTGAGTAAGTATCAGGATTTGCTGGCCCGCCCCCATGGGGTATTGCTCGTGACCGGTCCGACCGGCTCAGGTAAGACCACAACGCTTTACGCCTCGCTGGCATCACTGGATTCCGATCGGCTCAAGATCATCACGGTTGAAGACCCGGTCGAATACCAGTTGCAGGGGGTGAATCAGATACAGGTTCAGGCCCAGATTGAACTCACCTTCGCGCGGGCGCTGCGAGCTATTCTGCGTCAGGACCCGGACATCATCATGATTGGTGAAATGCGCGATACTGAGACAGCACAAATCGGCGTGCAGTCTGCGCTTACCGGTCACCTGGTGCTCTCTACGCTGCACACCAACACCGCGGCAGGTGCCATTACTCGCCTCGAGGACATGGGGGTTGAACGATATCTGATTACCTCGTCAGTCAATGGGGTACTTGCGCAGCGCCTGGTGCGGACTCTGTGCAGTCACTGTAAGGAAGAAGTGCCTCTGGGCAGTGCGGACATGGAGGCGTCGGGGATTGCCGCATTCCTCGAGCCTGGCCAGAAAACGGTGTATCAGGCGGTGGGTTGCGATCACTGCATGCACACCGGTTACTCCGGCCGGACCTCTATTCACGAGCTGTTCTCCCTGGACGATGAAATGCACCGGGTCATTATGATGGGCGCCGACGCAACCACGCTGCATGCGGCGGCACGACGCCAGGGTATGTATACGCTGTATGAAGACGGCCTGCGCAAAGTGGCGAAAGGGCTCACATCTATGGAAGAGGTGCTGCGTGTCACCCAGGATCAGAGCGATGATGTTGTCGAGGACGTCGCCGCTGTCGAGAGCCTGGATGTCGAGCAGGCGGTGATTTAAGCGGTGGCAACCTATAGTTACAAGGCGGTCGGACGCGACGGCAAGCCTCGCGATGGCCTCGTAGAAGCCGATGGCCTGGAGCTGGCGTCACGCCAGTTGCGAGCCCAGGGCCTGACCCTGCTCAAGCTTGAAGCCGGCGACAAACTGGCAGGTTCCGCCAAGAAAGTAGCGACCAAGCCCCCTGGCAGGCAGGAAGTCCTGTCGATGACAACCGAACTGGCGGTGCTGTTGCGCGCCGGCCTGCCGCTGGATCGCGCCCTCAAGGTGCTGATTGATATGGCGTCGCATCCTGCCATGGAAGCCCTGCTGCAGGATTTGCTCAAAAACGTGAAGGGTGGTAAGCCGCTCAGTGCCGCGCTTGAGCCACACGAGAGTGTCTTCGGGTCGTTTTACATCAGTATGGTGCGAGCGGGCGAGGCCAGCGGTCAGCTGTCTGCGGTGCTCGATCGTCTGGTCGAATATCTGGAAAACGCCAAGGCCAATCGCGACAGCGTCATTTCTGCACTTATTTATCCCACTATTCTGCTGGTGGTTGCCGTGCTGTCTGTAGTGCTCATGCTCGGCTTTGTTGTGCCCCAGTTTGAGGCCCTGTTCGAGGATATGGGCGACGCATTGCCGTTACTCACCCAGTGGGTGCTTGCGGGGGCCGACTTTATCAAGTCCTGGGGGTGGTTGCTGGCGCTATTGGTTGTCGGTGGCGGTATAGCGTTTCGCAACTGGGCCACTTCTGATGCGGGCAAGATGTCGCTGGATGAGCGGATGTTAAAATTACCACTGGCTGGCGGGATCGTCTTCGAATTTGAGATGTCGAAGTTCGCTCGAACGGTGGGAACCCTGCTTGGCAATGGGGTGTCGCTGCTGAAAGCAATATCCATCGCGATTGATACCGTCGACAATAGGGTCATGCGCGATTCCCTGCAGGTGCTGCCACCTGCGGTCAAGGGCGGCCAGCGGATGTCGGTAGCCCTGGAAGATTCAGGTAAGTTCACGCCCATGGTGATACAGATGGTGCGGGTGGGCGAGGAATCGGGCAGCCTTGATACGATGTTGCTGGAACTCGCCAAGGTGTTCGATGATCACGTGCAGTCTGGCGTTAAGCGCGGTCTGGCGTTGCTGGAGCCGGTCCTGATTCTCACCATGGGATTTGTCATCGCGATTATTATTATTGCCATTCTAATGGGCATTATGTCGGTCAATAACCTGGCCATTTAGAGGAAAAAAAGATGGAACTGAACAAGCAAGCTCGCCTGGGGCGGCGCCGTCAAAGCGGCTTTACCCTGATGGAACTGCTGGTGGTGCTGGCTATTCTTGGCCTGTTGATGGCGCTGGTAGGCCCCAATGTACTCAACCAGTTGGGCGGGGCAAAAACCAAGACCGCGGGTATCCAGATCAAGGACCTAGAGCAGGCGCTGGAGATGTATAAATTGGACGTCGGCCGTTATCCCTCGACTCAGGAAGGCCTTGAGGCATTGGTGAGCAAGCCCGGCAGCATCACCGGCTGGAATGGCCCCTACCTCAAATCCGACGTGCCCATGGATCCCTGGAATCGTCCCTATAATTACAAGTACCCCGGTGACAACGCCGAGGTCGACATCTTTACCTACGGCGCCAATGGTACGCCGGGCGGTGAAGGTGAAGATCGCGACGTGGGTAACTGGAAGCAATAATCCAAAACCGGCGCCTGGCGGGTATGAACCTCGCGACGAATCGCAATCCGGGCGCTGGTTTCACCATGGTGGAGCTGCTGGTGGCTATCGCCATCGTCGGCCTGCTCATGGCAGTGTCGGTACCTGCCACACTTAATTTCTACGAATCTGTTCAATATCGTCAGGCGGTGCGTGACGTCATCACCACGTTGGGTACCGCTCGCCAGCGCGCCCTCGATACCGGCCAGGCGCTGGATGTTGCGTTTGACCCGGAGCGGATGACCTTTGGCCTCGGCGATGACCAGCGACCGCTGCCCGAAGGCTTTAATCTCGGGGTATCTACCGCGGCCGAGGTCAATCGCAAGGGCATTGGCATTATCCGTTTCTATCCAGAAGGCAATTCCAGTGGCGGCGATGTCGTGCTTGAGTCGCCCACCGGGCGCGGCGTAAGAATCTCAGTGGACTGGCTGCTTGGTGGTGTGAGTCAGGAGACGTTTGATGCGCCCTGATGCACGCGGTTTTTCGCTGCTGGAAATGCTGGTGGCGATCGTCATTTTGTCGCTGTCGTTGGGCGCACTTTATCAGGCCGCCACGGGCGCTACGCGCAATGTCCGTACTGCAGAACGCTATGCCTATGGGGTGGAGTTGGCGCGCTCGCTTTTGGCGCAAAATGCGCAGGTGCCCGCCAGTGGCGTCGGCGAAGCCGGTGAAACTGCGAGCGGATATCGCTGGGAAGTGAGTAGCGAATTGCGCGAGCAGGCGCGTGGTAGTCGGATGCGCGCTCAGCTTCATGATCTGAAGGTCGTTGTTACTTGGGCGGATGGCAGTAAGACTCGGCAAATTGTTCTCGATTCTGTGGTCGAGGCTTATCGATGACCACTTCACCGCACCGAGCAAAGGGTTTCACCCTGGTGGAAGTCATGGTGGCTATCAGCATTTTGTCGCTGGTGATGCTGGCCGTTGTGACTGGATTGCGCACGCTGGGAAATACCCAGGTAGCACTGGAGCGAAAGACGCAACGCGTCGATGAAATTCGTACGCTCAGCGGCTTTTTGCGCGATCTGATGGAGTCCGCCGTGGTGGGTGAAGAGAGAGGTGGCCTCACGCTGGGTGGTGGTGGTCGTGACTCAACTTATTTCCGCCTCCGTGATGGTGGCGTTGAATGGAAGTCGACCATTCTCTTTGGTGAGGCTTATGGTGGGTCACATGTTGTGCGACTGGCGCTTGAGGGCGACGAATTGGTCTTGCGTTGGGCAGAGCCGACTGAAACCGGCGATGCCCCCGATAAGTGGGATGAAAGCCCATCGCGAGGTTTGTTGGCTGGGGTAGAGGAATTTACTTTGGCTTTTCGCCCTGAATTCAAGGAGGACTGGGTTGATCGCTGGGACGAGGAAAACGTGGCCCCGGCACTGGTGAGGTTGAACATCAAGTCCGGCGGTCGATACTGGCCACCGCTGATCATGCAGGTGCAGCGATGAAAAGGCAGCAGGCGGGTGTCGCGCTGGCCTTGGTGGTCTGGTTTCTGGCGGGCATGTCCCTGCTGGTCGCAGGGATTGTGTCGATAGCAAGGGTGGACGCCGGCATGACCCAGTTACATCTGGCCCGAGCCAAGGCCGTCGCTGTAGGGGATGGGGCAATCTCTCTGGCAATGGTTGAACTTACCCAGAATCGCACGGGCAGCGCAATGCAACCGGTTGTGACGCAGAGCAGTCATTCGCTCGGCGATGTGCAGGTCCAGGTGCAGTTGATTCCCTCGAATGGTCTCGTCAATCTCAACAATGCACCGGATAAAATTCTCGCGGGGCTGTTCGCGATCGGCGGTGCGATTGACCCCAGCGATGCGCAAATACTGGCAGACAATGTGGTAAAGTGGCGCCAGCCAAAGGTGACTGGTCGTAATCTGCGCGTTGCCAGCGCAAAGCGTTTCTATGCGCCCGAAGATTTGCTGCGGGTAGACGGGGTTACACGTGGCCTACTGGATTCCATTCGAGATTATGTCGTGGTCGGGCCCTGGGCCTCTGGTGGGATAGATTGGAACTCCTCACCTGAGGCGATCATGGGCTTTCTTGATGATGTGAATCCAGGGCGCGCCAAAATGCTCCGGGACAGACGTGAAAATTTGGCACGAACGGACGGCGCAAACGCGGGTCTCGGGAGAGGTGGAAGAGCAGACTCTTACCGTGCAGACGCTCTGGTAGAGTATGGTGGTCGTACCTGGTTGCGGCGCCGCTGGATTAGTATGACTCCCGGCAATAAGTCGGCTCTGCCGTGGCGCGTGGTGCGTACCGAACCTCCCAGAGTGGTGGAGGCAGGGATACGGGATAGAGAATAAATGAGACGGATTGATGTTTGAGTCGGAACAGAATTGGGAACTGTTCGGCTACGATATGCGCAACGTGGGGCGGCATTTCAGTGCTGCCTGGCGAGATTTTCTATGGGCGTATGATTCTCCTGTAAGACACCGGTTGGATGAAGCGGTGCGCCTGCAGTCAGCAGATGGCGTGTCCTTCTATCAAGCCGGCGACGTCTGTGATGATGTTTCCGCCCAATGTAGCGCGGTACTGTTGCCCGACGACCTGGTGCTCGATCGGTTGCTGCGCATGCCGCTGGCCGTTGAGAGTGAGCTGCCGTCTGTCATCGCCCTCGAAGTCAACGCCAACAGCCCTTTCTCCGCCGACGATACCGCCTATGGCTGGCGTGTTGTGGGCCGTGACGAGCAGAATTTGCAGGTGGCTCTGGCGATTGTTTCCCGCAGTGCTGCCATGACTTATGTGGCTCAGCAATATGGCAGTCACGATCCTCACGCCCAGGAACTCTGGGTGAATAGCAACGGGGTTAAAGTGGTGATCGAAGGCTTTGGCGAAGGTAAGCGACTGGAGCGCTATCGTCGCCGGCTGTTGCGGGTCAGTGGTTTGCTCGGTGGCGCAGCAATGGTGTTTTTGTTGGCTATCGCGATATCGGCGGGTCTTAAGAATATCGAGCTGGGCGCTGTTCAGGAAATTGCCCAGACAACCCAGCGCGACACAGCCAATGCCTCGCAAATGCGCGCTGCCCTGGGGCAGGCCAACGAGGCTATTGCTGTTATCAATGAGTTGCAGATTGCCCATCCGAGTGCACATTTGGAGCTGGCGCGCTTAACGGCACTGGTCGGCGATGACGCCTATATTGAACGGTTTTCGATGAACGGGACGATTATTGATCTGCGGGGCCGGGCCGTCGATGCCTCGAGCCTCATGCAGTTGCTCACGGAGCAGGGCGTTTACCGCTCTGTATCAGCCGCCAGCCCTATTCGCCGCGCACCGGGCCAGGAAAAAGAGCAGTTCCACCTGAAAATCAGCATGGGAGAACCGGGTTAATGATTGCCTGGGTGAAAACACACCAACGCAGTGCGGCTATTTGTGGCGCGACTCTGCTGATACCGGTACTTATCTACCTTAGCCTAGTTTTTGATGCCTGGGGACTTCGCGCCTCCTACCAGGAGGATATTGAGCGCCTGCAACCCCGCATCGCTCGCATGCAGGGCGTACAGGCTTTTGAGGGTGAACTCAGTGCATCGGCAGGAACCGTGCAGGATCAGATTTCCAGCCTCGTTTATCCGCCCACCATCGACGCTGCCTCAGCGGGCGCGTCACTGCAAAAAGATATTCGCCAATTGATGGCCACCGCTGGGCTGACCGTGAGCAATAGCCAGCTGCTGCCGGTGCGGGAAGAAGAAAAGTTTGATTACATCAGTCTGAAATTGACGGTGGCCGGAGAAATGCCTGCTTTTGATGCAGCGCTGGCTTCACTGATGGAATTCTCCCCGCGGGTGACGTTGGCGATGCTCGATACCTGGCCCACACGCCAGCGCCGTAGTAAAGGGGCGCCACAGGCTCAACAGGTGACGGCCACCATTGAGCTGGTCGCGCTGAGGGCGTTGCTATGATGTCTTTGCGACAGCGGTATTCGGTTGCCCAGGAGCCCCTGCGCAGTGAGCGGCGTGCAGAGCTGGTATTGTTGGTCAGCGCGGCTGTGCTGCTGCTGTTGTTGATCTGGGGTGGCTACCGAGCGGTGTCGCCAGCCCTGGCTGCGCCCATTCCGCCCTCCAGTGATTCACTGCTGGTTACTCCCGTCAGCGATGCTGGTGAACCGACACTTGAGCAACGTAAAGAAATTCAAGCCCGCCCCCTGTTCTGGGAGAGTCGGGCGCCGCTGGAACCGGTCGCTATTGAAGTGGTCGAAGAAGCACCGGTTGTCGCTCAGGCAAAGCCACTTAAGGGCGTAACGCTCAAGGGTGTCTTCGGCGCTGGCGAGGACGCTGGTATTATTGTTCTGGCCAAGGGCAAGAAACGCCGCCTGATGGTCGGTGACGATGTTAACGGGTGGACACTGGATTCGGTAGAGCCGACCCAGGTACGCCTGGTTGACGGTGCCCGGGAGGCGGTTCTGGAGCTCAAGCGCGGCAAACTCGTGGCGCAGGTGACTGAATCTGCCGGAAACGGTGGTAACAAAAAGAACGCTGCATCCAAAGCAGGGACGCCCCCATCAGAAGGGGGGCGGCAGCGCGCCGCATCTGGCGGAAGCGCTGCGCGATCAAGCCTGGGACTGGGCGGTGGGGACCGCGACAGACAGGGCGATAAGAAGTGAAACAGACTAAAAATCAAAGGCCTATAGGGATGAAAACAGTGAGATATTCTTTGTCGATGTTGCTGGTACTGGCGCTAGCCAGTTGTGCAACCCTCGACGAAAGTGCGGATACGGAGAGCGCTTCGGCGCCTTCGTCCGCCGAGCCCCAATTGGCCACAACGGCCGAGGATCTTGCCGAAGCCGCGGAACTGGAAGAGCAGGAATCCAGCGAAGAAAGAGAAGCGGTCGTTTACAAGGGTACCGATCGAGTGGTCAGGCTGCCCGCCAAGGAGGATGCGGTGCGCTTCCTGGGCGATGATGTCAGCCTGAATTTCGAGCAGGCTCCGCTCTCCGAGGTTACCCATGCCATCATGGGCGATATTCTCAAGCTCGACTACGTCGTGGATCACCAGATCCAGGGTCAGGTGACCCTGCGCACGCGCACGCCGATTCCCCGTAACCAATTGCTGAACGTGCTGGAGTCGCTGCTCAAGGCGAACAACACGATTATGATACGGGACAGCGACGGCCGCTATCTCGTCACGGGTGTCGGGCGTGGTACCAAACTCAATCCCACTGTCTCGAATGCAGGCAACAGCGCAGCCGGCTACTCCACCATTATCGTGCCGCTGCGCTATATCAGTGCCAACAATATGGCTGAAATCCTGCGCCCGGTCGCGGAAGAATCTGCTTTTGTGCGGATCGATACCAGCCGCAATCTGCTGATGCTGGCAGGTACGCGCAGTCAGCTGGATGGCTGGCTAGATATCGTCAGCACCTTTGATGTCGATCAGCTGCAGGGCATGTCAGTGGGTCTCTTCCCGCTGGAGAACTCCAGCGTAGAGGAGGTTAATACGGCCCTGGAGACCCTGCTAACCAGCGAGGGTAGTAACCTCAAGGATCTGATTCGTGTGGTGCCGGTGGAGCGCCTGAACAGTATTCTGATTGTGACGCCACGCTCCCACTATCTCGATACCGTACAGCAGTGGATCAAGCGCCTTGATGAGGCTCACTATTCAGAGCTTTCCTCGCGATTGTTCGTTTACCCCGTTCAGAACACCACGGCCAGCCGCCTTGCTGACCTGATCAATAGCCTCTACATGGGCCAGAGCAGTTCTCGTCAAAACAACCAAGGGGTGGGTGATGCCGGTGGCGTTGCACCTGGGCTGACGTCCGAGAATCTCGGTTCTACCCGCAGTGGCAGCCTCTCAAATAGCAGTTTCCCTACCCGCAGCAGTGCGCGCAATACGGGTAGGAGTGTCGCCGCGACGACCTCCAGTTCCAGTATCTCCATGGACGCCGGTGGCGGTCTGGGCGGCGCAGAGATGGTTGGCGATGTGCGCGTCGTCGCCGATGAAGAAAACAACTCCTTGATGATATTCGCTACCGCAATGCAGTATCGGATTATCGAAGCCGCACTCAAGCAGCTGGATGTGGTGGCGACTCAGGTCATGATTGAGGCAAGCATCGTTGAGGTCAGCCTCACTGACGAGCTCAGCTATGGTCTGGAATGGACCTTTAAGAACAGCCTTGGCAATGATTACAGTGGCACTGGCTTTCTCTCGAGTGTTGACGGGGCAAATTCGCCAGCCTCGATTGTTCCTGGTTTTTCATACACCATCACAAATAGTGCCGCGCAGGTGAGTGCAGTGCTCAACGCCCTGGCGAAGGAAAGTCTGCTAAATATCATTTCCACGCCATCAGTCATGGTGCTGGATAACCACGAGGCCTATATTCATGTGGGCCAGCAGGTTCCGATTGTTGATTCCCAGACAGAGTCGTTGGCAACCGACAATGATCGCGTAACCCAGTCGATATCCTATCGCGACACGGGTGTGAAGCTCACAGTAAAACCGTCGGTTAATGCCGGTGGCCTGGTAACGATGGATGTAGAGCAGTCAGTTACCGATGTTGGCCCGATTGACGATGCCTCCGGCCAGCGCCGCTTTTTGGAGCGCAATATACAGAGCCGGGTCGCTGTCCGCTCAGGTGAGCCAGTGGTGCTGGGTGGGCTGATTCGTGAAAACTCAGGGACTGCGTCGCAAGGTGTTCCATTTCTACATAGCATACCGGTAGTGGGTAGCCTGTTCGGCACCGACACCGACACCACAGACCGTACCGAGCTCCTCGTGATTATCACCCCGAAGGCAATCTACAACGAATCAGAGCTGCGCGACGTCAGTAAAGAGCTGCGTTCGCGGATCCGCAACCTGGATCTCATTGAACCTGAAACCGGGCCGCTGTAAGGCCCTGAGGGTAAATTGGTATTTTTTACACATCGGCGATTATCGCGCTCATGCGGCGATGATCGCCACCGTTTCTTCGGGCTTAGTCACTAATTTGCGGTGGACGAAAGCCGCGGGTGATCCGCGCCGATTCACGTCTATGCCCCATAACTGTGCACGGTCAGCGTTGGGTATGCACTGCTCACATATCATTTTTTTATTTCATCGCGTATAATCGCGCCCCTCTCTAGTTAAATGATCAAGAAAAACAGTATGTTAGCCAAGATTTTGCGGCCTCTGATGCTGCTGCTTACCGTCTTTTTGGTGGCTTGTGACCAGCCCGCGGAGGAGTCAACGGAGCTCAATGATGCGCAGCGTAATGCGCTTGAACTCCGAGTCGAAGAACGGTGGCGAGCAAGGATTGCACACGACTGGGAAAAGGCCTGGGAATACACCTCTCCCGCTTACCGAGAAGTTTTTCCTAAACACCTGTATGTAAAAAAGTTTTCATATACGGCGAACTGGGAGTTGACAGGTTTGGAAGTCACCAATTATGATCCCTCTGCAGCTGTGGCAAGTGTGGTGGTGCGGGTCATGTCCTCACCTACCAAACAAACCTCTGCAGCGGCTAAAGCGATTGGTACGATGCCACGCGAACTGCACGAAAGGTGGATCCTTGTCGACGGTGAGTGGTGGTTCAGTGCTAATTATTAGTTGTTTATGTAAGTTGACAGCTGGCTGCAGCTAGCAATAATAGCGCTAGCAACTTTTACTTTAGGTTGTAAACAAGACTAAACATTAGGAGTCTCCTATGAACGCAAACTTTAAGCCTCTCGGCCTTGCTGCTGCAGTTGCAACTGCAACCGCTGGCTACGCAGGTGTTGCGAATGCACAGTCCTACGCATCTGCGACTGAGCTTGGCGACCTGGCTATCGTTCCTTACTACACAGTACTGGAAGGCTATGCCACCGGCGTAAACATCATCAACACTTCTGAGCAGACCCAGGTCATCAAGTTCCGCTTCCGTCGCGCGACTGATTCCATGGACGCTCTGGACTTTAACGTTGTACTGTCGCCTTACGACATGTACACCGGCTTCCTGTCCGCTGCTGGCGACGATATCACCTGGACGTCTAACGACAACAGCTGTACCGTGCCTGCGATGAATGGCAACACTTTCACAATGCCTGGCATCTACCGTGCAGACGCCGACACTGGTTACATCGAAATCATCTCCATGGGTTCTCCCGCAGATGAAAGCATGAACCTGGCTGTCAACGCTTTGCACGATTCCGACGGCATGCCCGAAAACTGCGACGCGGTTCGCGAAAACTTCTTCGACATGGAAGGCGAGGACTACGGTAACATTGACAGCGCGACCACTATGGATAATTCCACTCCTAGCGCCACCAATGATCCTGTCACTACTTACGTAGCGTCTCCTGACTCTCTGAAGGTTTCTTACTTCATCAAGTCTGACGAAACTGGTGTTGAATTCGGCGACAACGCTGTACACGTTGCTGGTTTCCTCGATGTGCCTGCGATGACTAACCAAGAGAAAGGTATCTTCTCCGGCGACCTTACCGGTTTTGACTACCCAGACCTGAACGGTGGTGTGCCGACTGATCCGGCAAGCCGAGGCAAGTACAATGAGCTTCGTGGGATCCTCGCTGCAGAGCAGCTGATCAACGACTGGTCCAAGAACTCTGCTGGCGACTTCACCGTCGACACTGACTGGGTTATCACTTACCCCGGCCAGTACTCCATGCTGGCTCTGCCGACTTACCTGACTAGCCTGATTGACGAAGACGTTGACTGTAAGCGTACGTCTGACCTCACTCTGGGTACCGCGGCTCCTTGTGACTTCCGTGACATCCCCATGACCGCTTCTATCACTGTTTACGATCGTGAAGAGCAGGGCATCGTGGTTGAAGATGGCGAGCTGGTAGTTTCTCCTCAGCCTCCCATCGACACTCCAACTCTGGAACTGCCTTACGAGGTTAACGTAATCCAGTGGGGCGAGACTCCTGTACTGAACGCTCCCGTAGCGATCACTGGCCTGGCGACTCCTCCCGGTGCAGTCTTTGGTTGGGCGTCTCTCGAGACTGAGCCTGCTGAAGGCATGCTGATGGTATGTGATTGGGATCTGGCAGGCCTCGTTGGTACTCCAACTGATGTGTCAGATGACTACACTTGTGCCGCCGCCGAAGGCGACGCTGCAGTCGTTGGTTTCGTAGCTTGGCAGCGTGCTTTCGCTTCCCTGCCTTCTGCAAACTACGGCCGCATCGTAGAGCACAGCCGCGTTCAGTCTGCCAGCTAAGCTGTAGGCTATTCGCTTCAAAAGCCGACGCCTTAGGGTGTCGGCTTTTTTGTACCCCCCTTTTACGAAACAGATTGGTTTAACAATGAAATTTCTCAAGATAACAGTCCTGCAGCTGCTTGTTCTTCTGTCCGCAAACACAACGGCCTCTCCCCAGCAAGACAACCCGGTTGCGGTACAAGACGGTGATGTGGTGATCACAGAACAGGAATTGGCGTATCTTGTGACGACATGGACAGGCCAAATGCGCAGCGTCGCCGCTGAGGATGAAGGCGATCGCCTGGAGCTGCTGAATTTGATGATGGCCAACAAGCGCGTCGCCGCTGAGGCGGATGAACTCGTGAACGATAACCCCGAGCTGTACTATCAATACCAGCATGCGCTTGAGGGCTTCAAGCGTGACTTTGTACTGCGGACCTACAAAGACAGCATCGAGAGTCCAGATTTTACCGATCTGGCTAGAGAGCAGTACGTCGTTAATAAAAACAAATATGCGCTTGTTCCAGAAACCCGACTATCGTCTCATATCCTTTTTGAGGTTCGGCCTGGAACATCTGCTGACATCCGCAATGTGGTCAGGGAAGAAGCTCAGGCCGTACTCGATGAACTGCGTGCTGGCGCCGATTTTGAAGAGATGGTGACGCTTCATTCTGACGAGCCCGGTGCCTCACAGCGAAAGGGCAAGTTCGACCGCTGGATTCGGTACGGAGACGCAGGTGTAAGTGCCCCTTACGTGGAAGGATTGTTCGCAATTCAGGGCGTGGGTGTCTATTCTGACCTGGTTCAAACCCAGTTTGGCCTGCACATCATTCGCCTCGACGGTATTCAGGAGAAAAGCTACAAGCCTTTTGAAGAGGTGGCTGGCAAGATCGTGACTGACCTCCAAAACGAATTCATCAAGCTCTCTATGAAGGACTTTGTTACCAAATTTAATTTTAGTGACGATGTCATGGTTGACGAAGAGGTCGTCACTCGCGTTCTGGCGCCTTACCAACCACAGCAGTGATCTTGGAGCTGCCTCGCCTTGCCGTCCTTCTGTGTACTTACAATGGGGGGCGGTATCTGGCGGAGCAACTGCACTCCATAGCAATCCCGGACAGTTACTCCGGTGCTGTCTTTGCGTCGGACGATGCTTCCACCGATAACACACTTGAGGTGCTGGAGCGCTATGCCAGAGGTTCCTCGCTGCCGCTCGAGGTGAGGGCAGGGCCAAGAAGCGGGCACGCAGCCAACTTTCTATCGCTGGTATGCGCGCCCGGCATTGACGCTGACTACTTTGCCTACGCCGACCAGGATGACCTTTGGGACAGTGACAAACTGGCCCGGGCGCTCGAGTATCTCTCCCGGCTGGACGCGCGAGAACCCGCGCTCTACTGCGGTCGCACCAGGACGGTTTCGGAGAGAGGTGATATTGAGGGCAATAGTCCGCTATTCACGCGTCCGCCGTCCTTTGCCAATGCGCTGATCCACAATATCGGTGGCGGCAACACTATGGTCTTTAACAGGGCCGCTCATGAACTGCTGCAGCGCGCTGGTGTGGTCGACGTGGTAAGCCACGACTGGTGGACCTATCTGCTGGTGACCGGTGCTGGTGGCAAGGTTATCTACGATCCGTCGCCGTCTCTTTCCTATCGACAGCACAGCGCCAATTCTATTGGTGCCAATACGGGCATGCTCAACCGCAGCCAACGCTACCTCTGCTTTCTCTCAGGCCGCAATCGAGGATGGAATGCGCGCAATCTGCAAGCGCTTTCGTCTGTCAGCGGCTTGCTTACCGATGAAAATCAACACCTGTTAGAGGTCTACACTGAGATGCGTGAAGGTGGAGTGCTCAGTCGAATGAAGGCATTGCGCAGCGGTGGCTTCTATGCCCAAACCAGTTGGGGTAATTTTGGGCTTCTTGCCGCCACTTTGTTAAAGAAAATCTAAGCAGTTTGCGTATAATGCGTGGGCATAACTAATGGTTAATTCCCGCTCTTTGTCCTAGTTTCTGAATATATGTCCAACCCAGAAAAGCTGATTGTGGTGCTGGGCGCACACCGCTCTGGTACGTCGCTCTGTGCAGCTGCGATAGAAGCCCTAGGCGCGAGTGCCTGCCTGGGCGAGCACTATGCCAATGCTGAAAACAGCAAAGGTTTTTTCGAACATCCTGATATTATTGCTTTTAATGACCGGCTGCTCAATCACCTGGGGGGAAGCTGGGACAACCCCTTGTTCGAGGGCAGTGAGGCTATCGCCGCTGCCAAACTTGACGACTGGGTTGAGGAAGCCAGGGCCTTGTTTACTGAGATTTACGGCGCGGCTGAGGCTGTGGTTCTCAAAGACCCCCGTATTTGCCAGCTGCTGGATTTCTGGAAACCGGTATTCATTGCAGCCGGCGTTGCCCCGCAAAATACTTTCTACGTTCATACGCTGCGCGACCCGGTTGAAGTCGCGCTTTCGCAGCGTAGCCGGGCACAGTCGAATCTGGACTTCTATGAATTCGGCCGAGAACTGGCCGAGGGCGCTGCACTGTGGCTTGCACTCACGACCCAGGCGATGGCGGCCACTCGCGATGATGCGGTTTACTACGTGTCTTATGCGGGGCTTATGACGAGCCCTGACGAAGTGCTGCAAGGTCTGGCGGCGTTCACGGGCTTGCAGGCGGATTCCGACAGCGTTCGCGACTACTGTGAAGGGTTTGTCGACAGCGCGTTGTATCGCAGCAGCGCCAGTGACGATGCTCGCGAGCAGGTTCGCGCAACGCTTCCCCAGGTGTTTGCATACGAATCAACTCTGCATCCGGTTCTCGATACGGGTAAGCATGCCCCGGCATTGGTAGATGCCTGCCTTGCAATCGCCAGCGATTCGCAAACCCGGGCGGCGATGGTGGCAGCGGTCAGCCCTGCACTGTCGCGATTGAGCGAGGCATGTAGAGGCGACAGGCTGGAGCGCAGGCGCGGTGAGGAAGTCATCGCCGACCTTGAAGCGCAGGCACGCGAATTGAATGACAATACGGAGCGTATGCGCCTTGACCACCAGGCAGTGCTGGAGCCGCTGGAGGTCGAGGTAAAGAGCCTGCAGGATGGCACCCGCCAGCTCAAGTCACAATTGAGCGAGCAGCACACTGAAATTACCCGGGTTAACCAGGTTGCCGAGGAGCACTGGGCGAACATAGGCAAATTGGAGACGACCCTGGAAGAGAGCAGGGCGGAATGGTCAGGCAAGGTCGAAGAGTGGTCGCGCAAGGCCGATGAGCTGGGGAACGAGATCACCGTATTGGGTGAAGAGCGTGACTACCTCGGTGAACGCATTCACGAGATGGAACACTCCAGCTCCTGGCGTTTGACCCGCCCGTTGCGGAGCGCGAGTTTCCGCATTCAGCGCCTGAGGGCCTGGAGCGCCAGTCAATGGGTGCAGTTCCGATTAAAAGCTATCCTGATTTATCACCGCATGAGTCTGCGTTATCCGGCGCTGGCCTGGACTATTCGTCGTCTGGTAAGGCCGTTCTTCCGGCTGGCCAATCGCCTGACCAATGTGGAAGCGCGTGACATGCACACGTCTGCGAGTCCTGGTTTGCTAACCCCTATGCGCTACCAGCAGCAGGAGCAGAGTGAAGGATATGCGCCGCTGGTATCTGTGATTGTGCCCAACTTTAATCACGCGCCGTACTTGCCGCTGCGGTTAGAGTCCATTTTCTCCCAGTCATACGAAAACTTTGAGGTCATTCTGCTGGACGACGCCTCCAGCGATGACAGTGCCAGAGTGCTGCGGGAATTTCACGATCGCTATCCCGATAAATCCACGCTGGTCATCAACGAGCAGAACTCTGGCGGCGTATTCCACCAGTGGGAGCGCGGGCTTAATCTGGCCAAAGGCGACATCGTCTGGATCGCGGAGAGTGACGACTGGTGTACCGAGAATTTTCTCGAAACGTTGGTGCCGTATTTCGAAAACGAGGCCATTACCCTGGCCTATGCTCGCACCGTGTTCATGGACGGTGACGGCGAAAAACAGATTTGGTCGATTAACGAGTACCTGCACGATATCGATCCGCAGCGCTGGAACGCGCCGATCATCGAAACAGGACCGGCTATTGTGCGTGAGGCTTTTGCGGTCAAGAACATTGTGCCGAATGTTAGCTCGGCGTTGTTCCGCACCCCGCGGCAGTTGGAAATTCTCGACGATCCTGAATGGCGCAAAATGCGCACCTGCGGCGATTGGGTACTGTACCTGCACCTCCTGCGTGGCGGAATGCTGGCCTATTCCCCCGAGGCCTGCAATTATTACCGGATTCACGGTCAGAACACCTCGGTCAGCTCCTACTCACAGGATGCGTTTTATCGCGAGCATGAAATGGTCGCCAAAACAGTGCAGCGCTATTTTGATGTCCCGGTCAGCGTGTTCGAGCAGTTGCGTGACAACCTCGAAATTCACTGGCGCGAAACACGCGGTGATTATAGTGATGAGGCCCTGGAGAACTGCTACAGCCTGGCCTGCATAGCGTCCGAGGACGAGCAGAGAGCGCCCAACCTGCTAATGGCATCCTATGCGTTCTGCTCGGGTGGTGGAGAAACCTTCCCGGTTAGTCTGGCGAATATCATGAAGCGGTATGGATATAACGTGACCTACCTGGACTGCGCCCGTGAACCGCGGATGGAGGGTGTGTACGGTAAGCTTCGCAAAGATATTCCCATCGTATCCGACTTCGGCCAGCTGGAGCGGATTATTGAGGATTTCGACATCGATCTGGTGCACTCACACCATGCCTGGATGGATAGCACGATTCTCGATTTGCTGCCGGAAGATGTAGATTGCAAGACCGTGGTGACCTTGCACGGCATGTACGAGACTATTAACGAATATGACCTGAGGCCCATTCTTCCGCGCCTGGTCAAGCGCAGTGCGCGCTTGATATATGTTGCCGAGAAGAACCTGGAGGCGATTAATCGCCACGGTCTGCTGCAGTACGCGCGTACCAGCTGTATCGACAACGCCCTGGAGCTTGAAAACTTCGAGCCGCTGAGCCGCGAGGTGCTCGGGCTGCCCGAAGACGCGTTTGTCTTTACGCTGGTCAGCCGCGCTATGGCGGAAAAGGGCTGGGCTGAGGCTATTGCCGCCACCGGCGTTGCGCGCGAGCAAAGCGGTCGTGATATCCATCTATTGCTGGTGGGTGACGGCCCTGAATACGATCGTCTTGCGACCAGTGAGCTGCCAGACTACGTGCACCTGGAAGGTTTTCAGCGCAATGTGCGCGGCTACTTTGCCGTGGCCGATGTGGGCTTTCTGCCATCGAAGTTCCGCGGTGAGAGTTTCCCTCTGGTGATTATTGAATGCCTGCAGACAGGCGTGCCTTATCTGGCCACTGATCTGGGTGAAATTTCGCGTATGCTGGACAGCAGTCAGGGGCCAGCGGGTGCGGTGGTCCCCCTGGATAACCACGAAATTGATATCGCTCGTCTGGCAAGTGAAATGGCGCGCCTGGCGGGAGATGCTGACTATTACGCTTCACTGCATGCAGCGGTACCTGCTGCGGCCGAAAAATTTGATCCTGCGGTACTGGCCGAAAAACATGACGAGGCCTATCGTCTCGCGCTGCTCGAGCCAGGATTACACGCAACCGTATAGCGAGAACCCGGTGCTCAATCCGGGTTATAGAGAGGAAGAATGAAGAAGAAGTTGTACGTGCATATCGGCATGGGTAAGACCGGTACCACGGCATTGCAGAATTTCTTCTGGGATAACCGCAAGGCTCTCAAGGAGCGGGATATCTGCTACCCGCGTCAGGGCATTATGTCCAACGCGCACCACCTGCTGTCACCGCATATTCCCCGTTTCCTCGAAGACCAGTGGAATTTCCAGACGGTGGAAGAGTGGGCGCCTAAGCTCGCCGACTGCGCCGAGGGAAATGTGTTGCTCTCTTCGGAGCTTATGGCCTGGGCTGAGGAATCCAAAGCTCGCCGTTTCTGTGCACAGGTGTCAGCCTGGTTTGATGTGCACGTGGTGGTATACCTGCGCCGACAGGACAACATCATCATGGCCAGCTACAACCAGCAGATTAAGGCCGGGCCGCAGAAACGTCGCATCGATCTGATTTACCGGAAACAGCAGGAACGCTTCGACTACCTGAAAGTGCTGGCCCCCTGGGCTGATTCCCTGGAACCTGGCAAATTGATTGTGCGCCCCTATGAGCGTGAACAGTTCCACAAAGGGGATATCCGCCGCGATTTCATGTACCACGTGTTTCGTCAGGACATCGCCGAGGATAATTTCAGCCTGAAAAGCGGCAACTCTAACCCGCGTCTTTCACTGGCCGCAGGCGAGTACAAGCGGATGATTAATACGCTGGTGACTGACTCCAAGAAGAATGAGCGCTTTAATCAGTTGCTCATGCGGTTCTCGGCTGAAAAAGACCAATCTTCCACCAGTTATTTTGCCAGTCAGTCATTACTGTCACCGGCCCAGCGCCGCGAAATCCTCGATGCCAGTGCGCATGCCAATGAGGTGATTGCCCGAGATTACTTCGGGCGGGCCGATGGCAAGCTGTTTTACGAGGAAGAGCCTGTTGGCGATGAGCCCTGGGAGGGGATCGACTTGTCGCGGGCTGATGCGCAGGAGATTACCACTTATATCAAAGGTCAGGATGCCAAGTTAATGCGGCACCTGGCGGGCAAGATTAACGCGCACAAGGATGACCTGGCCTATCAGATCAGACATTCCGCCCGGTTCCTGTCCCACAGTGTATTGGCAGCCGGTGAGGCGGTACCGGTTTACCGCATCGCGCGGGAAGACGCTGCGCCCATTGTTATTGGCGGTCTCGGCGGCAGTGGTACTCGACTGGTTGTGACACTGCTGCGCCGTATGGGTGTGCATTTTGGCGGCGAGCTCAATGATTCGCTGGATAATCTCTGGTTCACTCTGCTGTTTTTGCGTCGCTCGCTATTGCTGAAATCGGATGACGAAGTCGAGAAGTTGAGCTGGATTTTTGCCAATGCCATGCGCCACGGCGTGGAACTTTCCGAAGAGCTGCGTGTTCTTCTTGACGAGGCCACAGCGCTTGACCGGGCACCGGTCGTGCCGGCAGAGCATTTGCAGCGTGCCCGCGATTCGCTGTTGCACAGTCCAACCCACGATCGTCGCCACGAGCACTGGGGCTGGAAGGAGCCGAATTCACACATCATGCTGCCGCAGCTGGATCGCTGCTTCCCAGACATGAAATACGTTTTCGTGGTGCGCAATGGTCTGGACATGGCCTTTAGTGACAACCAGAACCAGCTCAAGTATTTCTGGGGTGAGCTGATGCTCGATCAGAAGCTTGAGCCTGCCCCGGCGGCTGCGTTGCGTTACTGGGTGGCGAGCCACAAGAGGATGCAGGGCTTCCGCAAGCGTCTGGGGCACCGTCTTCATTTTCTCAGTTTTGATCGCCTGTGCGCCGATCCCGAGGGAGAACTGGAAGCGCTGCGGGAATTTGCTGCGATTCAGATCAGTAAAAAAGACATGGCCGACATTGCCGCGTCGGTGCGTGCCCCTGCAACTGCAGGCCGTTTCCGCGATCAGGACCTGTCGCAGTTTGACCCTGCCGATATCGAATTTGTCCGTCAGATGGGGTTCGATGTCGATTGACTATCGGCCCCTGAGGCACCGGGAGGGTTGCAGTGAGTAACCCCGCAACGCCCTGGCGCGAGGCGATTTTTAATCGCCGCATGCTGATTTGTATCTTTACTGGCTTTGCCTCAGGCCTGCCGCTGTATGTCTTGATTCAGCTGGTGCCGGCCTGGTTGCGCGAGGGGGGAGTGTCCCTCACCGAGATCGGCTTCTTCGCGCTCATTCTTATGCCTTACAACTGGAAGTTCTTGTGGGCGCCATTCCTGGACCGCTGGGAATTGCCTCTGCTGGGGCGCCGTCGCGGCTGGTTACTGCTCTTTCAGCTCGGCCTACTGCTGTCGATCGGGCTACTTGGCTGGTTCCAGCCCGGTTCTCAGACCGCCACGATTGCTTGGGCAGCGCTGATTGTCGCGTTTTTCGGAGCCAGCCAGGACGTTGTCATTGATGCTTATCGTCGCGAAATCCTGCCGGATGAGGAACTCGGGCTAGGTAACTCTATTCATGTTCAGGCCTACAGGCTGTCCGGCCTGATTCCGGGGTCGCTGTCACTGATTCTGGCCGACATTCTGCCCTGGGAGTCAGTATTCTGGATTACCGCCGGATTCATGCTGGCGGGCATTGGCATGACGTTGTGTGTTGCTGAACCTGAAACGGAGCGCCCCCCGGCGATGGGACTGTATGGCTCTGTGGTGGCGCCGTTTAAGGAGTATCTGCAGCGCAAAGGCTGGCAGGCTTTGTTGCTTATTCTGTGCTTTATGTTCCTGTATAAGCTCGGCGATAACATGGCGACGGCGTTATCCACCCCGTTTTATCTGGACCTCGGTTTCACCAAGACCGAAATAGGTCTTGTTGCCAAGAATGCGGCACTTTGGCCGGCGATCATCGGCGGACTGCTCGGTGGCGGGCTCATGATTAAGCTCGGTATTAATCGCGCCCTGTGGTTGTTCGGCGTCGTTCAGGTTGTCAGCATTCTGGGCTTCGCCGTGCTGGCGGCCAGCGGGGCCAAGCTCTGGTTGCTGGCATTGGTGATTGGTTTTGAGTATTTGGGGGTCGGCCTGGGTACGGCGGCTTTTACTGCCTTTATTGCCCGGGAAACCTCCAAGATGTACGCTGCGACCCAGTTCGCCTTGTTTACCGCGCTGGCTGCATTGCCGCGCACGTTTGCCAATGCCAGTACCGGATGGATTGTCGAGCAGATCGGCTGGGTAGAATTTTTTGTGCTTTGTGCCGTGCTGGCTCTGCCGGGCATGCTACTCCTCTTCTGGGTGGCCCCCTGGCGCAGCGATGAGAGTGTCAGATCGTGAAGCGTCTGGTGATTCATGCCGGCATGGCTAAAACCGGTACCACGACCATTCAGGAATCCCTGGGCGAGATGGCCGCCGAGCTGCGCTCAGCCAATGTGTTTTACCCGGGCTGGCGGCCCTACAATCACTCATATGAACTGGCAGCCCTGTTTCGCCGTAACCCCAAGGTCGGGTTTTATTATCGCCAATTTGCTCCTCCGTCAGATGAGGCCTGGGAAGAAGAGCGAGAGCGTTTGCTAGAACAATGGCGCGCGTTCTTTACCTCCTTCGACGAGGGTACGGCAATTGTCTCCGCAGAGGGGCTAGAGCAATTTTTTGTCGATGAGTTGCGTGCGTTTCTGGATTTCGCCGAACCGTTCTTCGACGAATGTGTCGCGGTTATCTATGTGCGTCATCCGCTGACGTCTATCAAGAGTCGTTGGGAGCAAGCAGTCAAGCAGCTCGATGCGCTCTCATCAGGCGAAGCGCTGTTGCAGGATTGCAAGCGCCGTACGCGTTTTGCCGCCGTGCGACGCTGGGCAAACGCGATTGGCGAGGACAGGCTGAAAGTGCGGGCATTTGACCCCGATCAGTTTGTGGATGGCAACCCTGTCGATGATTTTTTACACTCGATCGACCTGGGGTATCTGACGCTGCCAATAGCAACTGAGCGCGCCAGCAATACGTCGTTGGGTTTCAACGGCACTTCACTCTTATTGCAGCTTAACGGCCAGTACCCCCTCTATCTGGATGGGGTTTATAACCCGGAGCGGGGTATGACCCAGCATCAGGAACTACTGCATCGCCTGATGCGGGAAATCGAAGATACGCCGTTATCCATCGATGTGAAGTTCAATGATGAAGAAGCGGCAGCAATCAATCACGAAATTGCACTGGTTAATCAGTTCTTGCCCGGTGATGCGCAGTTTGCACAGGTACAGGCCAGTGATGGTGAATCGGACGTGCCTGAGCCGGACAAGGTTGCACCGCGCTACGTTGCCGCGCTGGTCAATGGCCTGCTGGGCTTGTTAGAGCGGGAAAAGGCCGACCGACAGCATCTTGCGCGAGAGGTGAAGCGGCTATCGACCGAGATGTTGGCACGGGAGGATGAGCTTGCGGCCTTGCGTGAACTGTACCCGGAAGACGACGAGGTTGCGGCTAGTCCCAACGATAACGATTAAGGTCGATAGATTTATTGGCCTTGAAGCCGACACCCTCTGCCTCCAGTCTTTCCCTTTGGGTATACTGCGATGCAGAACCTTCTGGCAGTGAAATGCGCCCCTGCGAGTTAACTACCCGGTGCCAAGGAATACGGGTATCTTCAGGGAGTCCCTTAAGCGCTCTGCCGACCCGCCTTGCGGCGCCTGGCAGTCCTGCCTTGTAAGCCACATCGCCGTAGGTCGACACCTTGCCCTCGGGAATGAGTAATACGACCTGCCAGATGCGTTCATTGATATCAGTGTTCAACCGTGCGACCCGCACCACGAGAAAACAGATAATCCATGCACCATAAAATTCTCCGGTTCGGCTCTGCAGTGTCTTTGACTCGATCAATCCTGTTGTTGTTGGCAGTGCTTTTTACATCCCACAATGCATTAGCTGATCGCATATATTTCACTGATGGAGAGTCTATCACCGGCGTTATGGTCGGCATAGATGACGGCAAGGTGAGTTGGACGTCGGCGATACTCGGCGATTTACAAATTGAACTCCGCCACGTGGATTTCATAGAGAGCGGCGACCACTTCGACCTCAAGCTGACGGGCGAGGAACTCCACAATTGCTGGATGTTCGTGAAGCTGGATGAGCAGCATTTGCATTGTGATGAGGGTGTGCGGCCCTTGTTGGACTGGAAGCTCGTGGTGGGGGCAGGGGAAACGCTGATGGATCCTCAGCCACTGTTGCAGCAGAAGGGCTTGGTAGCGCTGGCGCTTGAGGACTCATCTGGCAACAGCGATATCACCAAGTATGACGTCAATGCACGCAGTGAATTCCGGTTGTTGGACTCCCGTCATACCCTGGCGCTGCGCTATCAGGACGAAAGCGCCGATGGAGAGAAAACCCGTGAGTCCTGGCTGGGCAGCTACCAGTACGACCAATTTTTCACCGACCAGTGGTTTGTCACCGGGAACGGATTTTATGAGACCGATGAATTCAGGGAGCTGGATGAACGTTATTCCGTTGGTATGGGGATGGGATATCAGTTCCTGGAAACCGTCTATTTTGATCTGCTTGGCAAGGGGACGGTGAACTACGTAAACGAGGATTTCGCCACCGGCGAATCCCGCAGCCGTCCGGCATTCCTGTGGAATCTGGACTTTGCCTGGCGTATCGATGGGGGCGGGGTAGAAATGTTCCACCGCCACGCCTTGCTGCAGTCGTTTGAGGAGGGTACGGATTACGAGGTGAATACCATCACCGGCTTCAAGTATCCAATTAGCGGCCAGCTCAGCTCGGTGGTGCAATTGGAATACAACTACGACAATCTGCCTGCAGAACAGGCTATCGAAAAGGTCGACCGCAAATGGTCTGTGGGCGTCAACTACGCGTTTTAGAGACCTTGCAAATTCGTAGAGTGCCCCCATAGTTTCTTAGCGAGAGAGAGGACACAATGCGACTATTTTTTCTGCTTCTGCCATGGCTGGAGCTTTTCACATTAATTCAGCTGGGGATTGAAACTTCCGCGCTCACGGCTATTTTTTACGTGCTCGCCACGCTGGTGCTTGGAATGGCTATTTTGCGCCGTCAGGGCATGCAATTGTTCCAGCAGCTGCGCGAAACCCAGCAGGGGGCGGTCCTTGGTCCGCGGTTACTGGTGGATGATATGGCCATGGGCCTGGCGGGCATCCTGATTGCCGTCCCCGGCATATTGACCGATATTGCCGCCCTGGTGGTGGTGATCGGTCCCTTGCGCCGGCGTGTGGCCCGTTTTTTTGGCGCTCCCGAGCCAGAACCCTACCGGCCCCAGTATGATCAGTCTGCCGACTCCGTTATCGAGGGGCGATTTCGCCGCGTCGATGACGATATGAAACCATAAGGTATTGAAAATAAGTCTATAAATTTACTTTCAGGCCTTTCTGTCCAGCCCCTTGACCCCGCCGTAACTCGCACTAGAATTAGCACTCTCTCAAAAAGAGTGCTAGTCGCCCCTTGAAATGTTCCGGGGCGGCCCCATGAACCTAGCAGCGCCCCGCTGAGGGCTCTCATAACATTGTCACTAGGAGAAACAGACAAATGAGTATCCGTCCCCTGTACGACCGCGTGGTCGTTCGTCGCAACGCAGAGGAAGAAACCAGTGCAGGTGGCATTCTGCTGCCCGGTTCCGCCAAGGAAAAGCCCAATCAGGGCGAGATCGTTGCAGTTGGTGAAGGCAAGGTCCTGGATAACGGCGAAGTACGCCCCCTGGCCGTAAAAATTGGCGATACCGTGGTCTTCGGCCAGTACGCCGGCAGCAACACCATCGAAATCGACGGTGAAGAACTGATCATCATGGGTGAGAGCGAGATCTTCGCTGTGGTCGAATAAGACCCGCCCGAATAGAACACGACCAGATTAAGTTTTAAGGAATTTAGACGATGTCAGCAAAAGACGTATTTTTTGGCGACGACGCTCGCTCTCGCATGCTCAACGGCGTGAACACACTCGCCAACGCCGTTAAGGCAACTCTCGGCCCCAAGGGTCGCAACGTAATCCTCGACAAAGCCTTTGGCGCTCCTACTGTCACTAAAGACGGTGTATCTGTTGCCAAGGAAATCGAACTGGAAGACAAGTTCGAAAACATGGGCGCGCAGATGGTGAAGGAAGTTGCTTCCCAGGCTTCTGATGTGGCCGGTGACGGTACTACTACTGCCACAGTACTGGCTCAGTCCATCGTCAACGAAGGCTTGAAGTCTGTTGCCGCTGGTATGAACCCGATGGATCTCAAGCGCGGTATCGACAAGGCTGTTGCGGCTGCCGTTGAGAAGATCCTGGAAGCTTCCATTGCCTGTGAAGATTCCAAGGCGATTGCCCAGGTAGGCACTATCTCTGCTAACTCCGACGCCCAGGTAGGTGACATCATCGCCGAAGCCATGGACAAGGTTGGCAAAGAAGGCGTTATCACTGTTGAAGAAGGTTCCGGCCTCGAAAACGAGCTGGACGTGGTTGAAGGTATGCAGTTTGACCGTGGTTACCTGTCTCCCTACTTCATCAACAACCAGGACAGCATGAGCGTCGAATCTGAAGCGCCCTTCATCCTGCTGGTAGACAAGAAGATCTCCAACATCCGCGAACTGCTGCCCCTGCTGGAGCAGGTTGCCAAGGCTTCCAAGCCGCTGGTCATCATCGCCGAAGATGTTGAAGGCGAAGCCCTGGCCACCCTGGTTGTGAACAACATGCGTGGCATTGTTAAAGTTGCTGCCTGTAAGGCACCTGGATTCGGTGACCGTCGTAAGGCCATGCTGCAGGATATCGCTATCCTGACCGGCGGTACTGTGATCTCTGAAGAAGTGGGCCTGGACCTCGAGTCCGCCACTCTGGAACACCTGGGCACCGCCAAGCGCGTAACCATGGACAAGGACAACAGCACTATCATCGACGGTGCTGGTGAAGCTGCTGCTATCCAGGCGCGTGTGGGCGAGATCCGCACCCAGATCGAAAACACTTCTTCCGACTACGATCGTGAGAAGCTGCAGGAGCGCGTTGCCAAGCTGGCTGGCGGTGTTGCAGTCATCAAGGTTGGCGCCGCCACCGAGATCGAAATGAAAGAGAAGAAAGCCCGCGTTGAAGACGCCCTACACGCGACCCGCGCTGCGGTTGAAGAGGGTGTTGTTGCCGGCGGTGGTGTTGCCCTGGTGCGCGCTATTGCGGCTATCGAAGGCCTGGAAGGCGACAATGAAGACCAGAACCACGGCATTGCAGCTGCGCTGCGCGCCATGGAAGGTCCTCTGCGCCAGATCGTCAGCAACGCTGGTGACGAAGCCTCTGTGGTACTGGACAAGGTCAGCAACGGCGAAGGCAACTTCGGCTACAACGCTGGCACTGGCGAGTACGGCGACATGATCGAGATGGGTATTCTCGACCCCGCCAAAGTAACCCGCACTGCGCTGCAGGCCGCTGGTTCCGTGGCTGGTCTGATGATCACCACCGAGGTAATGGTTGCCGATGCACCTCAGGATGCGGCTGCGGCGGCNCCTGCCATGCCAGACATGGGCGGCATGGGCGGCATGGGCGGCATGATGTAAGCCCAGCCTCTCAGGCAAACCCAAAAAGCCCGGCCTAGTGCCGGGCTTTTTTGTTTTTTTTTGGGGGCATTTTTTGGGGACAGACCACAATTGTTCGGGGATCGACCGCGTTGTAGGGGACAGAGCACATTTATTTGGGGAGAGAACAAGGTACGACCCGGGGAGTGCGGTCGATCCCCAAATAAATGTGGTCTGTCCCCGAATGCTGGCCCCGGTTTTGGTGGCCTTTGCCGCCGGTTTGCACTACGGTATATGCCCTCAGAACAGAACAATCCCTCCAGAGGTATCCATGTCACAAATCGTCACCTTCACCGAAGAAGAAAAGTACTGCCTGATCCAGATGGATGACGGCAAGGCCAATGCCGTTTCATTTGTGATGCTCGAGCAGCTTGGTGCTGCGTTCGATCAGGCTGAAGCCGTGGGCAAGGTCGTTATCCTCGCGGGGCGCGCTGGCAAGTTTTCGGCGGGCTTCGATCTCTCCGTTATGGGGCAGGGTGGCGATGCGATGATGGATCTCGTTACCCGTGGTGGCGATCTGGCCCGGCGTATGCTGACCTTCCCAACCCCGGTAGTGCTGGCCGTTACCGGCCATGCCCTGGCCATGGGTGCGATTATGCTGATGTCGGCCGATTACCGCATTGGAACCTCAGGGCCCTTTAAGCTGGGTCTGAATGAGGTAGCTATCGGTATGACGCTGCCTTACTTCGGGGTAGAGATTGCCCGGGCCAAGCTTGCCCCGGCGCATTTTGATCGGGCCGTTAACTGTGGCGTATTGTACGACGCTGACGGTGGTGTAGCGGCGGGCTATGTGGATGAAGCCGTTGATGTGGACGGTGTGATGGCGCGTGCTGTTGCTGTGGCAGAACAGTTGTCTGGCATTAATATGGCTGCGCACAAGGCCACCAAGGAACGCGTTCGCGCGCCGCTGTTTGCCGCGCTTGAGCAGGCACAGCAGTTGGATGCGGAGAGCCTCAAGGCACTGATGGCCTGAGTATTTTCCCGCCAGGGGAAATCACTTATTCATAAAAAAGGCCCTGCACCGGTATCGGTGCAGGGCCTTTTCCATTGTTTCGCGATGCGAAATCAGACGAAGTTCGCGTTGACGAATTCCCAGTTAACCAGCGCCCAGAAGGCTGCCATGTACTTGGGGCGCGCATTGCGATAGTCGATGTAGTAGGCGTGCTCCCACAGATCGACTGTCAGCAGCGGTGTCACGCCTTCTTCAGTCAGCGGGGTAGCAGCATTGGAAGTGTTAACGATTGCCACGGAGCCATCTGCATTTTTGACCAGCCAGGTCCAGGAAGAGCCAAAGTTGTTGATGGCGCTTTCGGTGAAGGCTGTCTTGAACGCGTCGAAAGATCCGAAGGCTGCATCGATGGCTGCAGCGATATCGCCGGTGGCTTCGCCGCCGCCATTAGGGCTCAGGCAGTTCCAGTAAAAGCTGTGGTTCCAGATCTGGGCTGCGTTGTTGAAGACGCCGCCTTCAGAGGTTTTTACGACTTCTTCGAGAGTTTTGCCTTCCAGGCCATTGGCTGCGGCCAGGCCATTCAGTTTGTCGACGTAAGTCTGGTGGTGTTTGCCGTAGTGGAATTCCAGCGTCTCGGCGGAGATGTGGGGCTCGAGCGCATCTTTGGCGTAGGGCAGGGCAGGCAGTTCAAAGGCCATGAGCAGTGTCCTCAATGTCGGTAGTGGTGGATGTACAACAAGAAAACCCCTACGAAGCGTGGGGGCTAGAAATCGCGCCTTTCGCCGCGACGGCGCAAGTGTATAATCAACGGGCGACCACAACAATTAAAAAGGGGGGTATCGCATGATTCTCGAGTTTATTTTCCGCTGGGCCCACGTGCTGTTTGGCATTACCTGGATCGGCCTGCTCTATTACTTCAACTTCGTACAGACAGAATACTTCAAGGAAGCCGAGGCAGACGCCAAGGCCGATGCCGTAAAGAAACTGGCTCCGCGCGCGTTGTGGTGGTTCCGTTGGGGCGCCATGTTCACGTTCCTTACCGGTCTGGTCCTGCTGCACCTGGTCGGTGCATCAACCAACCTCAAAGGTATGCCGGTGATCTGGATTGGCTCCCTGGCGGGTATCCTGATGTTCCTGAACGTATGGCTCATCATCTGGCCTAACCAGCAGATTGTTATTGGCCTGAAAGAAGGCGACGGCCCTGCAGCGGCTGCGAAGGCTGGCCTGGCATCACGCACCAATACGCTGTTTTCTGGCCCCATGCTGTTCGGTATGCTCGGTTCCAAGCACCTGTACATCGCCGATATCAGCATGGCCGGTGTCGGCGCGTGCGCGGCGATTATTCTGGCGCTCGAAGCCAACGCCCTGTTCGGTAAAACTGGCCCGATGACCTCAGTGAAAGGTGTCATTCACTGCAGTGTCGCACTGACGGCTGTTATCTGGGCGTTGCTGGCTTTCCTGTAAGCACCAGGCAGTTCCTGAGAAGCCCGTTCGCGGGCTTCTTTTCGTTTGAATTTGCCGAAATTGCCGCTGGGGTGCCGGGCCTTGTTCCTGTAAGATAGCGTCCCAGTTCAGGAGAGGTGAGATATGCCCCAGATGACTGGTGAAAAGAAGTACAAGCGCATTCTGCTCAAGTTGAGCGGCGAGGCGCTGACCGGCAGTGAAGCCTTTGGCATCGACCCCAAAGTGCTCGACCAGATGGCGCTGGAAATCGGCCAGTTGGTTGGTATTGGTGTGCAGGTGGGCCTGGTGGTAGGTGGCGGTAATCTGTTCCGCGGCGCCGCGCTGCAGACAGCGGGTCTGGACCGGGTCACAGGTGACCATATGGGCATGCTGGCCACGGTGATGAATGCACTGGCACTGCGCGACGCGCTGGAACGCTCCAACATCTCCACCCAGGTCATGTCTGCGATTCCCATGAGTGGCGTGGTAGATCACTATGATCGCCGCAAGGCCATTCGAGCGTTGAATAACGGTGATGTGGTTATTTTTTCAGCAGGCACCGGTAACCCCTTCTTTACCACAGATTCGTCGGCCTGCCTAAGAGGCATCGAGGTCGATGCGGAGCTGGTGCTCAAGGCGACCAAGGTCGATGGCGTGTATTCGGCCGACCCCATGAAAGTGGCGGATGCCGTTAAGTATGATCGCCTCACTTACGATGAGGTGCTGGACAAAAAACTTGAGGTGATGGACCTCACTGCAATTTGCCTGTGTCGGGATCACGATATGCCGGTGCGGGTATTCGAAATGGAGAAGCAGGGCGCCCTGCTCAATATCGTCCGCGGTGGCGATGACGGTACTTTGATTGAACAATCGGCGCCACAGGAGGAATCATAAACGTGATCGACGATATTAAATCTGAAGCTGGCGAGCGCATGGAAAAAAGCCTCGACGCGCTGAATCACAATTTCAACAAAATCCGCACAGGCCGCGCGCACCCCAGCCTGCTGGATGGCCTGAAGGTCGAGTATTACGGTTCCGATACCCCCCTGAATCAGGTGGCTAACGTGAACGTGGAAGATGCGCGCACCCTGTCTCTGACTGCCTGGGATAAGACTATGATCCCGGCCATTGAAAAAGCGATTATGAAGTCCGACCTGGGCCTGAACCCGGCAACGGCAGGCGAGGTGATTCGTATCCCGATGCCGATGCTGACCGAGGAAACCCGCAAGGGCTATATTCGCCAGGCGCGCCAGGAGGCGGAGTCTGCTCGCGTCTCTATTCGCAATGCCCGTCGCGATGCCAATGGCATGCTCAAGGACCTCGTCAAGGAAAAGGAAATTTCTGAGGACGATGAGCGTCGCGGTCAGGATGAGGTGCAAAAGCTCACCGACGGCTTCGTTGCCAAAGTTGAAAAAATGTTGGCTGAGAAAGAAGCCGACCTCATGGAGATCTAGGGCCCGTAGCCCGGTTCTCAGCCATGTCTGAATCCAATTCGCGGGGCGAAACTGACAGTCGCGAAACCGTTGTGCCACGGCATGTTGCCATCATCATGGATGGCAACAATCGCTGGGCAAAGCGCAACGGCGTTCCCGGCCCGGCCGGCCATCGCGCCGGCGTAGAAGCAGTCCGCAATATTCTCCGAGCCTGCCGTAACCACGGCGTTGAAGTGCTCACCCTATTTGCTTTCAGCAGTGAAAACTGGGGGCGTCCGCTGCCCGAGGTGCGGGCATTGCTGGCCCTGTTGTCGCGCTATTTGCGCAGTGAAGTGCGCGAACTGCACAAGGACGGTATTCGCCTGCGGTTTATTGGCGAGCGCTCGCGATTCAGTGGCCGCCTGCAGCGGTTGATGCAGCAGTCTGAACATCTCACTGCTGGCAATACCGAGGCCACTGTCGTGATTGCGGTAGATTACGGCGGCCAGTGGGACATCGCCCAGGTAGCGCAAAAGCTGGCCCGCCAGGCCCAATTGGGAGAGCTTGACCCCTACAGCATCGACGCTCAGATGATTGATCGGAATATCTCTATTGCCGACCTGCCGCGCCCCGACCTTTGCATACGCACCGGGGGCGATGCTCGTATCAGTAATTTCATGCTGTGGCATTTCGCTTACAGTGAGCTGTATTTCACGAACACTCTGTGGCCTGATTTTGGCGAACTGGAATTCGCCCGGGCGCTGGCTGACTATAGCCGCCGCGAACGGCGTTTCGGGCTGCGTGATCCTGATGGCCTGGTGGCAGGAGCAGATCTCGATGCTTAAGCAGCGCATTATTACGGCGCTGATAATGGCGGGCCTCTTTCTCGCCGCTATCGCCTTTCTCTCGGTCCCTGCTCTGGCGTTGGCGATTGCCCTGATTGTGCTCGCCGGCGGTTGGGAATGGTCGCGTCTGGCCGGCTGGGAAAGTGCCCCTGCCAGAGGCCTGTTTGTAGCAGTGCTGGGCAGCGTAGTGGGTGTTATCTACGTAACATGCGGCTTGGGTCAAAACCCGGCTCGTGAACAGGTTCAGCCGATTCTTGGTCTGGCGACCCTGTGGTGGTCATTTGCCCTGTTATGGATTAAGTCCTACCCGGGAAGTGCGGTGCTCTGGAGTAACCAGTGGATGCGCTCTCTGATCGGGTTGCTGGTGCTTGCGCCGGCCTGGACAGCGGCGATCTACCTGCTGAGCTTCTCTCAGGGAGGCCTGTTGTTGATTTCCATGGTGGTCATCGTTGTGGCAGCGGATGTCGGTGCGTATTTCAGCGGGAAGTCCCTGGGCAAACACAAGCTGGCGCCGGCGGTCAGCCCCGCGAAAACCTGGGAGGGTTTCTGGGGTGGTGAGATTGCCGCTGCTGCGGTCGGTGTTGCGTTGTGGTTTTTCCTGCCCGCCCAGGGCGCACATATTTCCCTGCTGGCTGTGCTGGCCATTGTAGTGGCGACCAGTATTGCCTCAGTCGTGGGTGACCTGACCGTCAGCATGGTCAAACGCGAAAGTGGCTGCAAAGACAGCGGTAGCCTGCTGCCGGGTCACGGTGGTTTCCTCGACCGTCTCGACAGTCTCTGTGGAGCCGCACCGGTATTTACCCTGGGTCTGGTTCTGGCGGGCTGGTGACGATGAGCAGTGCGGTACGTCAGGTCTCTGTTCTAGGGTCCACAGGTTCTATTGGTGTCAGCACCCTCGATGTGATCGGGCGCCACCCCGAAGATTTCCAGGTATATGCCCTGGCCGCACACCGCTCGGTAGACGCCATGCTTGCCCAATGTGAGCAGTTCCAGCCGCGCTATGCCGTTATGGCTGATGAAAGGGCTGCTGAGGCCCTGCGCAAGGGGCTGGCCGCGGGTTCGGTCACCGAGGTATTGTGTGGTGATGCAGGCCTGGAGCAGGTTGTGACTGCCCCGGAAGTCGACTGTGTCATGGCGGCCATCGTCGGTGCCGCCGGCCTGCCTTCTACCCTCGCGGCGGCGCGAGCGGGCAAAACTCTGTTGCTGGCGAACAAGGAGTCGCTGGTCATGGGAGGCCATCTCCTGATGCAGGCCGTGCGCGATTCAGGCGCCCGATTGTTGCCTATCGACAGCGAACACAACGCGATTTTTCAGTGCATGCCCGCTGATAGCGAGGCGCGCCCTCAACTCAAGGGCGTGAGTAAGATTTTGCTGACGGCCTCTGGTGGCCCCTTCCGCAACTGGACCCACGCGCAAATGGCCGAGGCCACCCCGGATCAGGCTTGCGCGCACCCCAACTGGTCCATGGGGCGCAAGATTTCCGTAGACTCCGCAAGCCTGATGAACAAGGGGTTGGAATTTATCGAAGCCTGCTGGATTTTTGATGTCGGCCCGGAACAGGTTGATGTGATTGTGCACCCGCAGAGTATTATTCACTCCATGGTGCAGTATGTGGACGGTTCTGTGATTGCCCAGCTTGGCAATCCCGATATGCGTACCCCCATAGCTTACGGGCTAGCCTGGCCCCAGCGGGTGGATGCCGGCGTGGCGCCGCTGGATCTGATTACCACCGCCAGGCTCGATTTCGAGGCTCCGGACGAGCAGCGGTTCCCCTGTTTGCGCCTGGCCCGTGAGTCGGTGGCGAGCGGTGGCACGGCCATGGCTATCTGTAATGCTGCCAATGAGGTGGCGGTAGAGGCATTTCTGGACGAGAGAATTCGCTTTACGGACATTCCGCGAGTGATTGAGTCGGCCATGGAACGGGTGACCTCGGTTGAACCGACGGACCTCGATGTGGTCGAAACTGCAGACAGGGAGGCCCGGGAGGCCGCCCGCGAAGCGATAGGGACGCTGGTCAGCTAATGGACATTTTGTACACCATACTTATCACGCTCTTCACCCTGGCTGTGCTGGTGGCGGTGCACGAGTACGGCCATTTCTGGGTGGCCCGTAAGTGCGGCGTTAAAGTCATTCGATTCTCCATCGGCTTCGGCAAATCCCTCGGCAGCTGGCGGGACAGCCAGGGCACGGAATATTCAGTCGCCGCCATTCCCCTGGGCGGCTACGTCAAAATGTTGGACGAGCGCGAGGGCGACGTGCCCGAGGAAGAGCTCGAACAGGCATTTAATCGCAAACCCGTACTCCAGCGCATTGCCGTTGTGGCCGCCGGCCCGCTGGCAAACCTGTTATTGGCTGTGGTCGCCTACTGGTTCCTGTTTATGGCTGGTGAGCGCGGCTATGCGCCGGTCATTGGTGAGGTAGAGACCGGCTCCATCGCCGATGTGGCGGGCCTGGAGACTGGTCAGGAAATTGTCGCGGTAGATGGCGCCGATACCCCCACCTGGCGCGCCCTGAGCTTTGCATTGCTAGATCGTATCGGTGATTCCGGCACCATTGAATTTGCGGTGAGCTACCCCGGTTCCGATATGGTCTATGAGTCAGAGGTGGTTATTGACCGCTGGCTGTCTGAGCAGGAGGAACCCGATCTGTTCGGCGGCCTGGGTATTGCCATGTACACCCCGGATGTACCGCCTGTGGTAGACAGCGTGAGCGAGGGCAGCCCCGCTGCCGCTGCTGGCCTGCAGACCGGCGACCGGGTGCTGCGGGCAGATGCTGTGCCCATGGAAAAGTGGATGGATTGGGTGGAATATGTGCGCGCCCGACCAGGCCAGCCCATTACCCTTGAGATTGAGCGCGACGGCCAGATTGAGCAGCGTGTCATCACCCCTGAACGCGTGGTGGAAGAGGGTGCTGAGCCCTTTGGCCGCGTCGGTGTGGGCGTTGCCCTGCCGGAAATGCCCCCGGAAATGATTCGCACCTTCCAGCGCGGCCCGATTGAGTCAATGGGGGCTGCGGTGGTGCAGACCTGGGAACTGGTCGGATTTACCCTGAATTCGATCAAGAAAATGATCATGGGGCTCATCTCGCCGAAAAACTTGAGCGGCCCTATTACCATTGCTAAAGTGGCCTCCGCCTCCGCCAAGTCGGGGCTGGAGTCCTATATTGGCTTCCTGGCCCTGCTCAGTGTGAGCCTCGGCGTATTGAACCTGTTGCCGGTCCCGGTACTGGACGGGGGACACCTGCTCTTTTACACCGTGGAGCTCTTGGCTGGACGGCCTGTACCTGAGAAAATACAGGCCCTTGGATACCAGGTGGGCCTGTTTCTGGTGCTGGGAATGATGGCACTGGCTCTATATAACGATTTTACGCGCCTGTAGCGAACAGTAAGAGCAACTCAGCTACATGCTGAATCTGTCGATTGAGTGAATTTTGATTAAGCGATATTTCAAACACCTGGCCGTGGTACTTCTCCTTTTGGTACCTCATGCCTACGCCGAGACATTTATCATCTCTGACATTCGGGTGGAGGGACTGCAGCGGATTTCAGCCGGTAGTGTCTTTGCTTCGCTGCCGGTGGCGGTGGGCGACATGGTGGACGAGCGCGCGATTCGCGCCTCGGCACGCAGCCTGTTCTCGACAGGTAATTTTGACGATATTCGCATTGGCCGGGACGGCAATGTCCTCGTGGTCGTGGTGGCCGAGCGCCCCAGCATTAGCGAGATCAATATCGACGGCAACAAGGCGATCGAAACCGAAGCCCTGCTCGAAGGCCTCAAGGGTGCGGGCCTGGCGGTTGGCCAGGTATTCCAGCGGTCTACCCTCGAAGGCATGCAATTGGAACTGCAGCGCCAGTACGTCCAGCAGGGTCGTTATGACGCCAGCATTGATACCGAGGTGGTGCCGGAGCCGCGCAACCGGGTCACAATCAATATCGACGTCAACGAAGGTACCGTGGCGGCGATCAAGCACATCAACGTGGTGGGCAATGAAGTCTTCACCGACGATGAGCTGGGGGAAGTCTTCGAACTCAAAACGACGGGCTGGCTGTCCTTTTTTACTAACGACGACAAGTATTCCAAAGAGAAGCTGACCGGTGACCTGGAATCCCTGACCTCTTACTACATGGACCGCGGCTATCTGCAGTTCCGCATCGACTCTACCCAGGTGTCGGTATCCCCCAACAAAGAAGAAGTCTACATTACCGCCAACGTGACCGAGGGCGACAAGTTCACTGTGGGCAGCGTCGATCTGTCCGGAGACCTGGTGTTACCTGAGGAAGACCTGCGTCGCTTCATGCTGGTAGCAGAGGGGCAGACCTTCTCACAGCAGCTGGTGACGAGTACCGAGGAATACATGACTCGCCGCCTGGGTAATGAAGGCTATAACTTCGCCAAGGTGACCGGTATTCCCGAGGTGGAAGAAGGTGAAACCACGGTAAGCATGAAGTTCTTCGTTGATCCCGGCAAACGCACCTACGTGCGCCGCATCAGCTTCAAGGGCAACATGAAGACGGCCGACGATGTACTGCGCCGTGAAATGCGCCAGATGGAGAGTGCCCCCGCCTCCTCGGCCAAAATTGAGCAGTCTCGCGTTCGTCTGGAGCGACTGGGCTATTTCAGCCGGGCCACGGTGGAAACACCACAGGTGCCTGGCCACGATGATCTGATTGACGTTGAATACAGCGTGGAAGAACAGTCCTCGGGCAGTATTGGCGCCAGCTTCGGCTACGCCCAGGACGCGGGCCTGATTCTCGGCCTGAATCTGCAGCAGGATAACTTCATGGGTACTGGTAAGCGGGTCGGTATTAACCTGAACTCCTCGCGCTACCAGGATCTTTATAACTTCAGCTACACCAACCCTTATTACACTGAAGACGGTGTGAGCCGCGGCTTTAATGTGTTCTACCGCTCCACTGACCTTTCCGAGGTGAACGTGGCCAGCTATACCACCGATACCATGGGCGCATCCCTGAACTTCGGTTATCCGATTAAGGAAACCCAGCGTCTGGGTTTCAGCTTCGGTATCTCCGACACCGAGATCACAGCCGGTCGCTTTGCCGTCCAGGAGATCAAGGCCAGCCCACGTCTGGAAGACGGGGTGGAGTATTGGTTTGACAGCACCCAGCTGCCCGATGGCACCTTTGCCGGACCTGAAGAGGTGTTCCCAATCGATACGCTGCCACCGTCGTATCTGACACCGCCTGCTGACCTGGGCTTCCTCGATGAGAACGGCGACGAATTCCTGAACTGGACCATCACCGCCAGCTGGACACAGTCCACCCTGAACCGCGGTCGTTTCGCCACCAGAGGTACCTCGAACTCAGTTTCGCTGGAAGTGGCCATGCCGGGCTCTGACCTGGAGTTCTACAAGCTGAATTACCGCGGTGAAGTCTACTTCCCGATCAAGGGTGAGTGGGTAATGCGCTTCCGCGGAGAACTGGGCTATGGCGACGGTTATGGCGATGCCACCGAGCTACCGTTCTACGAGCACTTCTTTGCCGGCGGGTTCGGCAGTGTGCGTGGCTTCGAGAGCAACACCTTGGGACCGCGTTCCACGCCCGCAGAGCTCTATGAGGGCCGCGGCGCGGTGACAGAGGTCGACGAGGAAACCGGCGAGCCCACCGCCATCGGCGACTTTGGTTATGTCGCGGTTGATGACAAATTGCTCTATGAGACTCTCAACGACGACCCCGATCCCTTCGGTGGCAACGTGTTGGTTGAGGGTAGTGCTGAGCTCCTGTTCCCGCTGCCGTTCATCAAGGATCGCAGCCAGCTGCGCTCTGCCTTCTTCGTGGACGTGGGCAACGTATTCAACACCAACTGCGGTGTAAACCAGATCAACTGCTTCGATATCGATGCCGATGAACTGCGTTATTCCGTGGGTGTGGGCGTGACCTGGATTACCGGGTTCGGCCCCATGACATTCAGCCTGGCCAAGCCGCTTAATGCCGGCGATGAGGATGAGGAAGAAGCCTTCCAGTTCACCCTCGGCCGAGGCTTCTGATTTTTACCTGACGATTGGAGATAACCGTGTCTAAATTTTTCAAAGTAACCCTTGCTGCGCTGGCGTTTACACTGTCTGGCGCTGCGATGGCCCAGGGCAAGATTGCCGTTGTAAACCTGCAGGAAGCTATTCTGCAGACTGATCTGGCCCAGAAGCGCATTGAAGAAGTACGCAACGGAGACGACTACAAGGCCGACAAAGCCGAGTTCGACAAGCTCAAAGCCGAAATGGAAGAGCTGGTGAAGTCCTTCCAGAAAGATGCCGCTGTGATGAGCCAGGAGCAACAGACCGCTGCGCGCCAGAAGCTGGCCAGCAAGCAGTCAGACCTTGAGCACGTTGGTGGCAAACTGCAGCAGGCCGAGCAGGTAGCGGGCCAGCAGTTGCTGCAGGAGCTATCCCCCAAGGTTCAGGAAGTCCTGCGTGAACTGATCGCTACTGAAGGCATTGGCCTGCTGATGCCGCGCGCTTCCGTGATTCACGCGGATCCCGGATACAGCATTACCGCCAAGGTGACTGACAAGCTCAATCAGGCCAACTAAGGCGCCCTGGTAATGACTCTCGGGGAGCTGGCGGAACAACTGGGCCTGACCCTCTCAGGCGATCCCCAGCGCCCCGTGTCCGGCCTTGGCACCCTCGCCAATGCTGGCCCCGAGGAAGTGACCTTCCTCGCCAATCCCAAGTTCCTGTCCCAACTCGAAAAAACCCGAGCCGCAGCGGTGATTTTACGTGCGGATATGGTCGAGGCCTGTCCGGTGGACAGCCTGGCTGCCGAAGACCCATATCTTAGCTACGCCCGCGCTACGGCGCTGTTTGATCGGGCGCCCGCTGTCCCTGAGGGCGTGCACCCCAGCGCAACGGTTGCCGCGGAAGCAAACATCGGTGAGGGAGCCTCTATTGGCCCCAATGCGGTGGTGGAAACCGGGGCTGATATCGGTGCCGGTGTCTCTATCGGGGCGAACGTAGTGGTCGGACAAAACTGTCGGATTGGGTCCGGCAGTGCCCTGATGCCCGGTGTGGTGCTCTACCACGACGTGCACCTGGGTGAACGCTGCCTCATCCACAGCCAGACCGTGATTGGCTCCGATGGCTTTGGTTTTGCCCCCGGTAAGGCCGGCTGGCAAAAAATCCATCAGCTGGGCGGCGTGCGCATCGGTAATGACGTGGAAATTGGCGCCAGTGTGACGATTGATCGCGGTGCACTTGAGCATACTGTGCTCGAAGATGGTGTGATAATCGACAACCAGGTGCACATCGCCCACAACTGTCGTATCGGCAAAAATACCGCGATAGCAGGTTGCACCGGAATGGCCGGAAGTTCGATCATAGGCGCTAACTGTACGCTGGCTGGAATGGTGGGTGTGGCAGGGCATCTCGAGATTTGTGACAACGTCCATGTGACAGGCATGAGCATGGTGAGCAAGTCCATTACCGAGCCCGGTTCCTACTCCTCCGGTACGCCAATGATGCCCTCGCGGGACTGGCGCAGAAGCGCGGTGCGCTTTAGCCAATTGGAACGTATCTACCAGCGGCTGGCCTCCCTTGAAGACAAGTAAGGGCCCTAGCTCCAAAGGAACAGCAATTCATGATGGATGTCATCGAAATCCGCAAACACCTTCCGCATCGCTACCCGTTTTTGCTGGTAGACCGGGTGGTGGAACTGAATCTGGGCGAATCAATCCTCGCCTACAAGAATCTTTCGGTTAACGAGCCGTTTTTTGACGGTCACTTTCCTGACCAACCCGTTTTCCCCGGTGTACTGTTGGTAGAGGCCATGGCCCAGGCGGCCGGTATCCTCGGTTTCAAAACCATGGACAAGACGCCTGCTGACGGCTCTATCTACTACTTTGTCGGCGCCGATAACCTGCGCTTTAAGCGTCCCTGTGTGCCAGGTGACCAGGTGATGCTGCGGGCCTCCATTGTCGGCGAGCGCCGCGGTATCTGGAAATTCGACGTCAAGTCTGATGTCGATGGCGAGCTGGCGGCTTCCGCCACGATTCTCTGCGCTGACCGATGATTCACGAACTGGCTCTGGTCGATCCTTCCGCAAAGCTTGCGGATGACGTGGTGGTCGGCCCATGGTCGATGATCGGGCCTGAGGTCGAAATCGGCCCTGGGACGATTATCGAGCCCCATGTGATTATCCGTGGCCCCACCGTTATCGGTGCCAATAACCACGTTTACCAGTTCTCCAGCATTGGCGAGGCTACTCCTGATCTCAAGTATCGCAACGAGCCGACCCGGCTGGTGATTGGCGACAACAATATTATCCGTGAGAACGTGACGATTCATCGTGGCACGGTGCAGGACCGTTCCGAGACTACGATTGGTAACGACAACCTGATCATGGCCTACGTTCATATTGGCCACGACTCGGTGGTGGGCAACAACACTATTCTGGTTAACAACACCGCCCTGGCTGGCCATGTGCATGTGGGTGACTGGGCGATTCTCAGTGGCTATACCCTCGTGCATCAGTTCTGCAAGATTGGCGCACACAGCTTCAGCGGTATGGGCACTGCCATTGGCAAGGATGTACCTGCCTATGTCACGGTCAGCGGCTCACCCGCTGAGGCCAAAACGATCAATATCGAAGGCCTGCGTCGCCGCGGTTTATCCGCCGATGCCATCAGTCAGCTGCGCCGTGCATTCAAGATTCTCTATCGCCAGGGCCTGACCCTGGATATTGCCCTGCAACGGCTGGAGTCTATGCTCCGAGAAACGCCGGAAGTGCAGATTCTTATCGATTCCGTGCGCGCTTCTGAGCGCGGCATCGTCAGGTAGCATTCATGCCTTCGGGCACATTGCGTATTGGTGTCCTTGCCGGCGAGGCCTCTGGCGATATTCTCGGCTCCCGAGTGCTGGCAGCACTTCGAGAACAATGCGACGAACTCATTGTTGAAGGCATTGGCGGCCCGCTAATGGAAGCCCAGGGCCTGCAGAGCATGTTTCCCATGGACCGTCTGTCGGTCATGGGCTTTGTCGAGCCACTCAAGCGCCTGCCAGAACTGTTGCGTATCCGCCGCACGGTGTTCGAGCATTTTCGCGACAATCCGCCGGATTTATTCCTCGGCATTGATGCACCGGACTTCAACCTGACCCTGGAGCGCAAGCTCAAGGCCCACGGCGTCAAAACTGCGCATCTGGTCAGTCCCTCAGTGTGGGCCTGGCGACAGCGCCGCATCCACAAGATCAAGCGCTCTGTCGACTTGATGCTGTGCTTGTTTCCATTTGAGACGCGCATTTACGAAGAGCACGATGTGCCCGTGCGGTTTGTGGGGCATCCCCTGGCCGATGAGCTGCCTGATCGCGCCGATGCGGCTGCGGCCCGCAACGACCTGAATTTGCCCGCTCAGGGCAAGATACTCGCCTTACTGCCCGGCAGTCGCGGCGGTGAGGTTCGCATGTTGGCCCCGGTATTCCTGCAGGCGGCTCGACTTTTGTGGCAACTCAACCCCCAGCTCAGCTTTGTATTGCCTGCTGCAAATCAGGCCCGGGAAGCCGAACTGCGGAAGCTACTGACCCAACAACCCGACCTGCCCGTAACTCTGATTAGTGGCCGCTCCCGCGTGGTGATGGCCGCCGCTGATGCCATTCTGCTGGCCTCCGGTACCGCCACCCTGGAGGCCGCATTGGTGAAGCGTCCTATGGTCGTGGCTTACCGTATGGCCGCGCTGTCCTGGTGGCTGGTACTGCGTCTGGCCATCACCCCGTTTGCGGCATTGCCAAACGTATTGTCGGGTCGAGCACTGGTTCCAGAGCTGCTGCAGGATGGCGCCACGGCGGAGGCCATGGCCGCCTCAGCAGAACCGCTTCTGGAGGGCGGTGAGGCCGCCCAGAAGCAGGTCAGTGCCTTCGACGATATCCATGCCACCCTGCGCCGCGACTATGCGCACCGGGCTGCCGAAGCCCTGCTGGAGCTGGCCCGTGGATGACCTGTTCGAAGTCAGTTATGAAGGTGCCGATCTCGCTGGTGTCGACGAAGTAGGGCGGGGCCCGCTGGCGGGCGACGTGGTGGCTGCCGCTGTCATCCTCGACCCGGCGCGGCCGATCGAGGGCCTGCGCGATTCCAAGAAACTCACCGAGGCTCGCCGTGAATCACTGGCAAAGGCTATCAAGGAACACGCCATTGCTTGGTCTATCGCCCGGGCTTCGGTGGCGGAGATCGACGAACTCAATATTCTGCATGCATCAATGCTGGCCATGAAACGCGCGGTTGAAGCGCTGGCCCCACAGCCGGGCTATGTATTGGTTGATGGCAATCGCCTGCCGGTCTGGCATTACGCCTCGGAGCCGGTGGTCAAGGGCGATGATCGGGTGCCGGCCATTGCGGCGGCGTCGATTCTGGCCAAGGTGCAGCGCGACAATGAGCTGATTGAGCTGGAAGCCCGCTATCCGGGTTACGGTTTCGCGAAGCACAAGGGCTACCCGACGGCAGCCCATCTGAGTGCCTTGCGCGAGCTGGGGGTGACGCCTGTGCATCGTCGGTCGTTCGGGCCTGTCAGAGAGCTATTGTAGTTCTTTAGTGCCCCGCCTCAGCGCGGATGGCCGGTGAGGCTTACCTCACGGCCGCATGCTCCGCTTCGGCGGCTACGGCCTCGGGGCAACTCGGCGTGGGATTGCTGCGCAATCCTCAAGCACGCCTCAAACACTTACCGAGGAAAGCCCTTCGCCGCCTCTCGCTGCGCATTGGCGCGGTCTGATGGTGAGGTAAGCCCCACCGACCACCCGCACTGCTCTTGGCGTGAAAGGCCTCATGATAGTGGCGCCTCATTTTACCTGCCTTGTGGTACGGATCGATGAGCGGAGGCAGCTGTAAGCCTTCAGAAATCGTCGGGAGGCATGGATGCCGTACGCCGAAGCGCGCCATGGATGGCCTTGCAGCGGTTTCTGAAGGCTTACAGGTGACTCCGATCCGGTTAGCAAAAACTCCGCAAACACTTCGAGCGAGAGAAAACTGCTGCCGAAAAAACCCAACAAATGTACACTGCATGAATGACTTCGTTTGTGCATTTACGCCTCCACTCCGAGTATTCAATTGTCGATGGCCTGGTACGGCTCAAGCCCCTGATGGGCAGGGTAGCCGAGCTGGGCATGCCCGCCGTAGCAGTCACTGACTTCACCAATTTCTACGGCCTGGTAAAGGCTTACAAAGCTGCCTTTGGCGCCGGTGTGCAGCCCATTTTTGGCACCGACCTCAGGGTGATGGAAGCCGACGATCCCGAGAAGTCCTACCCCATGTGCCTACTGGCCATGAATGAGGCCGGTTACAAGAACCTTACGCTGCTGATATCCCAGGCCTATACCGATGGCCAGTATCTCGGTGAGCCCTATGTGCGCAAAGCCTGGCTTGAGGAGTGCGCTGAAGGCGTGATTGCCCTGTCGGCCGGTGCTGCCGGTGATGTGGGCCATGCACTGCTCAGCGATAAGCCCGAGCTTGCCCGGGAGCGGGCTGAGTACTGGATGAATCTTTACCCTGGGCGCTACTACCTCGAGTTGCATCGCACCGGGCGTGAAGGTGACGAGACTCATCTGCACCGGGCCGTGGCACTGGCTGGAGAGCTGGAGTGTCCCGTGGTGGCGACAAACGATGTGCGCTTCCTGGAGGCCTCAGAGTTTGAGGCGCATGAGGCGCGGGTGTGTATTGGTGAGGGCAGGGCGCTGGACGACCCGCGCCGGGTGCGCGCTTATACCGATCAGCAGTACCTGCGCTCGCCTCAGGAAATGCAGGAGCTGTTTGCAGATATTCCTGAAGCACTGGCCAACTCGGTAGCTATTGCCCGCCGCTGTAACGTCGTGTTGGAGTTAGGCAAACCGTATCTGCCCGATTATCCCATCCCCGATGGCATGACCATGGATGAGTTTTTCCGGCAATTGTCCCACGATGGGTTGGATGCGCGCCTGGAAGTTTTGTTTGATACCAGTGCCAGCGATTTTCCCGAGGTGCAACAACGCTATCGCGAGCGCCTGGATTTTGAGCTCGACACCATTGTGCAAATGGGTTTCCCCGGCTACTTCCTGATCGTGATGGACTTTATCCGCTGGGCCAAGGAGCACGATATTCCCGTCGGGCCAGGGCGGGGTTCCGGTGCAGGTTCGCTGGTGGCCTATGCGATGGAGATTACCGACCTCGATCCCATCGAATACGACCTGCTGTTCGAGCGCTTCCTTAACCCCGAGCGGGTATCCATGCCTGACTTTGACGTCGACTTCTGTATGGAGAAGCGCGACAAGGTTATCGAGTACGTGGCGGATAACTACGGCCGCGAGGCCGTTTCGCAGATTATTACGTTCGGCACCATGGCCGCCAAGGCGGTGGTGCGCGACGTGGCCCGGGTTCAGGGTAAGTCCTACGGCCTGGCCGACAAACTCTCGAAGATGATTCCCTTTGAAGTGGGCATGACCCTGGAAAAAGCGCTCGAGCAGGAAGAGCCACTGCGTGAGTTTCTTGCCGAGGATGACCAGGCCCAGGAAATCTGGGACATGGCCGAGCAACTCGAGGGGGTGACCCGGGGTGTGGGCAAACACGCCGGTGGTGTGGTGATCGCGCCTTCCAAACTGACGGATTTCTCGCCGCTTTATTGCGACGAAACGGGTTCCGGCCTCGTCACCCAATACGACAAGGGCGACGTGGAAGACGCCGGGCTGGTCAAGTTCGACTTCCTCGGCCTGCGTACCCTCACAATCATCGATTGGGCCGTGAAAATGATTAACCCGGCTAGGGCGCGCGCCGGTGAAGAGCCTCTGGATATTATGCAGATTCCGCTGGACGACGCGCCCAGTTTCCGCCTGCTCATGTCCGCCGAGACTACCGCCGTGTTCCAGCTGGAATCGCGCGGTATGAAAGATCTGATCAAACGCCTGCAGCCAGACTGTTTCGAGGACATTGTGGCACTGGTGGCCCTGTTCCGCCCAGGCCCACTGCAGTCGGGCATGGTAGATAACTTTATCAACCGCAAGCACGGGCGCGAGGAAATCTCTTACCCCGACGCGCAATACCAGCACGAGTGGCTGCAGCCGATTCTGCAGCCCACCTACGGCATCATCCTGTACCAGGAGCAGGTGATGCAGATAGCCCAGGAGCTGGCCGGCTATACCCTGGGTGGTGCGGATATGCTGCGTCGTGCCATGGGTAAGAAAAAGCCCGAGGAGATGGCCAAGCAGCGCGCCATCTTCGAAGAGGGTGCCCAGGGCAAGGGTGTTGACGGCACCCTGGCCATGAAGATTTTCGACCTGGTGGAAAAGTTTGCCGGCTACGGTTTTAACAAGTCGCACTCGGCAGCATATGCACTGGTCTCCTATCAGACCTGCTGGCTGAAGACGCATTACCCCGCACCATTTATGGCGGCGGTGATGAGTTCGGAACTCGACAATACCGACAAGATTGTGATCTTTGTCGAAGAGTGCCGGCGCATGAAGCTGTCGCTCAAACTGCCCGATGTGAACGAAGGGCAGTACATGTTCACCGTGAACGAGCAGGACGATATCATCTATGGTCTCGGTGCGATTAAAGGCCTCGGTGAGGGCCCGATCGAGAATATTCTCAAGGCCCGTGAAGAGGGCGGTCCATTTAGGGACCTGTTTGATTTCTGTGCGCGCACCGATCCGCGCAAGGTTAATCGCAAGGCGATTGAAGCACTGATTCGTTCCGGTGCTCTGGACTCCATGGGCGAGACCCGCTGGGTGCTGATGGCCAGCATGGAGGATGCACTCAAGGCAGCAGAGCAGAGTGCCAGCAACCGGGATGCCGGCATCGATGATTTGTTTGGCGAGGTGGTGCCCAGCGAGGAAAGCGGCCACGAAGATGTGTACGCACCGTTTCGCAATGTGCGCCCCTGGCCTGATAAAGAGCGCCTGGGCGGCGAAAAGGACACGTTGGGGCTGTATATTACCGGGCATCCCATCGACGAGTATGAGCGTGAGATCCGTAAATTCGCGCCGACGCGCATCGCCGATTTACGTGCCGACAAGCAGGGGAATCAGGTGCTGGCCGGACTGATTGTGGCCATGCGCACCATGAAGACCAAGCGCGGCGATACCATGGCCATTCTTACGCTCGATGATCGCAGCGCGCGCCTCGAAGTCACGGTGTACGCCGAGGCGTTTAATGAGGCGCGTGAGTTGCTCGGCAAAGACAAGATCGTGATTGTCGAGGGCAAGGTGGCCCACGATGACTATTCAGGTGGCCTGGCCATGCGCGTTAGCGGCGTGCGCGATCTGACCCAGGCCCGCCAGAGCTATGCCTCAGCCCTGAGCCTGCAGTTGCGCGGCGAGCAACTCAATGACAAATTTGTTACCCAGCTACAGCGCACCCTGGAGTCAGGGCGCGGCGGCAGCTGTCCGGTGTCTATGATGTACCTGCAGGGCCATAACCAGGCTCGCTTCACCTGCGGGGAGAACTGGCGTGTGTCGCCGACCGATGAACTGCTGCAATCGCTGCGCGACCAGTTAGGTCAGGACAGCGTGGCGCTGGAATACCGGTGAGGCTTACTGCGGCGCTAGTGCTGACGCTTCTGTTGGCCGCTTGCGCGGACTCTTCCCGTCCCTGCCCTCACCAGGGCAAGGCCGATTTTGCTCCTTCCGGGGGGTGCCTCGCGGTGGTTCACGGTAAGATTTTGTTGATTGAGAATTTGGCCCGAAAAGTGTCGCCCCCTGGTGGCAAATCGTTACAGGGTGAATCGGCGCAATGTACTGCCCATCGGGAAACTTACGAAGAGATCGGCCTGGACCTGGTCCCCGGTCGACTGTTGCACGTGTTTGATACCGGATTTCATCTTTACCATTGCGAGATTCACGCTGAATCGGGTCAGATCAAGCCCGCTGTGCTCGAGGCCCGTCGCGCGATATGGCTCCCTGTAACAGACGTCGATGACGTCGAATGGCGCTTCCCCGGGCAAGGTGCTGCCCTGCGAACTATACTGAATACCCCCTACCAGCAACTCGAACAAGAGTAGAGAAATCAACATGTCAGACACCGACAAAATTGAAGCGGCGGTGTTTCGCCGCCTTCTTGAACACCTCGACAGCCGTAAGGATGTGCAGAACATTGAATTGATGAACCTGGCTGGTTTCTGCCGCAACTGCCTGTCCAAGTGGTATATGGCCGCGGCACAAGAGCAGGGCGAGAGTGTCGACTATGACGCCGCCCGTGAGCGTGTCTATGGCATGCCGTATGGCGAGTGGAAAGCGCGTTACCAAACCGAAGCTACCCCGGAACAAATGGCGGCGTTTGCGAATAACAAACCCGCTGAATAATTCCAGCGACGAGGAACGATAATGATAAAACTCATCAAACACACGTTATTATTTTGCGCGTTTGCCGCCGTGCCTGCCCTGGCAGACGACAAGCCCAATATCCTGGTGTTCTGGGGTGATGATATCGGCATTACCAATATCAGCGCCTACAGCGACGGCATTATGGGTTATCGCACGCCGAATATTGATCGTATCGCCGATGAGGGCGTGCGCTTTACTGACTACTACGGCGACCAAAGTTGTACCGCCGGCCGCTCCAGTTTCATTACCGGTCAGTCGCCATTGCGTACCGGCTTGTCGAAAGTCGGTATGCCGGGCGCTGAACTAGGCCTCATGGATCGCGACCTGACAATTGCCGAGGTGCTCAAAGATCACGGTTACGCTACAGGGCAATTTGGCAAAAATCACCTGGGTGACAAAGACGAACATCTGCCCACCAATCACGGGTTCGATGAGTTCTTCGGAAATCTCTATCACCTCAATGCCGAGGAAGAACCTGAAGATGTGGACTACCCGACTGCACCGTGGTTCAAACAAAAGTTTGGCCCCCGTGGTGTTATCCGCTCTTATGCGGACGGTCGTATTGAAGATACCGGGCCACTGACGCGCAAGCGCATGGAGAACGTCGACGAAGAAATCGTCGCCGCGGCAAAGAAGTTTGTCGGTCAGTCTGTGAAGGCGGACAAGCCGTTTTTTGTCTGGGTGAATACCACCGGCATGCACTTCCGTACTCACCCTGCTGAGAAGCACCTGGGTAAGTCTGGCCAGGATTTTTACAACGACGTCATGGTGGCTCACGATGAACTAGTGGGTGAAATGCTCGACCAGTTGGATGAACTGAAGATCGCCGAAAACACTATTGTGTTCTACTCCACCGATAATGGCGTGCACTACAACACCTGGCCTGATGCCGGCATTACGCCGTTCCGCAGTGAGAAAAATTCCAACTGGGAAGGCGCTTATCGCGTGCCCGCTGTCATGCGCTGGCCTGCTAAGGTTGAAGCCGGCCAGGTCTCTAATGCGGTGATGTCACACCTGGATTGGATGCCCACCCTCGTGGCCGCAGCCGGCGATGCCGATCTCAAAGCGGATTTATTGAAAGGCAAGCGCGTCGGAAAGAAGAATTCCAAGCTTCATCTTGATGGTTATAACTTCGTTCCTTACCTGACCGGTGAAAGCGAGGAAGGCCCACGCAAGGAGTTCATCTACCACAATGACGGCGGCTTACCAGTATGTGTGCGCGTTGGCGACTGGAAGATTGTGTATGCAGAGAACCGCGCCCAGACCATGGCGCTGTGGGCCGAGCCTTCTGTGACATTGCGCGTACCGAAGATCTTCAACCTGCGCCGCGACCCCTTTGAGCGAGCCGATCACAACTCCAACACCTACTGGGACTGGATGATTGATAAGGCCGCCTGGATGTATATGGCCAGCGCTGTCACCACGCAGTACCTGCAGACGTTTGAACAGTATCCGCCGAGTCAGGTGCCCGATTCCTGGAGCATCGATAAGCTGACGGACAAGTACCTGCAGGATATCAAGTAACCCTGCTCAGGCGCGGATAGAGACCGCGCCAATGGTGTCGCTAAAGCTCACCTACGCGTGGGCTTTTGTTTGCTCGATAATCGGTGCCCAGAAACCTTCGGGTGTGGCATAGGGCGTATACAGGCTGATGCGGTTGGGCATGTCGCCGTATTTTTCTCTCACTCGTACGGCAACATTTTCTGGCTCATCGTAGATACAGAAGGCTTCGAAGAAGGTGTCGTCGATCAGATCTGCCAATTGGTCCCACTTCCCTTCCTTAGTCAGGCGATTGGCCTCTGGCTGTAGCTCGCCGTAGCCGATGGCTTCCATCGGGGGTTTGTAGGCGGGGGTAGAGGCGTAAAAACCCAACAGGCCTTTAATGCTGTCCTTGGCGGCTCGCATGGTCTCTTCGGTAGCACCGGTGGCAATCATGGCGCCTAGAGAAATGATGAAATCCGTATTCGACTTGCCGGCCTTCTCCAACCCCTTGTGTACTGCGGGCAGGGCGTGTTGCTCGATAAAGGCCTGGTTGTTAAAGGGGTGCATGATGATGCCGTCGGCCACCTCGCCGGCCACTTCGGTCATTTTTGGCCCCAGCGCGCCAAGCAGCACGGGAGGCTTGCCGTAGGGGTTTTCCCCTGCATTGAACATGGGCGTCATCAAGGTGTGGCGGGTGAATTCACCTTCGAAATTCAGGCGCTCGCCGTCCTGCCAGCAATCGAAAAACGCCTTGGTCGCGAGAATATGCTCGCGCATGCGCGCCGCCGGGCGCGAGAACTCGCAGCCGAAGCGGTTTTCAATATGGGTTTTGATCTGGGAGCCCAGCCCAAGCAAAAATTTGCCCTTGCTGAATTTGTGCAAGTCCCAGGCCTGGTACGCCAGGTGCGAGGGGTTGCGGGGGAAGGCGACGGCAATACCGGTGGCGATATCCAGTTGCGGTGCGTGCTCGGAAGCAAGCAGTAGCGGGAAGAACGGGTCGGTGTTGCCCTCCAGGGTATAGACCCCGTCAAACCCCTCTGCCGCCAGCCGCCTGGCTTCTTCAGCGGCGTTCTCCACCGTGGCGTAAAAGGGCGCGTCGATGCTTGTCATGATGCTGATGTCCTAGTGGTTGCCGGAACTGCCGCTGTCAATGTTGCGATTACATTCGAACCAGCCGGGGCTGGCTATGCCCTGATACGTGTCATCGAATGTACACCGCACCAGCGAGCGCCGATACTCTGTGCGCTTCGGAATGGCGAAGGTATGGGTAATGTCGATTTCGGTGCCTGAGACAGCCGCCATATCGGCACGAATTACCGAGCCGTCTTCACCGGTGAGGACGATGGTGCCGCTTACGGCTTGCTCCGGCGATGCTGCGTTGTACTCCACCTGAAAATCGACGTCCGTGAGGTTGACCATAGCAGCGTCCGCCGGCTTGAAGTAGCCCATCTTGATGGCCGGCCACTCGGGAATATTGACCACCGTGGCCTGCAGGCTGAACTGCTCGTTATTGATGACCAGGAACGCCCACTCCATGTCCCAGGGGCGAGGCCCCCAGGAGTGATCGCGCTCGCCGCGAACATCGAAGACACTCTCAATACCGGCAATACTGGTGGTGCACTGAGCTTTCATGGGTTGCTCATAGCGGTTGGTCGCATAGCCCTCGGCACTGTGACTCTCCACTTCGCCAGCACCCCGGGAGTGCGGTGGTGCTACCGCCTCCAGTTGCAGGTCCACCGCGACCGGAAGCACTGTGCCCAGCCGCACGCCACTGATCACCCTGGCGAATCCCTTGACGCTTAGCTTGCCGTCGACAAGAGGTTGTCCGGGGGTATAGCTGCATTCCAGACCCCAGCCACTGTAGCTAAAGGCCTTGTCATCGTTATTCAGAGTCAATGCTGAGAAGGGCAAACGGTATTCTTCAATCACCAGCCATTCATTGTTGTGGTAGACAAACAGCCAGAACAGCAGCCGTTCCTGTGCCGGGTGCCAGCCTACCCGGCAGTGCCCGGCGAAAGTGGCATCGTCGTTATACCAGTCAAAGAAGTAGGACTCATTCCAGTCCATGTGATCGGGGCTGAACGGGTGGGGGTATTCATCTTCAGCGACGATGCCGAATTGGCTGATATCGAACGGTGCGCTCATCTCGGGTTACTCCTGGCTTCGCTATCCGTGGTGTTGTCGGTTGTGCTCGGTGTCCCCGCTGATCCGGCGCTGCATTGAAGAACCTCTACAGTACCGTTATCAGCGTCCAGGCGAATCAGGTCACCTGTGGTAATGCGGCGAGTGCCTTCGCGGGTATTTACGATGGCTGGAAGGCCATATTCGCGCGCGATGACAGCGCCGTGAGATACAGAGCTGCCGATGTCAGTTACAAGTCCGGCTATCAGGTTGAAGTAGGGTGTCCAGCCAACGTCCGTAATAGGTGCTACCAGAATTTCACCCGGCTGCAGGGCGCTGGCCTCTTCGACACTATGTGCCACGCGCGCCGGTCCTTCAGCCACACCTCTGGAGACAGCGCGGCCGCGGATCTGACCGTCCTCGTCGTGGGCCCGGGTGCGTTTTTCGATAGGCTGCGGTGGGCCATAGCAGATTTCTTCAAATTCGATCTGGTTCTGAAACGCCAGCGCCATACGCCGTCGATCGGCGATATTGGCCCAGTCGCTCTCTTCGCTGTGCGCGTCATTAGTCAGTGACTGGAGCTCTGCATGGCTGAAAAAGAATACCTGGTCGCTGTCTTTTAGTACGCCTTTGGCGACCAGCCGTTGCCCGAGTACGTGATACGCCTCTGACAAAGTGTGAGTGGCTTTCACCAGCATTGACTTCGTTGCCTCGCGTCGGCGGATGGCGTTGTGAGCTTTAGGCAGAATCCAGCGCAGCCCTCGGGAAAGCTCATCGAGATTGATAGCGGTGGGAGAAACGTCATCTGTGGCGCCGGCCAGTCGGGCTTTGACACTGGCTTGAAGCGTAGACACAAGGCTCTCAGGGTGTTGTGACCAGCTGGGCTGACGCACACAGAGCTCGCGATAGCCGCGATGACCATGTCGTTCCAGAAAGGCGTCGAATGCGTTGGCAATGTCCGATGTGGTTTTGTCGCCCAACCACGCCAGCGCTTCCGCTGGGGATAGTTCGCAAAACGCCTCTGCCGTATCTCGCTCAAGGCCGGCGATCCCGCGGGCAATGTCGTCCAGCTGTTCCACGAGCACGGCACTCTCTACGTCTTTTGCGCCTGCGAGCAGGCGCGCAGCCTCGGATTCATGGTCTGCCTCGTCGCCGGGGCCGCGGGCGAGCATGGCGTGCAAGACGGCGCCTGAAAAGCCCGAGGTGGCGGAGGATTGCAGATGCACCCAGTAGGCCCGGTGTAGCACAGGAAGCGCCGTGTTTATGGCTTGTAGAACGGCGGCACTATCGCCTGACGTATTGATACTGAAGCTGTCCAGCTCGGTGCGGAAGGTGTTGATAGCCTTGTCTGCGCCCAGAATGTATTTCAACAGCCTGGCGAACCCCAGCAGCCTGATGGGTAGGGGCCTGGGCGGTGGCCCTTGCAGACCCGGAACCACGCGACCACACAAGCTCTGGCCCTGGGATTCCACATCAATGCCCATGACGCTCGCGGAGGCGACGGCACCGCCAGTCATATTGATGAACATCTGGCCGTGGCTGATGGCGACCTGGGTCCAGTCATCGGTGATAGCGGGGCGTCCGGCATAGGATACGTGCATATGCTGCATTCCCTGTTCGATGCCGCGACCGGTTACCGATAGCGTTAAGGGGCAGCAGGCCCCGGGCATCATTTCGCCAATATTGCAGCGAGTGACTATGTCCTGAGGCGGAACAACCGTGTCCTGCTCACGCAGATCGCTCGCCAGGGTGGTAATAGCCCGGGCCTGTACCCAGTAGAGTTGGCCTGCGCCGTCGATGGCCCATTCCATGTCCAGTGGCTGCCCGGCCTGTTGCGCTGCGGCGCGAGCCTGGCTGATCAGTAACTGCTGTTGATCGTCAGCCAACAGGGGACTGTCGTTGACGACTTCCGCATAGCACAGGGTGCCGGATTCATCGAACTCGTAGTGGTCAGGTGTCGCTTCGCCGCTGACCAGCGCCTCGCCCAGGCCGGCTACAGCGTCAATCACCAGCCGATCGTAGCGGTTGCTTACGGGGTCCACCGTAAAGAGCACACCGGCAACGGCGGCGTCGACCATCTTCTGGACAACCACGCACATGGTCGCCGGGGCGATGTGCTGGTCGTGTTGGTAGGCGTCGGCGCGATCGCTGTGCAGCGATGCGACACATTGCTCGATCGCACTTTGCAGTTGTTCCAGGCCCTGAACGTTTAGAATGGATTCGTATTGCCCGGCGAAGGAGGCATGCTCGCCATCCTCACCAATGGCAGAGGACCGCACCGCAACCTTGCACTCTCCTAATTCTCGGTAAAACTGCGCGAGAAGCTGCGCGGGGGCCGGGCGGGTAGCGTCGAGAATCACAAAGCCGTTCGGGCAGGGCAGTTGCCAGTTCATCAGCTGTTTCAGGCCGTGGGCTTTGCCGCCGGCCGCTTGGTGGGCTAGTTCGCCGAGCCAGAGCAGTTGCGCCGCTGTACCGGTCTCGGAATCCGCTGCTACTGTGTCTTCCTTCATGTTTTATTTTTACTATACGATCGGATAGTGAGTAGGCATTAAGCTGGCACAGTTAATGGGTGGGGTCAAGACGGTGGCGGGCAATCGGCGCGTATGGATATGGACAAGCTCGACAGATACACGCCTCTTCTGACGACCTGTTCTCTATTGCCGAGAAAATACTGGGTCATACCCCGGACCTCGCCGTGGCGAGCGAATGACCGTAGTATGCTTGCACTATGACCCCTTCATCAAAAGATCTCTGGTTTCTCCCGCTGGGCGGTTGCGGTGAGATCGGCATGAATATGAGCCTCTACGGCCATGATGGGCACTGGCTGATGGTGGACTGCGGCATCGGGTTTGACGATGAGAGTGCCGAGACTCGCATTATTACTGCTATGCCGGATTTTATTGCCGCACGACGGGATCAGTTGGTTGGGCTGCTATTAACCCACGCCCACGAAGACCACATTGGCGCAGTTGCAGATCACTGGCGGGAGTTGCGCTGCCCGGTTTACTGCACGCGTTTTACCGCTGAAATCCTGTCGCGCAAGCTCGCTGATGCGGGCCTGTTGGGTGTGACACCGGTGCATTGTGTTGAGACCGGTGAAAGACACAGCTTGCAGCCTTTCAATATAGAGTGGGTGGCGCTCAACCACTCAACACCTGAGTCCCAGGCACTGGTCATTCACACGCCCGCAGGCACGGTCTTCCACACTGGCGATTGGAAGTTGGACCCGGCGCCCGTAGTGGGTGATGGCTTCGATGCCTCTGTATTTCGTCGCATCGGTGATCGAGGTATTACTGCCATGGTGTGCGACTCCACCAATGCCACGGTGGAGGGGCGCTCGCACAGTGAGGGGGACTTGTATAAGGGCTTACTGGACAGAGCCAAGGCCGCCAGGGGTAGGGTGGTGTTCGCCTGTTTCGGCAGCAATGTGGCTCGCCTCACTACGCTGACAAAAATCGCGATCGCGACGGGACGTTATCCGGGGCTGTTGGGCCGCTCGCTGATCAACTACTACCGTGCCGCCCGGTTAAGTGGCGTATGGCCGCTTGAGCAGGAGCTGGTGCCTGCGGCTCATCTTGGCTATCTTCCCGCGGCAGAAGTCGTTGCTATCGCTACCGGCAGCCAGGGCGAACGCGGCGCTGCCCTGAGCCGCCTGGCCGCCGCTAATCACCCGGATATGGACCTGGAGCCCGGGGATACCGTGATCTTTAGCTCAAGGGTAATTCCGGGGAACGAGCGTGCCCTGGCGGCGCTTGATGCACGCTTGCAAGCGATGGGGGTGAACGTCATCCACGATGTAGACGAAGCCGCCCCAATTCATGCGTCAGGCCACCCTGCGCGCGATGAGCTGAGAGATATGTATGCGTGGATTCGTCCCCAGATTGCCGTACCTGTGCACGGCGAAGGCCGTCACCTTGATGCTCATACAGATCTGGCGAGGGAGTTGGCGGTGCCGGTTCAGCTCAACGGCCGCAATGGCGATTTGTATATGCTCGCCCCACAGCCCGGATTGCGCCGTGGCGCCGCGCCCGTGGGCCGCGTTGTACTGCGGCGTTAGCTGAGCAGCGCTGGCAGCTCCTGTCCTGCCAGCCAATCGCGGCTGCTTCGTGCGTCCAACCCTGATTTGGCCAATGAACTCTGCAGCGAATTGGACATCCCGGCGGCGAGTAGCCGGCGATAATACGGAAGTTCACGCACATAGAAGGGCAGGTGGTCCTCCAGTGTGCCGTCCTGATTTAACCAGTCAGCGAACCCTTCGCGAAATGCACTGAGTGCCTTCACCAGCTCGTCCTGCCTGTTGATATCTGCCCGTGGCGTGAGCTGCCAGGTCATGTCCGGCTGCATGACACAGCGGCCCAGGCAGGGGCCGGGTGGATGTCCGTGCCAGTCTTCAGGCGACAGTAGCGATAGCGTCCAGTTGCTCTGGATGAGGTAGAGAAAGTAGTGGATGCCCGGTCGTGGCTTGAAGCGAATTTCTGCCGCCACTACCAGTGAAGTGACCAGGTAGTCGCGCAGCACTTCCCGGGGGGTGCGGGCGCTTACGACGGCAGGCTGGGCCTCGCGCCAGTCTTCGACAACTGGCACCAGACCCTTGCCTTGTGGATTGGCTGACATTGTATGCCTCAACTCATATGACGTCGCTTGATACGTATAGCAACCGCAAATGTGTCACTAATTATGAGTTTAAGTGCTAGTGATACAATGAAGGCCCCCTCGCGTCTCGTAAGGGGGCCTTTGAGATTTGTAGCATTTGCCGCGCCGCCTTTCGATTCAGCGGCTACCTGTATTCATTTGCTACTTGCGTTCTAGTGCTGCTCCGCAGGATTGGTTTTGCTGCCGAACAGCTTGGCTTTCACCCAGGCGATGCCGCGGGAGCAGTCGCCGCCGATGGCGTACAGTGCGGGTACCATAAGCAGCGTCACGAACAGCGCGAACAGGACGCCGAAGGCCAGGGACAGTACCGCGGGCTTTAGGAACTGGGCGTCTGTTGAGCGCTCGGCCATGATCGGCATCAGGCCCACGAAGGTGGTGACGGTGGTCAGCAGAATGGGACGGAAACGCAGCACACCGGCTTCGACGATAGCGTCTACGATGGACTTGCCCTGTTTTCTCAAGCGGCCGATATAGTCCACCAACACCAGGTTGTCGTTCACGACCACGCCCGCTGCAGCGCCAATACCAAACCAGGAGAACAGGGCCATGGGTGTGCCGAAAATCAGGTGGCCGAACACCGCTCCCATGAAGCCAAAGGGAATGGCTGTCATCACCAGCAGCGGTAACCAGTAAGAGTGGAAGGCCACGGCGATCAGCGCATACATGATGAATAGCGCCACCGCGTAGAGCGCCATGATCTCGTTAAAGAACAGTTCCTCTTCTTCCTGCTGGCCACCCTTGAGGATGATGAGGCCAGGGTAGTCTTCCTCCAGCTTGGGCAGTACGGTCTCCTTGATGTCATCGGTGATATCACCCATGAGATCGTGGTCCATATCAGCGCGTACGCGGATATAGCGTTCACCATCGCGGCGCCGGATGCGCTGGGCACCTTTGGCAATTTCCACTTCAACGACCGACAGCAGCGGTACCTCGCGACCATCGGCGGTGCGGATGCGGAAGTTATTGAGGCTGGCGAGGTTGCTGCGATGTTCGCTGGGGTAGCGCACCATTACTTTTACGTCACCATTGGCACGTGGCAGGCGCTGCACTTCCTCGCCGTAATAGGCCTGGCGTACCTGCCGTGAGACATCGGCCAGGGTAATACCCAGCTTCTCGGCACCGGGGCGAAGATTGAGCAGAATTTCGTCGGCTTCACCGCGCTGGCTGTCGCGCACAAAGAAGGTGCCTTCGTAGGAGCGCAGGGCAGCCTGCAGATCGCGGCTGGCATTGGCCAGGCTGACGGGGTCCTTGTGCTTCAACAAGTAGGTCACATCCGCACCGCCGCCGTTCATGATGGTGTAGTTCACATCAATCTCATCCGCATCCGGAATCTCACCCACCAGTTCGCGGAAACGCTCGGCGGCTTCTTTCGCCGACAGGTCGCGAATCTCCGGTGGCGCCAGTTTCACGATGGCAATCACACTGTCTCGACGAGAGCGGGTGTACCAGCCTTCAATCAGTTTACCGCTGCCTTCACCGGAGGCTTCCGCTTTCTGGTCCACTTCTTCGATGAGTCGACGCTCGGCATCCTGCAGGTGATCAAGTACCTCCAGTGCGCGGGAGTAGGGCGATCCCGTGGGCAGGGTGACGTTGATGTAAATGGTTTCCGATTCTACTTCGGGCATGAAGTAGAAGCGCACCCAGCCGCTGCTGAAAATGCCGATGGCAAGCACAAAGCCACCAAAGAAGATGCTGGCCGTGAGATAGCGGTGGTTAACCGCACTCTGCAGTAGCGGACGGAAACGAGTCTGACCGAAGTTGATAATGCTGTGCTCGATCTTCTGCTGCACCCTTGCCAGCCCGTGCAGTTCCTTGCGGGGCTCCAGGTGACGCAGGTGAGAGGGCAGAATAAAGAACGCTTCGATCAGGGAGATCACCAGTGCCACGGTAATCACGATGGAAATCTGACGTGTTACCTGGGCTGTCTCGCCGGTCACGAATAGCCAGGGGGCAAAAGCGATAATGGTGGTAATCACCGCGAAGAAGACCGGTCGCGAGACCGCCATGGCGCCATCGACAGCGGACTGTGGCCCGCCGCCGCTGACATGGGCTTCGTGGTGAATACTTTCCCCCACCACGATGGCGTCGTCCACCACGATCCCCAGGACCAGCAGGAAGGCGAACGTCGACATAATATTCATCGACACATCGTTCATGGGCAGCATGGAGAAAGTGCCCAGGAACGCCACGGCAATACCGGCGGTTACCCACAGTGCAACTTTTGGGCGCAGCGACAGAATGAGTACCAGGAACACCAGGAACAGGCCGAGGAAGGAGGATTCACTGATCAGATCCATGCGTGATTTGTAGATGTCGGCCGTATCAAACCACATCGACAGGTCGACGCCCTTGGGCAGGGTGGGGCGGGTCTCTTCCATCCAGGCATGTACCGCGTCGGAGGCTTTGACCACCTGCATATTGTCGGTGGCCTGCACCTGCAGTAGCACGGCAGGCATGCCGTTCAGCGTCGCGAGAATCTCGTTGTCTTCGTATCCGTCAATCACTCTGGCCACGTCGCCTACACGCACCACCGCGCCTTCGCTGGTCTGACGAATCACAATGCGTTCAAAGTCGGTTTGTGAGTCGGCCAGGTTGCGCGCGCGTAATTGCACGTCACCGGTCTCGGTGCGCACCCGTCCGGAGGACAGGTTAATAGAATTGGCGCGGATGGCGTCAGCGACTTCAGAGAAGGTCAGGCCATAGCGGCGCATCGCCGACTCAGATAGTTCCACCGACACCTCTTCGCTGCGCGTGCCGAACAATTCAATAGTTGATACGAACGGCAGTGACGCCATATCGTCCTTGAGGTCTTCGGCAAGGCGGGTCAGTTCCCGTTCACTGATGTCGCCAAACACCACGACGCGAAGCATTTCCTCGCGATTGCGCATGCGCTGGACCCGGGGTGGTTCCATATCGCGGGGTAATGAAGTGACCGAGTCGACGGCATTTTTAACCTCGTTGATAAACTCATTGATGTCGACATTGGGATAGGTCGATACACTGATTTCACCAAACCCTTCGGTGGCCGTAGAGTAATAGTGGAACACCCGATCGACGTCTTCCAGGGCTTGCTCGATCCGCGAGATAACCTGTTCTTCCATCTCCTGGGGGTTGGCGCCTGGCCAGGCCACGTTGATCTGGGCCTGGTTGATTTTGACCTGGGGAAAGGCCTCTTTTTCCATGGCCTGCAGACCGAGATAACCGGACAGCAGAATGCCAATCATTAACAGGTTGGCGGCGACGGGGTTTTCCACCCACCAGCTGACTATGCGGCGCATGGCTTAGCTCTCCTTGTCGACAGCGGCCAGAGCCATGCCCTGGATGGGGTTGCGTATCGCCGAGGTCACTACCTGTTCACCGGCGCTTAGACCTTCGCTGACAATCACCCGCTGGCGAGTGGAGTGGGCCACGTTGACATCGCGAAACTCGAGTAGGCCTTCGTCGTTAATCAGGAAGACCTTGTCGCCCGCGCGCAGGGCGTTGGCGGGAATGATGGTGGCGTCTGCGATGTTGCGACCGGCGATGTGGGCTTCTACATACAGGCCCACGGCCATGGGCATACCTCTGTCAGATACGCCTGCGTCGTAGGGGTCGGTAATCTCTGCCAGTGCATAGAGCATGCGGGTATTCGGATCAACGGCGGCATCCAGGCGTACCAGGGTGCCATTCCATTCGTGATGCTGGCCCGCGACCTGGGCTGTGAAGCGCACCGGCAGGCCGGCTCCTGGCTCTGCCACATAGCCAATGGGCAAACCGAGAGACGCGAGCTGGGCGTTATTCAAGGGCAGGCGTACGTCGACGCTGTCGGTGCCAAAGGCCTGGCCGATCACCGTGCCGGGGCCTATAAACTGACCGATGTGTACGTTGGTGCTGGCGAAGCGGCCGCGGAAGGGCAGCGTGACCTGGGTGCGGGCCAGATCGAGCCTGGCCTGTTCCAGGCCCGCGCGCGCAGCGGCGCGCGACGCCCTGGCCTGGGCGACCTGGGGCTTTTTCAGTGCCAGGTCTGAGGCATCGGGCTGGTTGCGCAACTGCTTGCGTGCGACGTCCTGGTCGGCGAGGGCCTGTTGTACCCCCAGTTCGGCCTCGGCCAGGCGTGCTTCCGCCTGGCTCAGGGCCAGCTTGTAGTCGGTGTCGTCAATTTTTACCAGCGTGGCACCGGGTTCGATGCGACCGCCTTCGACAAATTCCGGCGACACTTCCACGATCCGGCCTCCCACCTGCGAGACAAGATCAATCGCGGTGCGCGATCGCACTTCACCCTGGGTGACCACTTCAAGTGCGGTGCTTTCCTGGACTACCGTCGCGGTATACACCGAAGTAGGGCGCGGACCCTCTTCATTTTTCTCTGGCTCAGGCCGCGAAGCCTGAAGTACTGCGAAGGCACCTGCGCTGGCGGCGATTACCGCAATAGGTGCAACAATCTTGACAATCTTGCCGGCCATGTTCATTTCTCTATCCCTGTATACAAACCTATTCTAGGCCAAATAACCCTCGCTCAGGCGGGGTTATCAGCGTTTCGGCAATAGTAACGATTTTCCTATACGAACCCCGGTTTTTGCGACCAACGGAGTGATTTACGCGGGGAGTTGAGCTCAGCTGTGGGCTAGTGGGTGCTCGCCGTTCATCGCAGGTGGCCTGCGATGAACAGCGAGAAGTGGAGGAGATCAGTTGGTGCTGGCAGCCCGTTCGGCTTCAAGCCAGGCGTCCATGCGGCGTTCCAGTGCGTCCAGCGGGATAGCGCCCGCGCCGAGCAATTCATCGTGGAAACGGCGAATGTCGAAGTTGTCGTCGAGGGCGGTTTCCGCTTCAGCGCGCAGCTCGAGTATTTTCAGCTGGCCGATCTTGTAGGCCAGGGCCTGGCCGGGCCAGCCGATGTAGCGGTCGATCTCGTTGATGATGTCAGCTTCGGTTTTGGCGGCATTGGCCTTGAAGTACTCAATCGCCTGTTCGCGGCTCCAGCCAAAGTAGTGGATGCCGGTGTCGACCACCAGGCGCACAGCACGCCACATGTCATACACCAGTTGGCCGTAACGCGAATAGGGGTCCTGGTACAGGCCCATCTGATATCCCAGGCGCTCGGAGTAGAGGCCCCAGCCTTCGGTGAAGGCGGTGACGCGGCTCTCGGTGCGGAAGGGTGGCAAGCCCTCCAGTTCCTGTGCCAGGGCAATCTGCAGGTGGTGGCCGGGTACGGCCTCGTGCACGCTGAGCACCTCCATCTCATACTTGGGGCGCACGTCGGGGCGATACAGGTTGACATAGTAGTAGCCCGCCCGGGTACCATTATTCGCCGGCGGCATGTAATAGGCTGTGGTGGTATTCGGTGCGATCTGATCAGGGATCGGGGTTACCCCGTAGGGCATGCGTGGCAGCTTGCCGAACAATTGCACCAGCTCTGGGTCAAGGCGTTTGGATATCGCCAGATAAGCGTGGTACAGCTCCTCCGGGGTCTCGTAATAAAACTGCGGGTCGGTGCGCAGGAATTCATTAAAGGCCTGCAGGTCGCCGTCAAATTCCACTTCCTTGCGCACCTCCTCCATCTCCGCAAGAATGCGCGTCACTTCCTGTTTGCCGATCTCGTGAATCTCCGCCGGGGTCAGGTCGGTGGTGGTGAACTGGCGGGCGAGGTACTCATATACGGCTTTGCCGCCTTCCAGGCTGCCGATGCCCGGGGCGCTGTTACTGACGGGCAGGTAGGTGTCTTCCAGGTATGCAGCAAATTTCTTATAGGCAGGATTCACCCTGGTCTTAATGATGTCGCGGGCCTCGGCCTGGAGCAGCTCGGCTTCTGCGCTGTCTATCGTCTCCGGCATGTTGAGTAGCGGACCATAGAACGGATTGGCGGTGACGTCGCTGTCGAGCATCTTGCCAATCTGGGTGGGAATGCGCTGAATCACTACACGTGGCTGAACCCTGCCACTGGCGATGCCTTCGTCGAGCAGGGCCTGTTGCCGCTTTAGGTAGTCAGGCATGGCCGTCAGACGCGACAGCCACATGCGGTAGTCCTCTGCGGTGGAAAATCGGGTGTAGGCGCTAATGGTGTAGGCGGTATGCGGACCATTGCGCATGTTCATCGACATCAGATGCAAGCCGTGCTGCTGGCGCTCAATGCGCAGTTTGAGCATACGCTCGAACAGGTCGTAGTTGAGCTGGGCTTCCGCATCGAGCGTGCCGCGATCAATCTCCTGCAGATCCGCCAGGAACCGCTTGCGCTCCTTCAGACGGGCGGCGATGGCCGGTGCACTCTGGTCGGTCCAGCGATCGTTCTGGCTGTGGTCGCCGCGATAGGTGCGACTCTCGGGAAACTGGTTTAGGTACCATGCCCAGTGCTCTTCAATCAGCGTGTCCAGGGTATCGCTGGCACCTGCGTGTACGTGCAGGCTGGCCGCGAGGCAAATCAACAGCATGATTTCGCGCATAAGGTTCTCCGTGATTAACGAGGCTTCTTTTTATCGGCTTCTTCCAGCCAGAATAAAGTATCAATATAGCTGACAAAGCGGCTCAGATAGTGGGGCGACAGGTCGCGCATGGTCTCCAGCGAACGGGTGGCCAGGCGCTGTGGGTTGAGTGGGCCGCACTCCGGGGGAATCTCGGAGATGGCGTCAGTCACCACGGTATCCGCATTCAAGCGTACCATGGCGCTGTGAAATCGACGTGCGGCTTTAAGCTCTTCGCGGCGCGGTGAAGGGCCAGGTGCGCTCGGTGCATTGCTGTGGCTGGACAGGGCTCCCACCAGGTCCAACTCCTGCTGGCGCAATGCTTGTTCCAGCGGGGCGATGTCGACATCGTCAGGCCCCTGCAGGTTATCCAGCAGGCGATTGAGTTCGCGCAGGGGGGGCGACTTACGTTGGGAACGGCGAGGTTCAGCAGATGTGCTGCCAGGCACAGCGTTGCGGTAAGCCTGCAGCGCGTCGCGAACCCTGGCCTCCAGGCGCGCCGCGAGAGGTTCTCTGGCCCGCTCGGCGCGAGCCAGCAAGCTTTCGATATAGCGCAAGCGGGGCAGGTCGTGGCGACCGCCGGGGTTGGTTTTAAGCGCCGTCAGATCGGCGCGCAGCTCACTCATTGATGTCCTGCGGTTCGGCGGATGTCTTTGGTACGGGCGCCAGCTCTACCCGGCGATTGCGGGCCCTGCCTTCACTGTCGGCGTTGGACGCCACTGGATGTTGGTCACCAAAGGCAGCGGCAAATACTAGCCCGCGGGGCATGCCGGCGGTAATCAGTTCACGCGTTACCGTCAGCGATCGTTGCGCGGAAAGCTCCCAGTTGTCTGAGAAATGAAGGTTGTCGCTGTGAATGGGCAAGTCGTCGGTAAAGCCGGAGACCATTAACAGCTCATCCTGTTCACCCAGGTACAGTTTCAGGGGTTCTGCCAGCGATTCCAGCAGTTCCCGTCCCTCTGGTTGCAGGTCCGATGAGTTAAGCGCGAATAACACGCTGCCGCTGATGCCGATGCGACCATCGCGCAGGGTAATACGACCGCTGGCCAGGGGCGCTTGGAGTGCTTGTTCCAATACCATGCGCCGTTCCTGCTCTGCCTCGCGCAAGTCGACCTGTTCCTGCAGCGACTGGGACAACTCCACCTGATAGCCCACCACCCAGACCAGCAGCAGGACAAATACCCCCACCAGGCCTGACATGAGATCGCCAAATACCGCCCATACGGGGGTGTCGTCGGCCAGCTCCTGTTGCAGCTCTTCCATCAGGAGGTGGCCTCGTCAGCGAACAGGTCACCGGTCTGGCCGAGGCGGCGCAGCTCCTCGATGATCTCGCGTTGCGACAGCATGCTCTGGTCGATGATTTCCCTGGCCTGGGCGACGTAATAGCTCATTTGTTCGTCGGAGCGCTCGGTGGACTTCTCCATCGATTCCTCAATGCGCGACAGGTTTTCCACGAGTTGGGTGTTCGACTCGCTGTAGAGCTGCACAGCCAGGCCAAAGGCTTCGCCCAGGCTTGCCATCTCAGCCGCACTGCCGGCTACGTCCACCGTGAGGTCGGATAGCTTGGAAGCCTCGTCGCTGAGGCTGCTGCGGAAACTGTCGCTGACCTCGCCAAGCATGTTGGTCGTGGTCGTTACCAGTTCGGCAATCACGGCCTGCTGGGAGGTGGTGGATTGCTCCATGGTCTTGGTCAGTTCCGCCAGGTCGGTCATGATTTGCTGGCGCTCCTCCAGCAGGGTGTTGTCGCGCTCGAGGTTGTTGGCCACTTCCTCGTGCAGCTTGCCAATGACTTCCGCGGCTGCGCGGGGTGTTTCCGAGGCGGTCTCGATCAGCCGTGTCATCGGCTCTTCCAGCTCCTGACCCAGGGTCGCGAGGTGGTTAGCTGCAGTGCTCTCCAGTGCCGCGAGGTGGGTGCTGGCTTCACCGGTGAGATTGCCGAGCTGGGAGGCGGCCGTGGATTCCAGGGCGCTCAGCTGCTCGGCGGTTTCGTCGGTTAATCGAGTCAGTTGGTCGGCGGCGCCGGCGCTCAGTTTGGTCAGGTGCTCGCTGGTGTCGCTGCTCAGCGCACTGAGCTGGCCTGTGGTGGTTTCGGTGAGGTTACTGAGATGGCCACTGGCAGTTTCGGTCAGCGTGCTCAGGTGCTCGCTGGTGGTTGCACTCAGGGTGGTCAGGGACTGTTCCAGGGTCTGGTGCAACTGAGCGGCCTGCTCGCGTTGCTGCGCGTCGATGGATGTCATCGTCTTGCCGGCCGAGCTATGCAGTTGTGACAGTTGCTCGGCGGTCTGGGTCTGCAGTTCGGCCAGCCTTGCAGCCGTGGCTTCCTGTAGTGCGCCAAGCTGCTCCAGGCTGGCGGCGTTGTGGGCACGGTCGGTGGCCCGAAATTCACTCAGCTCCCCGCGCAGGGCTTCGGTCAACTCATTCATGCGTGCGCTTTGTTGCTCCAGCCATTGGGACTCGTTGGCCGCGCGCTGTTGTACCAGAGCCTCTGTCCCGGCGAGGAGTTCGCCCATTTTTGCAACCAGCGCAGTGGAGGTATCGCCGGCGTGACTGGCCATGGCGGTGCCAGTTTCCTGCAACTGATCAATGACCTGGCCCGAACTCCTGGCGAGCTCTGCCTGCACCTGCTCCAGGTGCTTCTGGTTGGCCGCATTGAGCTGTTGATGGAGACTTTCGGAGTGTTCCACCAGCTTGCCCAGCGTTTGCGCGATGATGGGGGCAATGCTTTCGCCTGCCAGTCGGCCGCTGTCGGCGAGGCTGTCGCGCAGGCTCTGGCCCACGTCACTGGCAAGGGTCTGGTACTGGCCTTCGGCACCGGCCAGAAATTGCTGCTGGCTGCCCATGAGTTGGTCACCGAGCGTGTTGCCCATGCGTTCCAGCTCACCCGCCATGGCTTCCAGGCGGTCGGCCACCCGCGGCAGCGCTTCTGCCTGTTGCTGCATGGCGATAAAGGTCTGCTGGCGGTGCCAGTTCAGTGAGTGATGGCGCAGCTCGCCGGCGATCAGGCTGTCGAGTTGGCGGGTAGCCTGCATACGCTCGCGTCGGCTCAGGGTGGCGTTAAGTCCCAGCATGGCGGAGGCGGCCACACCGGCCACGGAGGTGCCAAAGGCCAGACTCAGGCCCTCAATGGGCGCGGCCAGGCCCTGGCGGATGGCCGCCAGTTCGGTGCTGCCCTCCAGCGCGATGACGGCGCCCTGCAAGGTGTCGACCATGCCTACAAAGGTACCGAGCAGGCCGAGCATAACCAGCAGGCCCACCAGGTAGGGGCTGAAGACGGGCGCTGGCAAACCGACACGTTCACCCTCAATACGCTGACCGACAGCGTTGCGCAAAGTAGCGGGGAGCTGGGTCAGCCACGGCGCCAGTTCTGTGTCGATGGGGGGTGTTTGCAATGCCGAGGTCAGGCTGGCGGTATCGCGACGGAAACGCCACAGCTCCAACTGTCCCAGGGTATACACGAAGCCAATGACTCCAGTTACCAGCAAAGCCAGGCCATTCGCGCCGACAAAATCAAATCCCATCCAGAGGATCGCGGCGGCGCCAAAGGCGGCGGCGAGGGTAAACAACAAATCAGTCTTCATGGGGGGGCTCTTCATTGAGTGCTTCTATGAGGCCAAGTGCGGGCAGGAGCCTGGCCTCGATTTCTGCCAGCAGGAGCCCCTGGCTCTCGCGGCGATATTGTTCTCGGGTGTTGGCCCAGGCATCGGCCGGGGTGCTGCCCGCCTCGACGGCCACCTGGTATTCGCCAAACAGGAATTCGAGCCGGCTTTGCAATATGGCCGGGATGGCCGCAAAAAAGCGCCGGGAGCGCGGTGCCAGGGCATCGCCCAGGGCGGCGTCGATAGCACAGATCCGGGCGAGCTTGGTCGACAGGACGCTGCTGGCCTCGCGGGTGCGCAGGTGCAGGCCGCGGATCTTGGTCTCGATGTCCATTTGCTGGGACTGGTAAAACTTGAGATATGGCGCCATTGCAGCTTCGGCGTCTTTTGGTATCTCGCTTTCCTGGGTCGGCCATTTGATACGAGTGGGGCCGCTGCTGGGGAAAAAGGACCGCATGGCGGCCTGAATCAGGGTGCTGCGCGCCCGCAGGAACTCCTGAGTAATGCCGTCGGCAAAGTCTGCCAGAGCCGCGTCGTCTTCGATTTCAAGGTCCCGGGCATGGGCGTCAGACAGCGTGATCGAGTCGGAAAAATCGATCCACTGGCCCAGCCGCTCGGTAAATTGGCGGTGGGAAACCTGGGTGTCAGTGACGGCCAGATCGGACAGGAAGCGGACAAGCCGCGAGCTGCCCAGAGATACTTGGGGGAGCGCTTGGGTCATTAATCGTTTTATGGGTCCTGCGGGACGGAGCCCACAGGGCTCAAGGCCTCATTATCCCTGATGTCGGGCCGGTTGCAAGGCATGCCAGCGGTTTCCTTGGCGGGGCTAACTTGGCGAACTGGCTGCCCGAAGGGAACCCTTTTGCCTGAGGGCGCTCTATACTCGGAACCATTACAACTGACCTGGGGAATATCCGTGAGGAAAATCGCCTTTGCAGCAGGATTGCTGCTCATTATTGCCGCCGTAGCCGTGTTCATGCGGGCACCGCTCAAAGACGCCGCCTATGACAAACTCACCGAGGATATGTTTGTCAGTGAGGATGCCGACGGCTTCGATCCGGGGCCTGCGCTCGGCTCCCGGTTTCCCGGTGTGAACGCTCGTTACCAGGGGCGGGATATTCGCCGGATTGACGACTTCGCCGGGCCCAATGGCACGGTTTTCCTGGCTGTTCGCTCGGTGGACTGGTGTCCCTACTGCATGCGTCAGGTGGCAGAACTGCAGGCCAGCAAAGCCGCCTATGATGCCGCTGGACTGGGGATTGTCGCGATCACTTATGACGCGCCGGAGCTGCAACAGGCGTTCATTGAAAAGCAGGGTATTACCTACCCGTTGATTCAGGACGTCGATACCCTGACTTTCAAGACCCTGGGCATCCTCAATGACCAGTACGCGCCGGGCGACGGCGCCTATGGCATTCCCTACCCGGGCATGATTGTGATCGCCCCTGACGGTGTCGTGCGCGGCAAGCTGTTTGTTGAGGCCTACAGCAGCCGGGTGGATGCCATGTCCTCTCTAGCCTACGCCAAGGAGGCCCTTGGCCTGAAGCCCTGAGAGACATTCGAAGCATAAAAAAACGGGAGCCGAGGCTCCCGTTTTTTGTGGTCAACCGCTCGATTAGAAATCGTAGAGCAGGCGGGCGTACATGAAGCGGCCGTTAAAGCCTCCCGGTGCCCACTGGCTGTACTGGTTACCCACGCCTGCGGCGGCGTTGGGATTGCGGTCGGGCGTCTCATCGAGGATGTTGTCGGCACCAAGGACCACGGCGAAGCCGCTGTCAAAGGTGTAGCCAATTTCCGCATCCACAACACCGTAACCATCGTAGGTCAGGGTGTCTTCAGAGTCATACCAGTCATCGAAGTAGCTGTAGCGAGCCATGAAACGCCAGGCGTCCATGGTGTGGTTCGCCATCAGGTTCCAGCGAGTCTCCGGCAGTGCCTCTTCCAGTTCCTGGATACGCACTTCGTCGATAATACCTTCCACGAAGTCCTCAACCGAGGTTTCGGTCTGGTTGTACGCCAGGTTGAAGCTGGTCAGGCCGATACTGCTGTCCAGCTCATAGGTGGCAACCACGTCGAAGCCCTTGGTGTTGGTTTCGATACCGTTGGTGAAGAAGCGGAAGGTCTGCAGACTGTTCGCACCGGCAACGCCGTCGTCGATCAGGGCCTGACGCTCTTCGTCAGTCAGCACGAAGTTCTGGGATACACCCAGACGGTCTTCCAGATCGATATCGAAGTAGTCTACGGTGACGCTGAAGTCGCCTGCCTGCCAAATCACGCCAGCGGTGAAGTTAGTGGATTCCTCAGGATCGAGAGCCTGGCCGCCACGCAGGGCTGCCACCGCACTGGTGGCGGGGATGGTGCCGTTGTTCTCAAGCTCGTTGGTGGCGAGGTTGAACTCAGTGGACACGTTGTAGGCATTGGACTGACCGGGCGTCGGCGCGCGGAAGCCGGTGCTGTAGGTACTGCGCACCGCAAAGCTGTCAACGATCTGCCAGTGGGCAGCGATCTTGCCGTTGGTGGTGGTGCCGAAATCATCGAAGTCTTCCCAGCGCAGTGCCGCGGCAACCAGCAGGTTCTCGGTCACGTCCGCTTCGAAGTCAATGTAGGCAGCGATGTTGGAGCGGCTCCAGTCACCCTCGGCAATCGGACCAAAGCCCGGGAAGCCGTTGGATGCAGCGGAGAAGCCCTGGTCGGCCAGCGGGCCCACTTCCCAGGAAGCCTGGTCACCGATGCCAATTTCGAACTCTTCGTCACGCCATTCAAAGCCACCGGCGATGTTGAGGTCAGAAGCGAGGAAACTTACCGGTACGGGATAGGAGAGGTCGACGTTGAAGTTTTTCTCGATCTGGGTGTATGAGCCCGGATCAAATTCAGTGGGTGACTGTGGGCCAAGAGAAGCGTTCACGGTGTCCACGATGAAGAAGTCAGCATCGTTGTAACCCACGCCTGCGCTCACGTCCCAATACAGCCCGCCGTCGGTAGTACCCTTGACGCCGGTAACGAAGGAGGCGTCCTCAGTATCTGCACCGAAGTTGGGTGTAAAGCCACCGGGGAAGCGCTCGTTGAATACGAAGCAGTTGGGGTCAGCGATTACTGCGGCCAGGCCAGCAGCATCTGACGGGTCCAGATCGGTAGGGCAGTTGCCGGACATGTCGCCGGTCACGTCGCCTACCAGCCTGTTGCCGTTGCCATCGCCGAAAACAGCTTGGCGGGTATCAGGGTTACGGAAGTAGAAACCGCCTGTGACGGTCTTGGAAGCGTAGTTACCGAAGCCGTACCAGGAGTTGTTTGAGTTGAGGTCAACGCCCATGTTGAAGAAGGTCTTCAGGTCTTCCTCAACTTCAGGGTTACCCCAGATCTGGGCAGGGTTGGCAACGTCGGTGTTGCCGCCGGCAATCAGGGCGGCGGCGTCATCGCGCTGCACACTGCGGCTGGTGGGTGCAGCCTCGCCGTATTCGAAACTGGCATTGAAGAAGCCGTTGGCAGTGAAGGGCAGGCCGATGTTACCGGCTACTGACCACAGGTCTTCGTCGCCATCTTCGCTGTACTGGCCGTACTTGGCCTCGATGCTGCCGCCCTCGTCGTAATCCTTGAGGATGAAGTTGACAATACCGGCGATGGCGTCGGAGCCGTACTGGGCCGCCGCACCGTCACGCAGTACCTCTACCTGCTTCACAGCGATTGAGGGGATCACAGAAATGTCCGGACCCTGGGCGCCATCGTTCACACCGTTACCCAACCAGGAAATCACCGCAGCGCGGTGACGGCGCTTGCTGTTGACCAGGACCAGCGTGTGGTCAGAGGCCAGGCCGCGCATGTTAGCCGGACGAACCACGGTGGCCGCGTCGGAGATAGGCTGGTTGTTGACGTTATAAGACGGCACGGAATTACGCAACAGGGTGGTCATGTCACTGGCACCCTGGTTGCGGAACTCCTCACCACCGATGACGTCGATAGGAGCTGCTGAATCAAAGACTGAACGGGCTTCCCTACGAGTACCCGTTACTACCACCTCTTCGAGTTGATCAGCGCCCTCCTGAGCCAGGGCAACCTGGCTATAGCCCGCCGTAAAAGCGATCTGCGCAGAGATCGCCAGGGCGAGCTTTCGGGGAGTGAATATTTTCATTTTTTTCACCATTAGTTGTTGTTGGTTCTTCTTGTTACGACAAGTGCTGCGAATGGATTACCCACCCGCGTGCGGCAGTACCCACGTTAGAGTATGTACTAGCTATATACCCTATCTGTCTCGTCCAAATTGTTTAAAGAATCTGGGCGGTAATATTTCGCATTTTTTAGCTTGAGGGTTTGGTCGATTTGTCTATTGGGGAGGAAGAAGATTCGCAAAATGCGAATCCAGCAGTTTTCAAAGCCCAACATTTTGCCTATTGGTCGATCATAAATGTGTGCTGGCTCGCGCAGCGGGACGTTTAGCAGGGCAAAAAAAAGCCCTGCGATGCAGGGCTTTTGGAGCGTGATGAAGTGCTATTCGACTTCTTCGCGATAGCTGTCGATGGCCGGGCAGGCGCAGAACAGATTGCGATCGCCATAGACATTGTCGACCCGGTTGACCGGCGCCCAGTACTTGTAGCGTCGCAGTGACGCGACCGGATAGGCGGCCAGTTCTCGCGAATAGGGGTGGTCCCATTCGCTGGCAGCGACATCCGCCAGCGTATGCGGCGCGTTGGCCAGAGGATTGTCCTGCGCATCCAGCTCGCCGGCCTGAACCTTGTTGATCTCCTCTTTGATCGCAATCAGTGCGTCACAGAAACGATCCAGTTCAAACATCGATTCAGATTCTGTTGGCTCAACCATCAAGGTGCCGGCCACCGGGAAGCTCATGGTGGGCGCGTGGAAGCCGAAATCAATCAGGCGCTTGGCAATGTCTTCTTCTGAGACGCCGGACGCTTCCTTGATGGGGCGGATATCGATAATACACTCGTGGGCCACATTGCCGGTCGTACCGGTGTACAGAATCGGGTAGTGGTCCTTGAGGCGGTGGGCAATGTAGTTGGCGTTCAGAATTGCCACCTTGGTGGCCTGCGCCAATCCCTCGCCGCCCATGAGCGCGACATAGGACCAGGATATTGGCAGAATGGAGGCGCTACCGTAAGGCGCAGCCGACACCACGTCGTTGTTCTCATCCAGGCCGGGGACCGGAACCACCGGGTTGCTCGGCAGGAACGGTTGCAGGTGCGCGCCGACGCCAATGGGGCCCATGCCCGGGCCGCCTCCGCCGTGAGGAATACAAAACGTCTTGTGCAGGTTGAGATGTGATACGTCGGCGCCGAACTGACCTGGCGCCGCAATGCCGACCAGGGCATTGAGGTTGGCGCCATCCACGTAGACCTGACCACCGTGGGCGTGGACCACGTCACACAGTTCGATAATCGATTCCTCAAAAACACCGTGGGTAGATGGATAGGTCACCATAATGGCGGCGAGATCCTCGGTGTGGCGCTCTGCCTTGGTCTTGAGGTCGGCCATGTCGATGTTGCCGTTGTCGTCGCACTCGACGATGACGACCTTCATACCTGCCAGGGCTGCGGAGGCAGGGTTGGTGCCGTGAGCAGAAGAGGGGATCAGGCACACGTTGCGCTGATGGTCGCCGCGGCTCTGGTGATAACGCATGATGGCCAGCAGGCCCGCGTACTCACCCTGGGCGCCGGAATTGGGCTGCATGGAGATGGCATCGTAGCCAGTGGCTTCGAGCAGCATGTGATCGAGCTCTGCCAGCATGGCCTGGTAGCCTTTGGTCTGATCGACAGGGGCAAAGGGGTGTAAGCCGGCAAATTCAGGCCAGGTCACCGGAATCATCTCGGTGGTGGCGTTGAGCTTCATGGTGCAGCTGCCGAGCGGGATCATGGCGCGATTCAGGGCGATGTCCTTGTCTTCGAGGTAGCGCATATAGCGCAGCATCTCGGTCTCGGAGTGGTAGTCGTTGAACAGCGGATGCTGCAGGTAGTCCACCTCGCGTTGCAGGGCAGCAGGGATACCAGGGAAGCCGTCGATGCCGGTATCCAGTGCTGCCGCGTCGGGGGTGTCCTCACGCCCGCTGAATACCTGCCACAGTTGTTCGATATCCGCGGCCGTGGTGGTCTCGTCCAGAGCGACACCGAGCCGATCAGTGCCGATGACCCGCAGGTTCATGCCCGCAGCGAGAGCGCGGTGCACGATGGCCTGCTGTTGCTCACACACGGTAAAGGTCAGGGTGTCGAAATAGGTGGTGTTGTCCGCGTTAAAGCCAAGGCCAACCATGCCTTCAGCGAAAATGCTGGTCAGACGGTGGATGCGGCTGGCGATGGTACGCAGCCCCTCGGGCCCGTGATACATCGCATAGAACGTGGCCATGATGGCGAGCAGGGCCTGGGCGGTACAAATGTTACTGGTGGCCTTCTCGCGGCGGATGTGCTGTTCGCGGGTTTGCATGGCCATGCGCAGGGCCTGGTTGCCGCGGCGGTCGATGGAAACACCGATAATACGCCCCGGTGTGGAGCGCTTGTAGGCGTCGCGCGTGGCGAAGAACGCAGCGTGCGGGCCGCCGAAGCCCATTGGTACACCAAAACGCTGGCTATTGCCTACGACAACGTCAGCGCCCAGTTCGCCGGGGGCCTTCACCATCAGCAGTGCCATAATATCGGCCGCCACGGTAACCAGTGTCTTGGCGGCATGCGCCTGCTCGATCAGCGGTGCGATGTCGTCCAGGTTGCCGTAGGTGCCCGGGTACTGCAGTAACACGCCGAAGGCTTCTGTCTTGCCCACCAGTTCGTTGGGATTGCCCACGACGATATCGATGTTCAGTACTTCTGCACGGGTCTTTATGACAGCGATGGTCTGCGGGTGGCAGTCTTCCGCAACTATGAACACGCTGCTGCGGTTTTTCTTGTTAACCCTCTGCAGCAGGGTCATCGCCTCTGCCGCGGCCGTGCCCTCATCGAGCATGGAGGCGTTGGCCAGGTCCATGCCGGTCAGGTCCATGACCATTTGCTGATAGCTGAGCAAAGCCTCCAGACGACCCTGGGAGATCTCGGGTTGGTAGGGTGTGTAGGCGGTATACCAGCCGGGATTTTCGAGTACATTGCGCTGAACGACGGGTGGTGTGAATGTGTCGTGATAGCCGGTACCGATAAAGGTCTTGTTGATCACATTCTGGCTCGCCAGCGCCTTCAGCCGCCTCACCACATTCTGTTCTGTCTGTGCGCCCGGCAGGTCCATGGGCTGGGCGCGGCGGATTGCAGCGGGCACCGTATTGTCGATGAGCGCATCGAGGCTGTCATAGCCCAGAATCTGCGCCATTTCGCGCTGTTGTTTGACAGTGGGGCCTATGTGGCGTTGGATGAAATCTGAATGGTTTTCCAGCTCGAACAGAGAGGGACGGCTCATACGTGCTCCGAAAGGCAAATACAGATGAAAATGGGGGTCGATTTGATCGGCGCGATACTACCAGCAGGGCTGCTCCGCGGCAATCAATCTGGCTATTTTTTGAGCCCTGATTGGCGCTGTCCAGGTCATGCCTGATTCACTGGAACTGGTCGACCTGTTGGCGCAGATTCGCGCCTGTGACCACTGTGCGCCGCATCTGCCGCTGGGGCCCAATCCTGTAGTGCGTGCCAGCACCAGCGCACGGCTGCTGATTGTCGGTCAGGCGCCGGGCACCCGGGTGCACGAAACCGGTATTCCCTGGAACGACCCTTCCGGGGAACGACTGCGCGATTGGCTGGCGATAGATCACGCAACGTTTTACGACGAAAGCCTGATCGCTATTGTCCCCATGGGTTTTTGTTACCCGGGGCGAGGCAAGTCCGGCGATTTACCCCCGCGCCCGGAGTGTGCAGAGCTGTGGCACGAGAAAGTGCTGACGCATATGCCCGACGTTGAACTGATACTGGTGATCGGGCGCTACGCCCAGGACCGCTATCTCGGCAAAAGCCGAGCGACGCTTACCGAGCGGGTCCGCAACTGGCGCGATGTCGATCCGCGGTACCTGCCACTGCCGCACCCATCACCGCGCAGCACGCTGTGGTTGCGGCGCAATCCCTGGTTCGAAGATGAAGTGGTACCCGCGTTAAGAGCCCGGGTGCAGGCAATATTCCCTGATTAGCCGGTGGCCGGCGCGCGATTAGGGCTCGAATTCTTCCGCTTTCATGCGCCTGAGTTTTTCGCCCTGGTCGGCATTGGTTGAGGACTTTTGCGTGGAGGAGGGCGGATCACCGACTTGAATGCCCACCGACATACTGCGGGACATGGATGCGCCCTGGCCTGCGGTAGTGGCATAGATACGCAGATAGTGGCGCCCGGCAGCCGGTGTTCGCACGCTAATGTCAAGATTGAAACGACCGTCGCTGTCTCTGGTGAGTTCAACCGGTGTCAGGGGGCTGATCAGATTGAGTGCGCTGTCGGCTTTGATCGCCACTGTCAATCGCTCGGTGGCGTGGGCACGCAGGCTGAGTGTGAGATTGAGTTCGGCGCCCACTTCAGACCGATATGAGCTGTCTGATACCAGCGTAATAGGTGCGCCCGGCTTGCTGTGGTCGGGGCCGATGGGGGTGTCGGCCACGGTGGCCTTCTCTGGCGCACAGGCTGCGGTGGAAAGGGCCAGGCAGGCAGCCAGGGCGAGTTTACTCAGGCATTTCATGGCGCGTTCCTCGTTATTGGGCTTGGATGCTGACGGCGTAGCAAACGTCACCGGCATTGGCATCGCCGGGCTGGCTCGCATTGTAAAAGCCGTAAAGGTTGAGGATATGTGGCCCGGCATTCAGGGGGCCAGTGGCAGATTCGAAATCGGCGTCGGGGTTGAATCCACCCAGCACGGGCACGCCCTGGCGGTAGACAGTGAAGTCGGGGTCGCTGCCAAACATCCCGGAAGTGCGTTCAATCAGCACCTGGTATTGATCAAAGCCCGGAACGTTGAATCGCACCAGAGCGTCGACCCCCAGCTTGTTACCGTCGCCATTAAAGTCAAAGTGCGTCTGGCTGCAGACCTCGATGGCATTGCCGTTCACGTCGAGCTCGGGATACACCGGCAACATCGATTGGACGCCATCGCGATCGCCGGGCGGGCGATTCTGCTCTCGGCTGCCATAGGGGTCGACGATGTCCCCGGTGATGGATTCAGCTTCCAGCATGTTGGCCAGGGAACCAGCGAGCTCAGGGTGATGATTGAGCATCGAGTCCACAAAACTGAAAATGCTGGTCATGGCAGGGGTGACCCGGTGTTCGCCCGTGAGGGCAGCATAGATGGGCCGCAGCCCGAGGGTCAGGTCGTCAGCGCCATCGTGCTGCTCGTCGTAAAGATCGTAAATCAATGACTGCACACTGCTGGAGCTGAACCAGCCCGGGTTGAACCGGGCGCCTGCCTCCATGGAGAAGCTCCATACNCCTTGCTGGCCCGGCCCGTGGCTGTCGGCATACCAGGGGTTGTCGAGCAGCGCTGCACCCAGGCCATTGGCCAGCCCTTCGCCAAAGGCCAGGCGGATATCCAGAATTTCCCCGCCGCCCCAGCGCCCGCCAAAGGAGTCTGAGCGGGCAATCTGGTTGTCCATGTAGTGCATCCACTCGTGTACAACCACGTGTACGTCGTACTCGTCGGTATCGTCGTCCTGCTGGCCGAGGATGTAGAGCTTGGGTTGGCCGTTATCGATGACGTGGAAACTGGTGCCAATATCCCCGTCGGCGAGGTTGCCTGATGCGGTGCTGTTTTTTTCGCTCCAGAACACCTGCAGCGGCGGCAAATTGATGTCCAGGTCGATTTCCACGAGCTGCAGGGTGGCGTCATACATGGTGTCCAGCAGCGCGAAGGGCCCCGCGGTGCGCTCAGTGGTATAGCTTGAGCCGCCCCAGCCGGAGGGCGCGTGCAGATTGCGTTGAGGCATATCTGCTGGTGTCGCATCTTCTCCATCCATCACATACAGCGCATCTCCCTGGGTGTTGTCGCGGATCATGATATCCCAGTTGGGTGTGCCGACACGTTGGCTTTGTGCGCGCACTCGCACAAACACCGCGTCGGTGCTGTTGGCGGTAAAGGCATAGGCACCCGCGGCGTCGGATACCGTCTCCTGCAGTACCTGGTCGGTGGCGCTGTCTACCAGTTGTACCGTGGCACCTCGCACGGGCATGGCCGTGATGTTGTTGTAGTCCAGACCCTGGCCGAGGCTGCGCTGGGGCACCCTGTCATAGGTAATAGTGCCAGAGACCGTCGGTGCGCTGGGCACGATGATGGGCGCCAGATAGAAAATTTCGTCGTTATTGAGGAAGGCCATTAGCGCCGCGTTGCCTGCGAAACCGGCGGTTTCGATCGCACAGTCGTTGTTGTTGCCACCACACAGGTGGCGGAACGCACTGCGCCAGCCGACGAACTCGAAGCCCGGCTCGGTTTCAACGCTGAAAGTTTCCTTGAACTGGGTGCTGCTGACATCCACTTCGCAAATGCCGTCGCTGGGACAGAAGATGTTCTCCGATACCACGGTGCCACCGGGTGGCACGGTAATCAGGATTTTGCAGCCGCTTAGCAGTGCGAGGCCCAGGATGACCAGGGTGGAGCGAAGCACAGCAGTGCCTCGGCGTATTGGCGCTGTAAAGTTCGGCATAGTTATGACGTGACTGTATTTTGTCCAGCAACTTTAACTGCTTTGCGGTAGGCCTTGAAGCCCCGGGCGGCAAGAATTGCCGACAAAGGGCATACAATGAGGGGCAGTAGTACCAGAGAATAACGAAGTTTGAGGTCGTCGCCGAACAGGAAATCGGTCAACAGCGCCACCGCACTCGGGCCGAATGCCAGGCCGAACAAATTTGTCGAAAAGAGCATTAGTGCCGAGATCTGGGCGCGCATGCGGTTAGGTGTGATCAATTGGATACCGGCTATGCCCACCCCGAAATAAGCGTTCAGGAAGAACACAATCGGCCAACCGGCCAGTACTGCCAGGTTTGCATCTTGCGCCAATGGTCCGAGCGTTGCAGGTACCAGCCACAGCAGGGCGCAGACCATGATGACGCGCAGCGGTGCATCGATGTAGCCCCGCTTGGTCAGGGGTTGCACGCTCCAGCCTCCGGCAAGTGCACCTGCGCTGCCGGCTATGAGGAAAATGGTCCCGAACTGGCCGCCTGCCGCGGCGCGATCCATCTCGAAACTGCGCATGAGAAATTCCGGATACCAGGCCATGGTGCCATAGCCGAGCACTGCCAGCAGCGACATGGAGCCGATGAGTCCCACATAGGCGCGGCTGTGAGCACCCAGTTGCGCGCCCACTTCCGCCAGGGAGACTGCCTCGGCCGCTTTGTTGCTATCTATACCGCTGCGCGGCGGCTCACGCATGAGTGACAGCAGCGCAACGATCAACAACCCCGGGAGCCCTACAGCGATAAACGTGAGCTGCCATGCACTGACTTCACCGATCAGGGGTACATGGGCACCGCTGGTCTCGAAATGCTGGTAGATGGCGCCGCCGATGATATAGGCCAGGCCGCCTCCGAGGGTAATTCCCAGCGTGAAAACGGCGGTGGCCCGGGGCAGTTTTTCGGGCGAGAAAAAATCGGCGAGCAGTGAGTAGGCGGGGGGCGACAAGGCGGCCTCACCCACACCGACACCAACTCGCGCGAGGAACAGCGTGGTAAAGCTCTTGGCCATGCCGCACAGGCAGGTCATCAGGCTCCACAGGAAGACCCCCACGGTAATGATGAACTTGCGATTGCCTCGGTCTGCCCAGCGGGCGATTGGCAGCCCCAGGGCAATGTAGAACATCGAGAAGGCGAAGCCGTGTAACAGGCTGTACTGGAAGTCTGAGATATCAAATTCGGCACGAATAGGGCCGATGAGTACCGCCATGACATTGCGGTCGACAAAGGACAGTATGTAGGCCAGCAGCAATACGAACAGCGCGTAGTTGGCCTGAAAGCTGGAGCGTTGCAAACGGTGGGTCCTTATTGTTGTTGAGTCGGAGCGCTCGGCGAAAAATCTAGGTTGAGTAATCGATGCCGGTGACGTAGTACACCTGCTCTCCCGAGGGGCTGGCGACCACGACTTCGTCGTCGATGGCTTTACCGAGCAGGGCCCGCGCCATGGGCGAATCCATGCTCAGCTTGTATTCTCGAAGGTTGAATTCATCGGGCCCGACAATGCGCCAGCGTTTTTCCTCGCCCTGTTCATCCTCGAGCGTCACCCAGGCACCGAAGCGCACTTTGCTGGTGTCTGTTGGAGGCCGGTCCACGACCTCCAGTTCGTCGAGGCGCTTGTTCAGAAAGCGTACCCGCGAGTCGATCTCCCGCAGGCGGCGCTTGCCGTAGATGTAATCGCCATTCTCGGAACGGTCGCCATTTTTGGCAGCCTCGTGCACGGCGCTGGTCACCTGGGGGCGCTCCACCTTCCACAGCTGATGCACTTCCTCGCGTAGGGCGGCTTCTCCCTCTGGCGTAATGTATTTGGAACCGCGTTTGCGCGGCGGTCTGTATCGTCCCATGGGTGCATCATAAAAGGGGGATGGCCCCTTTTCCATGCCTGCGGTTGTGGTTAAATGGCGGTGTCTGAATCTGAGAGGTGGCTGCCCCCGTGTTGACTCGTGTTATCGCTACTTGCGCTGTGCTCTGCGCGCCCCTGAATGTGCTCGCCGCTTGCCCTGACCTCGAGGGCAACCTGATACAGGGTGGGTTGGTGTACGGTGAAGTGGCGCCGGGGAGTCAGGTAACCCTGGATGGCGACGCTTTAACGGTGCTTGAAGACGGCACTTTTTTTGCCGGTTTCGGCCGTGACAATGCCGCTACGGCCGAATTGGTGATCACCGGCGACTCACCCTGTACCCAGACATTTAATATCGCAAGCCGCGAGTATCGAATCTCGCGGGTGGAGGGGGTGCCGCAGAAAACCGTGACTCCCTCGGAAGAACACTTGGCTCGTATCCGGCGCGAACGAGCTCTGGTCAGCGCGGCCAAGCGCCAGCGCCTGGATCGCGAGGACTTGCTCCTCGGGGCGTTGGCAGGTTTTGAGTGGCCTGCGACAGGCCGAATCTCCGGCGTGTATGGCAGCCAGCGTTTTTACAATGGCAAGCCGGGCAATCCGCACTATGGCGTGGATGTGGCAGTGCCCACCGGTACCCCGGTTTATGCGCCAACTGCGGGCGTGGTCACATTGGCCGAGGATGATTTGTTCTATTCAGGCGGGACGGTGATTCTCGATCACGGCTTTGGGTTGTCATCGTCATTCCTGCATATGAGCAAGATTCACGTGGAGGTGGGCCAGGAGCTCAAGACCGGCGACTTGCTCGGTGAAGTCGGCGCGACCGGCCGGGCCACGGGCCCGCACCTGGATTGGCGGATGAGCTGGCGCAACCAGCGGGTCGACCCGCAGCTACTGGTGCCGCCAATGCCGGAGCAGTAGCCCCTGCCTGGCAAAAACCCGTATAATGCCGCTCCCGTTTTGTACCCCGCGAGAGCGTAATGATCGATAAAAAACTCCTCAGCATCCTGGTGTGTCCCGTCAGTAAGGCACCTCTGGAATATGATCAGGAAAAAGACGAATTGGTTTGTAAGGCCTCTGGCCTGGCATATCCCGTGCGCGATGGCATTCCGGTCATGCTGGAATCCGAGGCACGCCAGCTCAGCGCCGACGAGAAACTGGCCTGAGCCATGACAGATACGATTTTTGGCAAAATTATTGCTGGTGAGATCCCCTCGGAGTTTATTTACGAGGACGAGCACTGCATCGCTATTAACGATATAGCGCCGCAGGCGCCGGTGCACGTTTTGGTAATTCCGAAGAAAGCCATTCCCCGTCTGGTGGATGCTGAGGCGGACGACCAGGCCCTGCTGGGACATCTGATGCTCGCCGCTGGCAAAGTGGCAAAGCAACTGGGCGTGGAAGAGGCGTTCCGCCTGATCGTGAACAACGGAGAGGGCGCCGGCCAGACCGTCTTCCACCTGCATCTGCATATCATTGCCGGGCGAACTTTCGCTGAAGGGCATATGGCGGGCTGAGGCCTGTTTCATCACAAAATCGAGACACACAACATGAAGACCGTAGAGATACGCGAAGCTTTTCTGGAATACTTTGAGCAGCAGGGTCACACCCGGGTGCCGTCCAGCTCCCTGGTGCCGGCCAATGACCCCACCTTGCTGTTCACCAATGCGGGCATGAACCAGTTCAAGGACACGTTCCTCGGCGCCGATCCGCGCCCCTATGTGCGTGCAACCTCCAGTCAGCGCTGTGTGCGTGCCGGCGGCAAGCACAATGATCTCGAAAATGTGGGTTATACCGCGCGTCACCATACCTTCTTCGAGATGTTGGGCAATTTCAGCTTCGGCGATTACTTCAAGCAGGATGCGATCAAGTTTGCCTGGGAATTCCTGACGGGCACCCTGGGCCTGCCCCCGGAAAAGCTGTGGGTGACCTGCCACGTTTCCGACGACGAAGCGGAAGAGATCTGGGTTAACGAGATCGGCTTCCCGCGCGAGCGTATTTCGCGCCTCGATGAAGACAATTTCTGGCAAATGGGTGACACCGGTCCCTGTGGGCCCTGCTCGGAAATCTTCTATGACCACGGTGAAGATGTGCCGGGTGGCCCTCCGGGTTCACCTGACGACGACCTGGATCGCTATATTGAGATCTGGAACCTGGTGTTCATGCAGTTCAATCGCGATGCTAGCGGCGAGATGCATCCGCTGCCTGCGCCTTCGGTGGATACCGGTATGGGGCTGGAGCGTATTGCGGCGGTGATGCAGCAAGTCCACAGCAACTATGAGATCGACCTTTTTCAGGCCCTGATCGGCGCCGCAGCCAAGCTGCTCAATGTGCAGGACCTCGAGGAAAAGTCACTGCGCGTAATTGCCGACCATATCCGCTCATGCGCATTCCTGATTGCCGACGGCGTGCTGCCGGGCAACGAAGGCAGGGGCTATGTGCTGCGTCGGATTATTCGCCGCGCGGTTCGTCACGGCAACAAACTTGGCGCTACAGAACCGTTCTTCCACAAGCTGGTGACCACTCTCGCTGAACAAATGGGTGGCGCTTATCCTGAATTGGTGAAGTTGCAGGGCCAGATCGAGAAAGCCCTGCTGACCGAGGAAGAGCAATTTGCCAAAACCCTCGACAATGGCATGCAGATACTCGAGGAGGCCCTTGCTGGACTGGAGGGTAAGGAAATCCCGGGCGACGTGGTATTCAAACTCTACGACACCTACGGATTCCCGGTTGACCTGACCAATGATATTGCCCGCGAGCGCGATCTCGGCCTGGATATGGCAGGTTATGACGCCGCCATGGCCGCACAACGGGCGCGTTCCCAGGAAGGCGGCAGCTTCAAGGTGGATTACAACGACGTCCTCAAACTCGAGGGCCAGACGGAGTTTACCGGCTACGAGTGCACCGAGGGCGAGGGCACGGTGACCGCGCTGCTCAAAGACGGTGCCGAAGTCGACAGCCTGGGCACAGATGACGAAGGTGTGGTCGTGCTCTCCAGTACCCCTTTTTACGGTGAGTCGGGGGGCCAGGTGGGCGATACCGGGTTCCTGAGTGCCCAGGGTGTGAAACTGGAAGTTACCGATACGACCAAGGCCTCAGACCAACACCTGCACCATGTGAAAGTGCTGGCCGGTTCCGTGAGCAAAGGCGATACGCTGCAAGCCGAGATTGATAACGGTCTGCGCCAGCGCACCCGTTTGAACCATTCTGCGACGCATTTGTTGCACGCTGCCCTGCGCAAGGTGCTGGGTGACCACGTGCAGCAGAAGGGCTCTTTGGTGGACTCGGAGCGGCTGCGCTTTGATTTCTCCCACTTTGAAGGCGTTACCGCCGACGAACTCAAGCAGATCGAGACGTTGGTGAACGACCAGATTCGCGCCAATACCGAGGTATCTACTCGCCTAATGTCCATGGACGAGGCGGTTGAGGCCGGTGCAATGGCGTTGTTTGGGGAGAAATACGGCGATGAAGTCCGTGTGCTTGCTATGGGTGAAGACAACTTCTCGGTAGAACTGTGTGGCGGTACCCACGCGGCCCGCACTGGCGATATTGGCCTGATGCGGCTTACCGCCGAATCAGGTGTTGCCGCGGGCGTGCGTCGTATTGAGGGGGTAACAGGTGTGGGTGCAATGGCTTATATCGATGCTGCCGAAGCACGCCTGGACGCGGTATGTGATGTCGTGAAGGGAACCACCGACAATGTCGCCGAAAAGGTGGCGGGCCTGCGCGCGGATAACCGCGAGTTGGAGAAAGAAATCGCCCGTCTGAAGCAGAAGCTCGCAACCGGTGCCGGTACCGACCTGACGGCGGGTGCCGTAGACGTGCAGGGTATCAAAGTGCTGGCGGCGAATGTCGATGGCGCTGATGCTAAATCACTGCGCGACACCCTCGATCAGGTAAAGAACAAAATGGGCTCTGGTGTCATCCTGCTAGCAGCCGTAAATGACGGTAAAGTGGCGCTGGCTGCCGGTGTGACCAAGGACCTGACCGACAAGGTGAAAGCCGGCGACCTGATGCGCGAATTTGCCGGTCGCCTCGGCGGTAAAGGCGGCGGTCGTCCCGATATGGCCCAGGGCGGCGGTACCGATGCCGCGGCGTTGCCCGGAGCGCTGGAAGCGGTCCCTGCGTGGGTTGAGTCCCAACTTTCCTGAGGCAGATTCCAGCCCGAATATCGCCCGGCCCGACGTTTTGTCGGCCGGGCGCTAACGCTCCCTGTGGCCCGTTGGTCATAGCCCCAACAAACTCCTATTATTCTCCTCTCCGGATCGGTTTAATTCTTCACCAATCTGGTGTTTAATAGCGCCCCTTTTATCTGGCCAAAATCGGTCGAAATGCCCGGTGTGTGGGCCTTTGCGAGCAGTAATGAGCTTAATCGTACAGAAGTTTGGCGGTACTTCCGTGGGAAGTATCGAGCGTATTGAACAGGTCGCTGACAAGGTGCAGAAATTTCGCGCCGATGGCCACAGCGTGGTCGTGGTGGTATCTGCGATGTCCGGCGAGACCAATCGCCTGATCGGCCTGGCCCAGGAAATCCAGGATCGCCCCGTACCGCGGGAGATGGATGTGCTGGTGTCCACCGGCGAGCAGGTGACCACGGCGCTGCTCTCCATGGCGTTAGACAAGCGCGGCGTCAAGGCCAAGAGCTACAACGGCAGCCAGGTACGCATTCTCACCGACGACGCCCATACCAAGGCCCGTATCCGCGAGATTGACGACGCGCGCCTGCACGCTGATCTGGACGATGGCTTCGTTATAGTTGTGGCGGGATTCCAGGGCGTGGACGAGCTGGGCAATATCACCACCCTCGGCCGCGGCGGTTCAGATACCACGGCAGTGGCGCTGGCCGCAGCCCTCAAAGCCGACGAGTGCCAGATCTATACCGACGTTGATGGCGTATATACCACCGACCCTCGTGTGGTGGATGGGGCCCGCCGTCTGGACAAAATTACGTTCGAAGAAATGTTGGAAATGGCCAGCATGGGCTCCAAGGTGCTGCAGATTCGCGCTGTGGAATTCGCCGGAAAATACAATGTACCCCTGCGGGTATTGCACAGTTTCCAGGAAGGTCCTGGAACGTTGATCACACTTGAGGAAGATGACGAGATGGAAACGCCTACAATTGCCGGTATTGCCTTTAACCGCGACGAGGCCAAGCTCACTATTCTGGGTGTGCCTGATATGCCTGGCGTTGCTCACCGCATTCTCGGTCCGATTGGCGAGGCCAACATCGAGGTGGACGTGATTGTCCAGAACGTTGCGGAAGACGGTACCACCGACTTTACCTTCACCGTGGGCCGCAATGATCTGCCCCGGGCGGAAGAGGTGCTCACGGCGGTTGCCAACGAGATTAAGGCTCGCGAGGTTCGTGCTGATAGTAAGATCGCAAAGGTATCCGTGGTAGGTGTGGGCATGCGTTCACACGCCGGTGTGGCAAGCCAGATGTTTGCGGCGTTAGCCGAGGTTGGTATCAATATCCAGATGATCACGACGTCTGAGATTAAGATCTCCGTGATTATCGAAGAGAAGTTTCTCGAACTGGCGGTGCGCGCACTGCACTCCTCGTTCGGGCTGGACGGGGAACCAAAGGATGAAACTGTGGCCTAAGGCACAGTGCTGTCGCCTTTTAATGTAGGCATATGAAACAAGGTTTTTTGTACTGGTAAAGAATTAGCGGCAAACTACACTTACACACACTCGAACTAAATCGCAGGGATCCGATCCGCGTCGGGAATGCGAACTGCCACATAACAGGCCTAAGCCCATGGCAGCTAAGAGACTGGAGAAATATATGCTGATACTCACCCGAAGAGTAGGCGAGTCACTGATGGTAGGGGACGAAATTACCGTCACCGTGCTCGGCGTTAAAGGCAATCAGGTGCGTATAGGCGTTAACGCGCCCCGCGAAGTTGCCGTTCACCGCGAAGAAATCTACGCGCGCATCCAGGACGATGAAAAACGTCACAATAGTGCCAACAGTAGCGAATAATTCGTACCTCAAAGGCTCTCTATAGCTTTGATTTTCCAATAGTTGTGGTATGATGCCGCGCCTGTGTCAAACAGTCAGTCCGACATAGAGAAAAACGTTTTCAGTTCTATCTGAACGTACCCCCGGAGAGCTGGCCGAGTGGCTGAAGGCGCACCCCTGCTAAGGGTGTATAGGCTTATCCCCTATCGAGGGTTCGAATCCCTCGCTCTCCGCCATCTAAACAAAAAGGGCACCCCATCGGGGTGCCCTTTTTGTTTAGACGCCGAAGGCGCCCCGCAGGGGTCGGAGCTCGCCAAATCGCGCTCTGATCAATCCCTCGCTCAGTAGCTCTCTGCAAACTCCGTTGGGTGCCCTTTTTTGTTTAGCATAAACCCAAAACGGGACCCAGAGGGTCGCGTTTGTTGTTTTACTGCGTGAGTGGCTGGTTGAGGCCGCCATGTGCCTTTGTTCACATCACCCCCTTGCCCTCAGGCGATTGCGTTAACGTAGTCGTACTTTGCGACCGAGATGTTCAGTACATCGCTGATCCTCTGTTTGGATGTACCCATGTGGCGCAGCTGTTTAAAGGTGGAGACATTCAGGTTCAGCGGTGTCTCCGGTGAGATTGGAATCGGAAACAGCAGGGCCCGATCGAATACATTCTGGGGGCGGAGGTCGGTGGTCGGGCGTTCGATATTCATGGTCATCATCGATTCGGGTTTGTTGTTACAGAGAGTTTGGTGTGCAGGTAAAGCGTGTTTAGTAAGCGCCGCGTGCAGTCAGGACAGCAGGCACGGTGCGAAACAGAATTTCCAGGTCCAGCAGCACAGACCGCTGCTTGGCGTAGTCGATGTCCAGGGCAACCTGGCGATCGAAGGGCAGGTCGGAACGGCCGGAGATCTGCCACAGGCAGGTGATGCCGGGCTTAACCTGCAGGCGGCCACATTCGTAAGGGGTGTACTGGGCGACTTCGCTGGGAATGGCTGGGCGGGGGCCTACCAGTGACATATCACCGCGCAGTACGTTCCACAGCTGGGGCAGCTCATCGATAGAGGCCTTGCGGATAAAACGGCCGATGCGGGTAATACGCGGGTCACGCTTCATCTTGAACAGTACGCCGGCCTTCATTTCGTTCTGTGCTTCCAGTTCGGCTTTGCGCTGCTCGGCATCGATGTACATGGAGCGCAGCTTCCAGCAGCGAAACTCGCGCTTGCCTTCACCCACGCGTACCTGGGAGAAGAACGCGGGGCCGGCAGAGTCGAGGCGAATCCACAGGGCCACCAGTGCAATCACAGGAGCGAGGACCAGCAGGGCGCAGGCAGCGCCGACGATATCGATCGCGCGTTTGCACACCAGGTAGCCAGTCTCGTTGCGCTCAGGGCGTCGGGTAACGATAGAATCGATGGCGCTAGTGCCAACTAGGGTGGTGTTGATGATAGTGAACCGGGCCATGGTGTATCTCCTGAGCATTTCGCGCGTTGTAGGACACCAATCGCAAGGCCTATGCCAATCCTTTAAGGCTCTGATTTATATATATAAAGTGTGTTTTTTGGGTGGTTTTGGTGGGGTGCGCGGGCGGGGTGCTAGCGCTCTGAATTGCAGATTGCGACGTGATTTGGGAAGGACGGCGCCGTTGAAGCAGTAAATCTGTGGGGTCGCCGCTGAAATTGCTGAAGTCGATGATATGACTGCCGAAAAAATTATATCGCCACTCGCCAGGTAGTGGCACGACAAGTGCATTCACTTCGCCACAGTAGCAATCCGCGGGAGCATCTTGCATGTCACGCCACAACGAAATTCTGGAGATTGTTACCTGCTCATATCGTCCGGACCTCGAGCGGTGCAATCGGCTGTGTGCCAGTATCGACGAATTCGTCGATCCTACTATCGTGCACACGCTGCTCGTGTCTCGCCGAGATCGCGAAGCATTTACGAGCCTGGAAAACCATCGCCGTAGGGTGTTGGCGGTAGAGGCGGTTGTGCCGGGTCGCTATCGACAGTTGCCGTTTAGTGAAAAGCTTTGGATAGACGCCTGGGGTTGGCCGTTGCGCGGTTGGGTCATGCAGCAGTTGGTTAAACTCAGTGTCAGTGAAGCGGTGGGCGCCGAGCTAATCGTCTTCGCGGATTCTGACCTGCAGTTTATTCGACCGCTGGCCAAAGAGCGCATCTTCAGCGGCGGAAAGCTGCGCTTACATAGAGTCCCATGCGCAATGAACGAAGGCCGCCCCTTGCGCTGGCACGCGCGCGCAGCTGAGCTGCTTGGTGAGTCACGTGAATATTTTGGCAGCGATTATGTGGGGCAGCTCATCACCTGGCGCAGAAGCAATCTGGTGGCCCTGCACGCACATATTGAGTCGGTAACCGGTCGCCCCTGGCACACTGTGTTTGCGCGAAGTCTCGATATCTCTGAATACATTCTTTACGGCAGCTTCGCGGAGCACGTACTGGGATTGGAGACCGCAGGTCATTTCCCTGAAGCGACGGATCTATGCCACTGCTGCTGGTTTGACCACCAGGCGCAGGGGCTGCTGAATGGCACGATTGAGGTTGCCCCGGAAGCATTGGCACTGCACGTGCAGTCCAATCTTAAGTTAACGCCGGAGCATGAGCGCGCGGTCTTTGCGTCGGCGCTGAGGCACGGTGTCAGCCGTCAGGAGGAATGGGCATGAAGCGCTTGTTGTTTGTTTCTCCGGAGCTGCCCTATCCCATGCAGAGTGGCGGCAAGGTTAAATCGATGAAGCTACTGCACGCGCTGTCCAAGCGCTACCGAGTCACCTTCGCTTCACCGCTTAAAGGCGAGGATGCGAGCCATGTTGACGAATTCCACGCGGCCTCGCCCTGTGTCGAGCACGTGCATGTGCCTGTCGATGTCCCACGCAGCGCGATCAATCTATTGATCAGTTATTTACAGGGCATACCGCTGAATGTACGGCGCACAATGGACAGCGTACTGCGCAATAGAATTGCCGATGTGGCCGATGATTTTGATGTAATTTTCCTCGACCACTACGAAGTCTATCCCTACCTGCCGCAGGGCTACGGCGGGCTGGTTGTTTACCATGCGCACAACGCCTATTTTAAGATCTGGGAGCGCTACGCCAGCCTGCCTGGCAATCCGGTTATGCGGGTCGCCTCCTATCTGGAAGCTATTCGGGTGAGGCGCTGTGAAGCCAGTGTGGCCCGCCAGGCCGATCTCGTGTTCGCCGCCCCGAATGATGCCCGCGAGCTCGTCGATGCAGGTGTATCCGGCAATTGTATCCGTCCAACTTTCCACCTCGGCGACGATAGCCATCTGCAGCGCAATGAACTTTGCTTTGAACGCACGCACAAGAAACTGATGTACGTTGGGCTGCTCAGCTGGGAGCCCAATGTGCAGGGATTATTGTGGTTTATTGAACATGTCTGGCCGCGCCTGGAGACCTGTCATCCCGACCTGGTCTTCGATGTTGTCGGCATGAACCCTGATCCACGTCTGGTCGATGCGGCTGCGGCGCACGCGGGCATAACCTTGACTGGGTTTGTTGCCGACCTGGAGGACATCTATCGCGATAGCCGTGTGTCTGTAGCACCGCTGCTGTTTGGCAGTGGTATGAAGGTAAAAGTGCTTGATGCCATGGCGCGCGGAATACCGACCGTAACCACACCTGTGGGTGCAGAAGGTATTGATATCCGCAACGGTGTGCATCTGATGGTAAGTGAAGCGCCGGACCATATGGCGTCGCAGATTGACCAGCTGCTCAGTGATGCTGTTTTGTGGGACACCCTGCGAACGCAATCCCGCCAACTCATTGGCGAGCGCTACACGTGGGCAAGTCTTTTCGAAAGTATGCACCGGGATATGGATCACGCACTGTCGTTGAAGCGTGATGCGGTGTCACTAGATAATGAAGTCGCCAATGTCGTCTGAGGCGGTGAATGAGTCGCAGCGGAGTTTGCCGCGCGAGTGGATGCGATTTGTTCCTGCAGCAATGATGGCCTCGAGCCGGTGTGCGGCGGTGGCTATCCAGTTTCTCTGTCAGCTCATCATCGCCAACCTCGCCGGAGCTGCGGGTCTGGGCCTATTTCAGTTATTCAGTTCCTGGACCTGTATCCTGGGTGAGATATTGGCCCAGGGCTTGCCGGCGCGGATGATGCGGGTGATATCGGTAGGTTTTGACCGCGGTGACTATTCCTATTGCCGTGAACAGATGCGCGTTGCATCGAAACGGATTCGCTATCCGGCCCTATGGATTCTGGCGATCTCTATTCTGGCGATGATGCTGTTGCAGGCCACGGACTGGAGCACGAGCGAGTTACCTCTGGCTTGGCTGATTTTTGCCGTGGTGGTATCAGCTTCGCTGTTTGCGTTGCTGCGTATCTACGTGGAAGCCCTTAAAGGTACGGATGCGCCATTGGCGGCCATTAGCATTGAGAGCCTTGGGCCTCCGATTCTGGTGCTGATGGTCTGTTTGGCCTGTTTGTCAGCGGGTATCACCCTGTCATCGTGGCTGTTACTGATAGCGGGCACGACCGGTTTCGGATTGTCGCTCGCTGTGACCGGTGCACTACTGCGTAAGCGCCTGTCGATCACCCGGGCAGGCAATTCACACAAGACGCAGGTTGACGAAGACCAGCGCGAACAGCGAGCCCTGTGGGCCAATAGTGTGCTGGCCATTGTGTTTGTGCAGCTGCCATTTATTCTTCTGCCCTGGTTTGCCGACGTCGCACAAATCGGTGTGTTCTCGGTGGCGCACAAATTGGTGAACCTGGTCACTTTACTGCTGATACTGATGGCCGCAGTGTTTGGCCCTGCATTTGCGCGGGCGGGTGAGCAACGGAATGTTTCGGCATTGCGAGAATTGCTGCGTCGCACTCAGTATCTATCGATGGGTATCTTCCTGCCCTTGGCTGCGATGCTGGTTGTGCTCCAAGGGCCCTTGACCACGATGTTCAACTTCCCCCCCGAAGCTCTTCAGCCTTTTCTGTACGCGCTCTTGTTAGGGCAGTTGGTTAACGCTGCCACGGGTCTTCCCGGATTATTGATGAATATGACCGGCGCGGCACAGCTGGAGCTTAAAGTGTTGCTTATGTCGCTCGCGTTTGCTGCCTTGCTCGGCGGCCCAGTCGGCTACCTTTATGGAGCCGTCGGTATTGCCTGGCTCGTGAGTGCCACGCTCGCACTGAAAAATTTCGCTTCGCTCTATTTCGCCAGGTGCCACCTGGTTCAGTTGGGAGAGATACAATGAAACCCATGGATTTTCTCATCATTGGCGCGCAGAAATGCGCCACAACGACCTTGTTCGAGCATTTGCGTCAGCACCCCGGTATCAATATGCCACTGGAAAAAGAGGTGCCATTTTTCACGGGACCCGAGCGGGATTGGAGCGACTGGCTGGCATTTGCAGAGCAGCAGTTCGGCGATGATGATGGGCGTTTCTGGGGCAAAGCGACGCCGCAATACATGTGTGACCCCAATGTGCCGGCGCGCATTCATGCGCTCATGCCCTACGTGAAACTGGTCGCGATTCTGCGCGATCCGGTGCAGCGGACCCGCTCGCATTATCTGATGGGGCGGCGTAGGGGCACTGAACATCGAACCCTTGATCAGGTGCTGCCGCGTTTGTTGGAACCCGAGGCCTTGCAGCGCAGCCGCTGTCTGCCGGTGCCTGATCATAGCCAGGGATATGAAGATGAGGCTGATTTCTATGTGACTTGGAGCGAATACGGCAGGGTGCTGCAGGCCTATCTTCAGTACTTTGATCGCAGTCAGTTGCTTGTGCTGTACACAGAGGACCTGCAACGTGATCCCGAAAGTACCCTTGACCGATTGATGACGTTTATTGGTTTACCTATGGGTTTCCGCCCAGATACGCTGGGTGAGGTCATGCACAAAGGTGGCGGCAGCAACCGGATACCCCATGGCGTGCGTGAATGGTTGCGTCAACGCCAGCTCATCTACTCACTGTGGCAGCGTATACCGGCGGAGCGACAGGGCCGTCTGCGATTCCTCTATGAGTGCTGGAATACCCGCAAATCCTCTGGCCAGGAGGCCAGATTGCAACCGGAATGTGAGTATGCACTGCGCCGGCATTTTCAGCGAGATCTGGTACATTTTCGCGAACTGCAACTCGATCCGCCACCCTGGATGCAGGAGTATTCCGCTGCATGAGGTCTGGCAAATTGCAAAGCAATGTGTAGATCACTCCCGCATTTTGCAACGCCGTGTGCGCCCAAACTCAGTTTTTCTCGCCAGAGCCTATCGTAAGTGACTGTTTTATAAAGCCTAATTATTTTATTTGAGGCTGGCTCTAAAATTGCCGATACAGAGGTATTGATCGCAATATCGGTGTTGCTCATGCAAGCCCTAATCGCAAAATGCATCTGCGAAACGTTTTTCGTCATTTCGGTGTTCATGCTTGTTGCTGTCGCCACCTCCGAGGCGAAAGACAACTATGTCCCCTTCGTAGAATCGTTGCAGACGACTCAACTACGCGCCGCGGCTGACGCAGCACCCAAGGGGCAGGACGACCCTATCGTCATTGGCATATCCGCTGAGGTGCCATCGAGCCTTGCGGTCGAGCCGGAGGAATCGCAGTACGAGGCACTTGCTGATGAGAAAGCGGGTCCTCTGACGTTGGAAGAAACGCAGAACGATCAGGTTCTCGATAATGACCTAAGCCTGTTTGGTTACGACGTGTTCTCTAATGTGCGGACTTCGTCGGAGCCGGTTGCGGGGATACCGGTGCCGCCCTCCTATCGTATTGGGCCTGGCGACTCGCTGATCGTACAGCTCTATGGCAAAAGAAACCTAGAGTACACCCTCTCGGTGACCCGGGAGGGGGACATTCTGGTGCCAGAGTACGGTCCTATCAAAGTTGCGGGGCTGACTTTTGATGAAGTTGAGGTATTGCTGAGTGAGGGTTTCGAGCGGCGAGTGATAGGAACTCGCGCCGTGGTCACGATGGGCGAGTTGCGGACTATACAAATCCGCCTGGCAGGGGACGTAATGCAGCCCGGTATCTACACGATTGGTGGCCTTTCGACACTCATCGACGCATTGCTGACCACCGGAGGGGTTCGGTCCAGTGGTTCATTACGCAATATTCAACTAATGCGAAACGGCAAACGGATTGTAACGCTGGATCTCTACGACCTGCTCCTTCGCGGTAAGAGCGGGGGGGATCAGTACCTTGCACATAACGATACTATTTTTGTCCCGCCAATTGGTCCTATTGTGTACGTGGGCGGTGAAGTGCAACGGCCGGCTATCTACGAGCTGCGTGGTGAACAGCAACTTGGGCAGATTCTTGACATGGCGGGCGGATTGTTGCCAACCGCTTCGCTGGCTGACTCTCATATCGAGAGGATTCGCAAAGGCGGTTTCCGCACACTGGTTGACTTCGCTGAAATTGGTGGCGACGTTGAAATTCGCGCTACAGCGGTTCGTAATGGCGATTTCCTGAGAATACTGCCTCTGGAAGATCAGTTACACGATGTGGTGCTCCTTACAGGTCAGGTGGAACGCCCTGGCGGATATCAGTTCCGTACCGGCATGCGCATTACAGATCTAATCCCCAGTGCCGAGGCATTGTTGCCCGGGGCAGATGTGGATTTCGTGCTCATTCGCCGAGAAGATCCTGCAACATTGCGCACGGAGGTTCTTTACAGCAATTTAATGGCCGCGCTCTCACAACCTGGTGGATCTGCTGACCATTTACTGCAAGCGCGCGATGAACTGATGGTATTCAGCCTAGCACAGTCTCGTAAGCAGGCGCTGGCGGATGTTGTTGCTGACATGAAACTACAAGCAACAGACTACCGGCCGGCGCGGCTGGTGGAAACACGTGGTGCGGTCCGTTTCCCCGGTGTTTTACCACTGCAGGAATCAGCCCGCTTGCTTGATGTGCTGGCGATGAACGGCGGCGAGCTTGTGGGTGCCGATCAATTTTACGGGGTGATTGCGCGCACGCAGTATCCCAGTCGGCGTATTCAAATCGTCCCGTTCAGTATTGCCGCAGCCAGAACGCAACCTCAAGGCGAGGACAATCCCACGCTATCCCACGGCGATCGGGTTTACGTATTTGATGAGCAGGCAACGCGAGAGAAAGTTCTTACTGAAGAGCTCCAGCGTTTGAGAGAGCAGGCCAGCTTTGTTGAGCAGGAGCGTCTGGTGACTGTGCTTGGTGAGGTGCGCTATGACGGCGTTTATCCCCTGGTAGAGCAGATGCGCGCCAGCGATTTGCTCTGTGCTGCAGACGGTCTTAGTCGTAAAGCCTATGGTGTCACTGCAGAGCTATCGCGGATTACTCATACGATGAAGGGCGAAAGTTCTGTAGAGCACATTCCGCTCGACAGTGTTGTCTTGTTGCAGATCTGTGACTTGGCTAGACGTGTCGCTCTCGGTGAGGGGTCGCCGTCTGAATATGTCGCTGTTTATGCTGATGATCTGCATAACCCCCTGTTGCAGCGCATGGACCAATTGTCGTTCAGCGAGAAAATGGGTTGGGTCGAGCAGGCAACAGTGACACTCAGTGGTGAAGTCATGCGCCCCGGTGTATACGCCATCGATCGTGGCGAAACGCTGTGCGAGGTACTGGACAGGGCAGGTGGCGTGAGTGAGGAAGCTTACATTTTTGGGGCGGTCTTTACCCGAAATTCCATTCGCGATATGCAACAACAGACCATTGACGAACTCCACGCTCAACTTGATGACCTCATGGTCGAACTATCGCTGTCTCACTCTTTCAACAATCGCGAGAAATCCTCACACGAATGGGCAGGGAAGCAGGACTACCTGCGTGCCATTCAGCAGCTGCAGAAAGCAGAGGCGAATGGCCGCATGGTCATTGATCTGGAGAACGTTATGACCTGTAAGAGTCGTTACGACTTGGTACTGGAAGATGGGGATGGCCTGCACATACCGGTTGAACCGGATTATGTTCAGGTCGCGGGGCAGGTCTATGTTCCCACCTCTCATCTTTACCGTGGAGATAGGAAGATCCGTGATTACATAGAACTTAGTGGTGGTCACACCATTCTCGGGCAGATCAAGCACGCCTATGTCATTCAGGCTAACGGTGAGGTTCTGAATGTGAAAGGCAGCCGCACATCTTCACGCATTGCGCGTAAAACTGTCAGCCCAGGGGCGCGAATTTATGTGCCGCTCAATGTCGATCGTATGAATGGCACCGAGAAGGCACAGACCTGGGTACAGACTTTGGTGAACTCGGCCATCCTTGCTGGCCTGGTGCTTTAGGGAGAGCGGAGCGTGGACGTCAATCAATCGCACATAGCCCAGCAGACCGCTGCTATGGATATGGATCTGATGCCCTACCTAATGGCATTGCTTAATGCCCGGTGGCTGATTTTTGCGTCAATGCTCGTGTTTGCCGTGTTAACGGCATGGTGGGTGAAAGGCAAACCCTACCTGTATGAGTCCACAGCACGGGTCAGCGTGGTTCTCATCGATGATCCCGGCGGTGTGTCGCCGGATGATCGACGTGCCTCACAGGTACTCACTCTGGTCGAGCATGGCTTCGTATTGGGCACCAAGCATGACAATTACGAACACGTGATTCAAGCTAGATTGGGTTCTCGCGAATTCACGGAGCGGTTTCTCGAACAGTACAACGTTTACAAGGAATTCTATCCCAACCAATGGTTAGAAGAAGACGACCATTGGCGAGAAGGTTTCATTCCCGATCGGGGTGAGGTGCTCACTACCTTCGGGGAGGAGGTGAGGCGGATTGTTCTCGATGAGGAAACACAGATTCTATCGATCAGCATGGTCTGGCCTGATGCGGCGGTAGCGCGTGATTGGGCCAATCAGTATGTGTACACATTCAACGAGTATATGCGTGGCCGAACATTGGCTGAGGTTCAACGCAAACAAGAGTTTCTTGAGGGAGAGTTGGGTCGTTCTGAAGTTGTAGAAATTCAGCAGTCGCTATTTCGTTTGATTGAGGCGCAGACGGCCATCGCAATGTTGGCCAACGCGCGTGAAGAATACGTATTGGAGGTCATCGACCCCGCAGCGCTGCCGTTTCGAAGTTTCAATATGTCGCGCAAAAAACGGGTTGTGATTGGAGCCATCGCGGGTGCGATGCTGGCGACATTTGGCGTGCTTGCATGGGTATTGCTAGGGAGGATGTTGCGAACATTGCTCGAATACCGTGCGGCCCACAAAGATAAACCCGATGTCACCTCGGAAAGTGATACCTCACTGGGAGCGTGAACCGAATGACTTACATGATTCATAGACTCGAGCGAGACTGCGTAACACCGCTTGGCATCCCCGTGGATAACCTCAGTCTTGAGCAGACCGTGAGCCGCATTATTGAATTGGCCAAGCTGCGCGATGGTCGTGCACGCCTTGTGTCTACGCTGAATGTGGACTTTCTAGTCAACGCGCTGGGCACCCGGTTCTCGCGTGCGAGACATCCTGAACTTTTGGATGTGTTGCGCCACTCCGATCTGGTCACGGCCGACGGGTTTCCTGTGGTCTGGCTCAGCCGCCTGGTGGGCCGCCCGGTGAAGCAGCGAGTCTGTGGGTCGGACCTGGTGCCCGCGCTAGCGCCACTGGCGCGCGATAACAAGCTCTCCATTTTCCTGCTCGGAGGTGGCTCGGGCGTTGCGAAAAAGGCGGCAAAGCGGCTTGAAGAGACTAACCCTGGGTTGAAAATCGCAGGCATCGCTGCGCCATACGTTTATACAGCTGGTCCCGAGCTCGCCAACTGTTACGCCGACGACGAGGCGGTTGTCGATCAGATCAACCGATCAGGGGCAGACATCTTGTTACTGGGCCTGGGTAACCCTAAGCAGGAGTTGTGGTTCAACCGAAATCGGCAGCGTTTGCAGGTGCCGGTGTCGATAGGGGTAGGAGGCACTTTCGAATTCATTATCGGTAAGGTGCGTAGAGCGCCTGCCTGGGTGCGACGACTGAACCTTGAGTGGGTATATCGCATTTTGCAGGATCCAGTAAGGCTGTGGCGACGTTACGCCCACGGCTTGATAAAACTGGCAGCACTGAGTCTGCCGCTGGCCATAGCCAGGTTGTCTGAACTGGCTGACTTTATGGTGCATACGCTGCCTAGTGCAGAGCAGGTGCGCTGGTACCGACTTTGGTCGAACCGTGATCAGTCCCTGGCCGTATTACGACTGCCCACGTTGGTTGGCTACGCCTACCTACGTGCAGTGGTGGATAGCTTGCGAGATGACGAAAGCGTCAACACCCTGCATTTGCTTGATTTCAGTGCCGTGCGCCGGGTTGAACTCAAGGCCCACCAGCTCCTGCTCACCCTCGGCGAAATGCAGCAGCACAAACAATTTGATGTGCAATGCCTAGGTATTTCACCGCGTCTGCGCCGCGATCTTTCTGTCACGCGTGCGATGGATGCTGTTCAGGGGCAGCACGTTGGTACTCTCGAAGTCATTGGTACCGATGAAGGGAGAACGTTCAGTTGCCGAAGTTATGCACTACATGATGGCGTGATAACGTTTATTGGCGGCGAGGTCAGTGCCAGTGATTTTGCAGCTACGGGATTCATTGAATCTCTCGGACACGCTAGTCGCGATCGCGATTGTTATATCGATTTGCGCGGCGTCACGCTGCTGCACAGTTCCGCGATAGTCGCCCTAAGCCCATTTTTCCAGCGCGATCCGGAGTCCCAGGGTGGTTTTGTGTTTAGCGGAATTAATGCTCATGTGAGGCAGATGTTCGTCATGGCTGGACTGGGCATGCCGGATACTCCGCTGACCGACCAGCAGCTCCTTAACATGCTCTGCGGTGAGGTGCCTCAGCGTGGATAAGCGGGCGTATGTCGTGCTGCTTAACTGGCGAGGCTGGCAGGACACGATTGCCTGCCTGGAAACTATGTTTGCCAGTGAGGGCGTTCCTATGTGTGCCGTTGTTTGTGACAACGCATCGGGAGACGGCAGCCTTGACCATATCGCAGCCTGGGCAGAAGGTACGCTTGCCAGTGTGATACCAAGCGAACCTCGATTGGCGGGCTTGTTTGGTAAGCAGACCAAGCGGCCGCAGACAGTGCGCATTGATCGCAAGCAATCGCTGTCCACGAGCGTCTCTGCGTCTACTGATCTAGTGCTAGTTGATAACGGCGCCAACCTGGGTTTCGCAGCAGGCAATAATGTGGGGCTCAGGCTGGCACTCGCGCAGCCCGATATGGATTGTGTCTGGTTACTGAACAACGACACTTTGGTGGAACCAGATTGTCTGTTAAGGATGCGCAATCGGCTCGCGCGGGAGCAAGACCGCGCCGTTTGCGGATCGGTCATTCACTTTTTTGACCAGCCCGACATCATTCAGGCTGTGGGCGGGAATCGCTTCAATGCCTATACAGGAGTAGCTGCCTGTTCAGAGGGGCGCTTTTTGCCCGAAGGGGAACTACCCAGTACCGATTTTACAGTGAAAAAGCTCGACTACCTGAGTGGTTGTTCGATGCTTATCCCCCGCGCTGCCCTGGAGCAGGTCGGTTTGCTTGGCGAACACTACTTTCTATACTACGAGGAAATCGATTGGTTCACCCGCAACGCCAACCGCTTTCCGATGGTAATAGCCGAGGGTGCGCGACTATACCACCGCGAAGGTAGTTCTATTGGATCGTCCGGCTGGCAGCGCAGTGCATCGGCGTTTGCTGATGGTCACATGTATCGCAGCCGTTTGATTTTCATGCGTAAGCACTACCCGCTTAGGCTGCCATTCTGTTATCTCGTGGCGGCGCTGCAATTGGTGCGCAAGCTATTCCATGGTGAATATGCCAACGTCCGCACAGTGCTTGCGGTGATAGTGGGCGCGGCCAAGCTTAAGGCGCCCGTATCATGAGTACATTGGCTAAGCACGCAACCTCTGTCACGCCTATAAGCCTGCCGCTGAATCTGCGCTTTATCATTATGTTGCTGGTGTTCATCGCGATATTTGCCGGCTTTCAGGGAGGTCGCTACTACTTTGCCAATCGCCTGCAGGAATTGGGAATAGCAGCCTCGCTAGGACTCTATCTGCTGGGTGCCTGGCGTGGCCTGTTCATGCTTCCGGCTGCGGACTGGTACCGCTGGGTCATGGCGCCCGCGCTTCTTATTGTCGGCATTATGGTAGTGAGCGCACTGGTGTTTAACATTAACTACGCCGGCAATCCTGTCTATAGCTTTTTCTCAGCCAGAGAGTTCCTGTTAGGTTTTCTCGGCCCTGGAATTTATCTTCTTTGTCGTTGTGGCATGGCAACACGGGATGTTCATAGCGTGGTGTGGGTAGCGCTGGTGGCGCTCATGCTCAACTATCTTTTTTTCTATGCCACGATGGATTTACGTGAGGTATTTTTTTCCAGCGATCACACCAAGAGTAACCTGGTGACCTACGATGAGTGGCGTGGTTTTCGTCTTAAGCCGCCGCTGTTTGCCATTATGGTAGCACTGCTGGCGGGACTGGCATTAATAGCACAGGCCAGAAGCAAGGTGTCTGTTCTGGGCGCAATTTTAGTTATCGCCCTCGGCGGATATATTTGGAGTATCGTGCTGTACCGCGCCACACTGGCGACCATGGCGCTGTCAGTAATTCTTTATCCTATTTTTCTGGCTAGTCGCTCGCGTGTGCAATTGATTCTTGTCGCAGCGCCGCTCGCCTTGCTAGCTGCGCCAGTCATGGGTCACCTGGCCCTCAATTACTTTCTAAGTGCAGATGGCGGCACGATTCGCGCCAAGGCTTTTGCCTCTGCACTAGAGCTTATTCTGAGGCATCCTTTGCTGGGCGCCGGCGAAGACAGTGCCTATGGTCTCTCTTATCAGGACATCGTCGCATTCTACTTTTACCCCTCCGACCTTGGGCTTGTGGGCACCGGCTACAAGTATGGTTTGATCGGCGTCTCCCTGTATCTATTTATGCACTGCAAGATATGGCTTGCGCTATGGCGGGCCAATATCTTCCACAGGGAGCGAGAGGGGGCGATACAACCACTGATCTGGGCAATGCTTATGTTCATGACGGCCCAGACATTCAATCTCATGCTCAATCCCGGGCTGGCATACGCACAGGGAATTACCCTGGGTTCGCTTGCTCTGGCACTTGCAAGTCTGGAGGTGGTGCACCGCCCACTTACCATTGGACTAGACGAGCGTTCTTCGATAGTTGGTAGCGCTGTCAATGAGCGCCCATTAGGGAGTAACCTCTCATGACACAGGCACTTATGTTCTTAATGATTGAACACAGTGTTCCCCGCGCTGAGGTTTACAAAATCTACCTACCTGACGAGCAGTGTCAGGTGGTCGCGGTCGATTCTGTGGGAAGGGCTCGAGCCACTCACAGGGCGTTTCCGCCGGTGACAGTTTTTCTGGATACTCAGCTCCCCGAGGTTAGCGGCTTGGATTTCGTAAGCGAAACTCGCGCCATTGAGAATCCCGTCCAGCTCATCGTGATGACCGCGCACGGTACATCAGAAATGGCCTCAGAAGCGATCCAGGAGCGGGCGTTCGATTTCTTCAGCAAGCCGTTTGATGCTGCGCGTTCGCGGGTCGCGTTGGAAAATACTGCATTAAAGAAACGACTGTGCAGGCCGATAATAGAGTAGCCGTCGCGAGAGCGGAATGGTTACGTGATTTTCATCGCTCGGTCGGCGGCGATGCAGTCTGTGGATAAGACTATCGACTCGCTAGCTTACAGTGATGCGATCGGGTTTGTTGTCGGAGAGAGCGGCACAGGTAAAGAGCTCGCAGCTGAATCCGCTCACCAGCACAGGAAACGCTGCGGCAATGCCTTTATTTCGATTAGCTGTAGCACGATTCCCTGTGAACTGATAACGAGTGAGTTGGTCGGCTATATCAAAGTCGCATTTACAGGTGCCAGCAGTAACCGAGAGGGCGTTGCCAATGTTGCCAATGGCGGCACATTTTTTCTTTGCAAAATTTGCGAAATTTGCGAAATTTGCGAAATTTGCGAAATGAGTCTCGAACTACAAAAGATGCTGTTGCGTTTTCCAGCAGTGTAGATGAGCATTCTTCAATCGTTGGTTGCGCTGTCAACGAGCGCCCAGTAAGGAGTAACGTCCCATGACAAAGGCACTTAGACTATTAATGATTGAAGACAGTGCTTCCCTCGCTGAGGTATATAAAGCCTACCTACCTGACGAGCAGTATCAGGTGGTCGCGGTTGATTCGCTGGGAAGGGCTCATGCTACATACGGTGCGTTCCAACCGGACATTGTACTTCTTGATATTCAGCTCCCAGACGGTAATGGAATGGATTTTCTGGCCGAGATTCAGGCCATGAAGAATCCCGCGCAGGTCATCGTCATGACGGCGCACGGTACGTCCGAAATGGCCGTAGAAGCGATTCAGATGGGCGCGTTTGACTTCCTAACCAAGCCGTTTGACGCTGCTCGGTTACGCGTCACTCTGGACAATGCTGCATCTCAATTGCGCCTTGGCAAGCAAGTCAGAGATTTAACACTACGTGAGCGCGATGGCTATGGGGATTTCATCGGTAAGTCGACGGCGATGCAGTCTGTGTACAGGACGATTGACTCGCTCGCTGCTAGCGATGCGACCGGGTTCATCGTGGGTGAAAGTGGGACAGGAAAAGAGCTGGCTGCCGAAGCTGTCCACCAGCATAGTGAACGCCGTGATAAAGCCTTTATCGCGATAAACTGCGGCGCCATCCCCGGCGAGCTCATGGAGAGTGAATTGTTTGGCCATCTAAAGGGGGCGTTCACGGGTGCCAGTAGTAACCGTGAGGGTGCCGCCAGCGTCGCCAACGGAGGCACGCTGTTTCTAGACGAAATCTGCGAAATGAGCCTTGATCTACAAAAGAAACTTCTGCGCTTTATTCAGACAGGTACGTTTCGCAAGGTCGGTAGCAATGAGCTCGAAAAAGTTGATGTGCGGTTTGTCTGTGCGACTAACCGCGATCCCATCCTCGAAGTGCGCGAAGGGCGCTTTCGAGAGGACCTTTTCTATAGACTGCATGTGGTGCCCGTCAGACTACCCCCATTGCGCGAGCGGGACGATGATGTGTTATTGATTGCCCGGTGTTTTCTATCGGTTTTTAGTGAGCGGGAGAACAAGGTTTTCCGCGGTTTCAGTGAAAAGGCGGAAGAGGCCATTCGCCACTATGCATGGCCAGGCAATGTTCGCCAGCTACAAAATGCCATGCATCAATTGGTGGTGCTTAACAATGGCGATCGGGTTGAGCACTCAATGCTCCCCCACGAGGTAACTTCAGGTCAGCTGGAGGTCGAATCCAGTGTATTGTCCGCAGTCGCGATAAAGCCAAGAGCGAATGCCAGCGCTTCAGATAATCTACATGAGGCCGATCATGTTGCACGTAGAGAACAAATAGAGCCACTGTGGTTAACAGAAAAAAATGCGATTGAGTCGGCCATTGATGTATGCAGCGGCAATATCAATCAGGCGGCAGGGCTGCTTGAAGTCTCACCTTCAACGATTTATCGAAAACTTCAGGGTTGGAAGAAGATTCGAGCTTGATGGGCCTTTTTGAACGGGAGTGAAGATCATGTATGGACTTATCAACAAGGCGCTACAGAGTATGATCCTCCAGCAGTTTGGTGAGCAGGAGTGGAGCAAAGTGTTGGAGCATTCGGGCATGCCGGAGGATTCCTTCCTGACCATGCGCCACTATGACGACGAGGTCACCTATAAGCTCGTGGGTGCGGCGTCAGAGGTACTGGGAGCGCCGATAGCGAAATGCCTTGAGATGTTTGGCGAGTACTGGGTGCTGGAGACGGCCTCCAAATCCTACGGCACCCTAATGGATGCCTCGGGAGATACCATGGTGGAATTTTTGTCCAACATGAATTCGTTGCATGACCGAATCACAGGCACTTTTCTCGACTACGTGCCGCCTGAGTTCATGGTGGAAGATCTTGAGCCACCTCGCTACCGAATTCACTACATGAGTAAGCGGGAAGGCCTTGTCCCCTTCGTTGATGGATTGTTGAAGGGCCTCGCCATACGCTTTGATGCCGATCTCGAAATTCACAGCCGCACTGATCAACCGACTGAGCAGGGTACCCACGCAGTGTATGAGGTGAGTGTTAGTTGACTATCCTTAGCGACATCAAGGGGGAACATCATCTGCAATCCCTGTTGGATTTGTTCTCTGTGGTGATGGTGTTGGATCGTCGTCTGGACATTATCTTTGCCAGTGACACCCTCCTGCGCCATATGCCCAGCCTGACTTCGCAGCCACGCCTGGAAGACGTTTTTCAACTTGTGCGTCCTAGAGATTTACGGCATTTCGACGAATTTCTACGGAGGCTCGATACATTATATTTGCTGACGTCCCGTGATCAGAAGTTCGCTATCAGGGGGCAATTAATTCACGAGCCAGACCCTTTTCAAGAGTGCTTGGTATTCTGCGGCGCGCCCTGGTTGTACTGGATGAACGCGAATTGTGAAGACAAGAAGTTGGGTTTGAGTGACTTTTCACACCAGGACGTACAGCTCGATCAGCTGCTCTACATGGCTTCGGATGCGAGTATGGTGGCGGATTTGGAGCGCTTGAATGGAGAGCTGAGCCAGGCCAAGGAAAAACTTGAATCCGCCCAAGCGGCGCGCAATGCGTTTTTTTCGCAAATGAGTCACGAAATGCGCACACCGCTAAACGGTATTATCAGCGCGATGTCACTTATGCAGAAAGAAGTGCTTCCACCACGTGCAGCAGATTTATTGGAACTGGCTAATAAATCCTCCGATCATATGCTGGAAACCATTAATTACGTCCTGGATATCGCCAAGCTTGAAGCCGCAGAGGCGGGCTCGGGCCCTGTAGAGTTTAATCTCTCAGAGGCGCTGGAGTCTGTCATTGACATCGTCCGACCGCGTGCACTGGAGAAAAAGCTGGATCTTCGTCTAGATTTTAACGACACCATCCCCCTCTTTTTCTGGGGCGATGTGGAATCGCTACGCCAGGTCATACTCAACTTCCTGATTAATGCGATCAAGTTTACCGAGACGGGTGAGATTCGTATTGATGTTGACCGAGGGCGATCTGAGGGAATGACACTGCGTCTGGAGGTTACTGACACTGGTATTGGTATCCCGCTGGAAGCACAACCGACAATATTCGAACCATTTGACACCGGTAAGGACGCCAATTCTTCGGCAATGGAGGTTGGCAGTGGTTTGGGTCTGGATATTGCCCGACGCAGTGTATCGGCGATGGGTGGAGATATTGGACTGATCTCTAGCGAAGGGACGGGGTCACGCTTCTGGATAGAACTACCGTTGGAAGCTGTCGAGGCGCCGCTAGAGAAAGAGGATGAAGTTTTCATTGTCGATACCCAATTCACGGGCCGTCTGTTGCTGGTTGACGACAATGAAACCAACCTGATGCTCATGAGTATGATTCTCCAGGATCAAGGGCTGACGATCACCACGGCAGTTTCTGGTGAGGATGCAGTCGCGCTGGTTGAAAGCGAGCCATTTGATCTCGTACTCATGGACATCAGCATGCCCGGGATGGATGGATATGAGGCCACGCGCCGTATTCGCGCCATACGGGATTCGGATGCATTGCCCGTCATAGCATTGTCTGCCTATACAGGCGACAAGGAGCGCAAGGCGAGTAAAGATAGCGGTATGAACGGCTATCTGGTTAAACCGTTGGAAGAGCATGCGCTGGTAAAGGTACTAGCCCAGTATATACCGCAGGAGTGCTCGGAAGCGGCCGATCAAGCGGAGTCGGATAATACGCCAGATGCAGAGGCGTCGCCATCGCTGGCAGATGTGCATACAGTCGAGGCACTGCGGCAGCAGATTGGCGACGACAATCTGGTCAGTGTTATTGAAAAATTTCGCGCTGAAGTAGAACGGCGCTGGCCTGCGCTGCAGGCGGCTGGTTGCAGCAAAGACCTGGAGCGCGAGGCACACACGCTGGCGAGCAACTGCGGTAGTTTTGGTCTGCCCACGGTGGCTGCGCGGCTTCGCGACGTTGAAAGCCACGCAAGAGCGGGTGGTAGTCTGGTCGATCTGGTCGATCTGGTCGACCTGGCGGTGACGGAGCGCGAACTGCAGGCCGGCGTGTCCCAACTCTGTGAGATGGTGCGTAAACCGCGATAATCCCGTATACGTCCTTCGATGTGCTGATTGGCCTGCTTGGTTGATACTTAGCGAGTACCGGGCGCAGCCGCGCCATGAGCCGGTTCCCGTTTGCACTCGCCGCCCACAACATGCTCCGACCCGTCGCGGATTTTCTAGGCAGTCCGCACTGGAAGGCAGTGAGCAATAGCTTGCGTTTTTCTATGCACCGTTGGTATACCTAGCGACATGCAGAGTTACTCTGCGACAATTTCTGCTTTCGGCGCGTGCATTTTTGGTATCTCTCCGCTTGCAGTAGCGCTGTTGCTCAGTGTGGCTGGCCCCGGCATATTGCCGCCATTGCTTGGCGTGCTGATGATTGCCGATGTGTTCGCCAGCTTTAGTCAGATGGCGCAAGTCAAACGCATTATTGACCGCACGCATTCTGTTGTAGAGCCCGAGGGCCTGCGCTGGCTGTAGCGGGTCCTCTACGACTTTTCCTGCTGATTATCTGGGAGATGCTTCGGGCGGCGCTGGGCGCGGATGCCGCCCTCGGTTTCTCGGCGCAGCTGACCCCAACGATTGACTGGATATTTCGGTGTCAGGCGATGGTGCACGTAGCGGCTACTGGTTGCAGCAGCGTGATGGGTGGCGTTTCGTAACGCATCAGTGGCCCGGTAGCAGGCATGACGGTCAAGCCGGTATGCCTATCACTATGGATCTGAATAACAGCATCGTCCTTGAAGTGGTATTCGCCAGCATTGATAAGAATTCGGTATCACTTTGGGCGCGCTTTGAGCGGCAAAAGCGGGTGAGAGGTGGTTTGTTGGCTGTGATGGCAGAAGGTCTGCGCGACCCTGATTGTAAGTCGGGGGCGAGCCTATTTGTCCCCCTTCCTGGTATGGTCAATGGCTGCGAGTTCCACTGGCGGCTGAGACCGAATTCTTACGTGATGCGCAACTAGTCGCCTTGACTTGCCGTTATCAAGGCGTCGATCTTCTGCTCTAGGATAGACAGTGGTACTGGGCCGTCTTTAAGCACTTCATCGTGGAATGCGCGGATGTCGAAATCCTCACCCATGGCAGTGCGCGCCTTCTCGCGCAGTTCGACAATCTTGAGTTTGCCGATCATATAGGCCGTGGCCTGCCCGGGCATGGCTATATAGCGTTCAATGGCTTTTCGGGCATCACCGGCGGGGTTGGGAGTGTTTTCGATCAGGTAGTCAATAGCCTGTTGGCGTGTCCACTGTTTGCTGTGAATGCCAGTATCCACCACCAGCCGCGCGGCGCGCCAGAGTTCCATGGCCAGGCGGCCGAAGTCTGAGTAGGGGTCTTCATAAAATCCCATCTCCTTTGGCAGCAGCTCGCTGTAAAGGCCCCAGCCTTCGGTGAACGCTGTAAAGGTGGTGTGCTTCTGGAATTCAGGGACGCCCTCCAGTTCCACGGAGATGGCCAGCTGCATGTGGTGACCGGGGATGCCCTCGTGGTAGGCCAGGGCCTCCATTTGATACTTGGGCATCTGGCTCATGTCATACAGGTTGGCGTAGTAAATTCCCGGGCGGCTTCCGTCGGCCGGTGGCCGTTGGTAAAACGCTTTACCGGCAGAGCGTTCACGGAACGCTTCAACTCGTTTAACCTTCAGCGGTGCCTGGGGGAAGAGTCCAAACTGTTCCGGCAGGCGTGTACGCATGACATCGATCATACGGGTAGCCTCGGCCATGTAGTCTTCTCTGCCCTCGTCGGTGTTGGGGTAGTAGAACTGGGCGTCACTGCGCATGAACTCGAAGAAGGCGGCCAGGTCGCCATCGAATTCAACTGTCTGCATGATGGCGCGCATTTCACCGTGGATTCGATCCACCTCGTTCAAACCAATGTTATGTACCTCGTCGGCACTGAGTTCAGTGGTGGTGAACCAGCGCAGGCGTTCGGCGTAGAAGGCGTCGCCATCGGGAAACTTCCAGACGCCGTCTTTGGCGGGCGCCAACGGGGCCTGGTGTTCAAGTTCAGCGATCAGGCGTTGATAGGCCGGTGCCAGTGAACTTAGCAGCGCGGCTCTACCGAGTTCGAGCAATTCGGCCCGTTCTTCCGCGGGTAGATCGATGGCAGTCAACTTGGCCTGGAAGTCGGCCCAGATGGTTGAGTCCTCACCATCGTCAAAGGGCGCGCCGCTGATCACGTTGCCGGCAGCTTCAATCATCTGCGGGTAGGCCCAATCTGCCAGGAACATGTCTTTCTTCTCGCGGATGCGTAGTTGCTCGATGACCTCATCGAACCAGCGACCGGTGTCCTCGATTCTGCTGATATAGTCGTGGGCGTCCTCGGCATTGGCCACGGTATGCACATTGATCAGGTTACTGGCTACCTGAGTATGTGGCCCGCGATACTGATGAATCACGTACTTGTGATGGCGAAATTCATCTGATGCGCTGCGACGTTCCAGATCGCTGCGGAATAACTGCTTGGACAATCTGAGATTTTCAGACAGCGCCGCGGTATCAATGTCATCGAGTGCAGCGAGGCGCTCTTCACGCAGCGCCTGACTCTCAGACAGGTGTGCCTCCGAAACGGAGTTCCACTTGCCATTGTCGGTGGGTTGGCCACGATAACTGGCCGTATAGGGGGCCCGGACCAGATCCTGGGCGTAGCTGTATTCCAGCAGTTGCTCAAAGCGCGTACTGGCATCCGGAAGCGTAGCTTCGGCTGCAGCCTGGGGCGGTGGTGTGGGGGCGGCGGGCGCCGGTGTATTGCTGTTCTCGCTGCAGGCAGTAAGGGCTGCCAGCGACATGAGAACCAGGTTGCGGAGTAGAGTCACGGTCACCTCAGATTGAAAGTGGTGCATCGGAGATGATGCTGTGACAGTGCATAATGAAGGATTGTGCCGTGGGTTTCCAGTTGCCCAATCAACACTCCTGTCGCTGGCGAATCTGCTCCATCAGGTACTCATTGCTGATCTCCGCCCCTTCGGGCTTGGCGCTCAGGTATTCGTCCACATCTACCAGCAGCTGTCGGGAATCCTTGACTGCGGTGCAACGTTCCTGAGATTGTGCCAGAGACGTGGCCCGCAGCAGGTGCGCAGGCGATTTGCCGAGATGGGTTCTCAGTGCACCTTCCTCTAGGCTGGTGGCGCCGATAATCTCGTTATCGGCCAGGCCCTCCACGGCGTGTTATGCACACCATCCAACATTGAGTCTCACATCCTGGCTCAGTATGCGGTCACGGTTGCTAGTCGTACAGAGCAGGTTTTGGAGCGCCAATATACAAGCTCGCCGGAACGCCATGTTGTTCATGCCGCCAGCGCTTTCCTGGTATCGCAGTTGCGTCGCTTGTTCCTGTAGAGGCCGAACCGATTGACGCTAGAGCGCCACCGCTATTTCGAGGTCTGCGTTGTCGGCTGCCAATTGCCGGGTACCTGCCTGATATTGATCCAATGGCGCGTCCCGCAATTGGGTCGCCAGAAAACTGTTGATCAACGCCTTACTGAGCGCGTGCTGACGGGGAATGCTCATGGTGGCAACCTCAGGCACGTCGAAGGTGCAGGGTGGAGAGTCGGTATAGTCACCGACGCCGCTATCGGGTTGCCGTCTGGCCAGCTCGCTGTGAAAAGTAATATCCGCCGGATCCTGGTCGAAAGTGCTGCCAAAAAAGGTGCAGAACATTGCGTCCGGGTTGAATCCCAGCCACGGGAAATCAGCAAAGCCCATGTGTGTGCCCCCGACCAGTTTTGCCAACACCCTAGGCGCTGAGGACCGCGCATGGCTGCGCGCACTGGTGGCGGGATAGTCAACCAGCATGTCCTTGTCACCGTGAATGATGAGTAGCGGCAGATCGCGGTGCGCGTAAAAAGGGGGATAAAAAATATCGCCTGCACCGGGGGCGAGGCCGACGGCTGCGGTGAGGCGCGGCTCCATTAGTTCAGGATCGTAGCCGGCGAGGTAGGTGGTTAGCCCGCCCAGTGACCGTCCGATTAGCGCAATGCGTTGTGCATCTATTTTACCTGCCAGGTCGGCGGGAGCGCCTGGTACATCACCCAGGGCTAAATCAATGGCGCGACTGACGTCGGCGGGTTGGTTAATAACATCGTTCAATTGTAGATGATCGCTGCTCAGGTCGGCATTGGTGCCTGGGAAGCGCGGTGCCGCGACAACATAGCCCTGGCTCGCGAGGTGATTGGTGAGCCAGGTGGAATCCTCGGGGTCGCCGTCAAAGCCATGTGCGTAGACCACCAGGGGAGACTCGTCGGCCAGGGCCTCGGGGTGCCAGAACACGACTTCGAGATGTCTGTTGCGTTTAGTATCGTACAACATCACCGATAGTGGCCCTATCACTTTGTGTGGGCCTGGTGGTGTGGTGTCATTGGCGCAACCTACAGCTAGCAGCGCAATAAAGGATAAAATCGTTAAAAACAGCATATTTTTCCCCCTAAAGTTGTTGCGTTATGTCGAAGCTCAGCTCCTTCTCTGTGGCCGGGTCTAGGCCAGTGCGCGCATAATCGTTCGGCGGCTGTCAGCCGGATCGAATACGCCATCTATCTCAATTGTAGCAGCCGATTCGGTCGCTTTCCCTTTCTGGTAGAGAGCCTCGACCAGTTCATTGAACATCGCCTCGCGTTGCTGGAGTGTTTCCTGGGCCTTCAGTTCCCTGCGAAATCCAAGTTTGACCGCACCTTCAAGTCCCATCGGTCCGGTCTCGCCGGTAGGCCAGGCGCCGGTGTAGGTGGGGATGTGAAATCCGCCACCGGCCATAGCCATAGCGCCGAGCCCATACGCTTTGCGCAATACCAGGCACACGAGGGGTACCTGTAGGCGCGCTCCGGCACCGAACATGGCGCCCATACGTATGGGGGCACCGGCAACTTCACTGGCGGGGCCCACCATAAATCCGGGAGTGTCACACAGCGAGACCATAGGGAGCTGCCACTTATTACACAGCGCCAGAAAACGCGTGGCCTTGTCGGCCGCCTCGCTGTCAATGGCACCGCCGAGCACTTTGCAATCGTTGGCCAGAAGGCCAAGCGGGCGGCCTTCTATGCGCATAAAACCGGTGATGATGGCACCGCCGAAACCTCGGGTCAGTTCGGTGAAACTATCGGTGTCCGCAACCGTCTCGATAATGTTGCGAACATCGTAGGCAAAGCGCCGATCCGCCGGCATGGCCGTGCGCAGCCGCGTCTGGTCAGCGCATTGCCACGACTGGCTCATACCCTGGGCGTAGCTGAGAATGCGCTGGGCGAGTGCCGTGGCCTGTGCTTCGTCATCAACGACAACATCGACAACGCCATTATCTTCGTGAACCTCGCTGGGGCCAATTTCTTTTGGGGCATAGCTCCCCAGGCCGCCACCTTCAATCATGGCTGGGCCGGCCATGCCTATCCAGGAGTTGCGTGTGGCGATGCGCACGTCGGCGCAACCGAACAGGGCCGCGTTACCGGCAAAACAGTAGCCGTTATTCACTGCAATGGTAGGTACCTCGTCACACAGCCTCGCCCACTCGACAAACGAACTCACGTTGAGGCCACCGCTGGTGGTGGTGATGTCGGTATCGCCGGGGCGTCCGCCGCCACCTTCGGTATACATGACAGTCGGCAAGCTACGCTCCCTGGCAAGTCCGATAATGCGGTCGAGCTTCATGTGGTGGTAGTAGCCCTGGGTGCCCGCCAGCACGGTGTAGTCATTGATGATGACTGCCGCTCGTGCCGATGCTTCTCCCACGCCTTGTGCGTTGATCGTGGCGAGGCCGGTGATGACGCCATCGGCCGGTGTATTGGTGCGCAGGTCGCCCAGATCGCGGCGGCCACGTTGGGCAGCCACTGCCAGCTGTCCATATTCAACAAAGGACCCTTCGTCCACCAGATCGTGCAGGTTTTCTCTGGCAGTGCGATAGCCTTTGGCGTGTCGGCCGGCGACGGCGTCCGGCCGATTAGCGTCTTCGGTGAAGGCCAACTGCGCGTTCAGTTCCTCGAGAGGTTCCAGGGTGCCATCGCCCGGGCGTTGGGTATTACTCATACATCGGTCTCACTGGTGGTGATAATGGTGGCCCACTCCGGGGGCGTTACTGGTTGAATGGACAGGCGCCCCTGCTTTAACAGCATCATATTCTCCAGCCCCGGCATGGCTTTGATGTCTGCCAGGGTAACAAGGCGTTGAAACTTGCGTTGGAACACCACGTCGACCCGATACCAGCGTACGTTATCGGGTGCTGCCTTGGCATCGAAGTACTTGTGAGCCGGGTTGAACTGGTCGGGGTCCGGATAGGCGGCACGCACGACGGTGGCGGTTCCTGCCACACCAATATGCTTGCAACTCGAGTGATAGATAAAAACTTCATCCCCCTCGGCGACAGCGTCGCGCAGCAGGTTGCGCGCTTGATAATTGCGGATGCCATCCCAGGGCTCGGGGGTTTCACCCAGGGCCTGTAAATCGTCGATACTGAATTCATCCGGCTCTGTTTTAAACAGCCAGTAGGCCATGATGGTTACTCGCGTAATGGTTTGGCTACAGGTTGACAAAAGGTCTCCAAGCGCAGTTAGATGATTGATCTACCGTTGCTGGGGCACGCGTAGAGCAATAGACTATCAACAATTCGATTGCTGCTGGAAGATAATCATAATGGAATTCTCAGTGCCGGATTATGCGCAACGTCCGGACAATAAGCGCCTAAGTCACATTCCCGGAAGTTTTGGTACGCCCCTGCTGGGGGATACGTTCGCCTTCGTCATGGATCCCTACAAGGTACTGCACAAGCATTATCAGCAGTACGGTGACGTGTTCAAGGCCAGCCTGACGTTCCAGAAAATGGTGGTGGCGCTGGGCCCGGAGTATGTCCAGCAGATGACCCTGGACAGCAGTCGTAGCTTTTCGACGCGCATGGGTTACGACGGCCCTATGGGTGATTTCTTCGCCGGCGGCTTGTTGATGAAGGATTTCGACGAGCACAAGTTTCATCGACGCATTATGCAGACCGCGTTCAAGATCGACGCCATGCGATCTTATGTGGACCTGATGCAACCGATTATTGAGGCGCAGATCAGCCAGTGGGGCAAGTGCGACGATTTTCAGTTCTATCCCAATGTAAAGACATTGCTGCTGGATGTGGGCGCCAAGGTGTTTCTGGGTCTGGATATGGAGGGGGCTGAGACGCGGGCCCTGAATCAGTCTTTTCTTGATATGAACGAGGGCCCCATGGCGTTGATCCGCAAGGATTGGCCGGGTCTCAAGTATCGCAAGGGGATGAACGGTCGACGCGCCCTGGAACGTTTTTTCGTTGACCTGGTGCCGCAGCGGCGTGGTGTCAGTGGTAGCGACATGGCCACGTATTTTGCCAACGAGCGATCAGAGCAGGGCGAGTACTACTCTGAACAGGTTGTCGGTGAACACCTTATTTTCCTGCTGCTGGCCGCACATGACACAACTACCAGTGCCCTGAGCATGGCGAGTTATTACCTGGCCAACGATATCGCCTGGCAGGATCGTTTGTATGAGGAGCTAAAGTGCTTGGATAAGCCAGCCTTGGAGTATGATGATCTCGGTACAGCGGTGCCTGACCTCGATCATTGCTTCAAGGAAACGTTGCGACTGAATCCGCCCGTACCCATGTTTATGCGTCGCACCGTGAAAGAAGTGGAAGTGGGCGGCCATACGCTGGCGCCGGATACCATGGTGCAGGTGTCGCCACTGTATGTGCAGCGCATGGAGGCATGGTGGCGCGACCCTCACCGCTTTGATCCCGATCGATTCGCCCGCGAAGAGCACAAGCAGCACTCCTTTCTGTGGGCGCCCTTCGGCGGCGGTGCGCACAAGTGCATTGGCCTGCATTTTGCGGACATGCTCTTCAAATGCACGCTGGCCCAATTGGTGATGCGATACCGTATCCGTTTTGCCAAAACTGACCAGTTCCCGGGGAAAATTCAGCACTTCCCCTTTGCCAAGCCGATGGACAACCTTCCCCTGGTGCTGGAACCCCGCTAGGTACCGGGCGCCACCCGGGGCGGTCTGCAGCGCCAGCCCCTGTGTTTGTTTTTATCGCGGGGCTCTCCTTGTATAATCTGCCCTTTTTCAGGAGCCAAACCCATGGGCAGAGCCTACCAGAACCGCAAGGAATCCATGGCCAAGACGTCGGACCAGAAGGCCCGTGTCTACAGTAAGCATGCGCGCGTGATCTATGTCACCGCGAAACAGGGCGGTATTGATCCCGATGGTAACCTGGCACTGCGCAGCGCCATCGATCGCGCCAAACGCGACCAGGTGCCCGCACACGTCATCGACAAAGCGATCGACAAAGCCAAAGGTGGCTCGGGCGAAGACTTTGCACCCGCCCGTTACGAGGGTTTTGGCCCCGGCGGTTGTATGGTGATTGTCGACTGTCTAACCGACAACCCTAATCGCACTATTGGCGATGTCCGGGTGTGCTTCACCAAGACCAAGGCCAAACTGGGCACCCCCGGCAGTGTCAGCCATTCCTTTGATCACAGCGCTATCTTTGTGTTCCCCGGCAACGACGAGGAAGCAGCGTTAGAGGCGTTGATGATGGCCGATGTTGAGGTAGAAGATATTGAGTGTGAAGACGGCAAGATCACTGTCTTTGCGCCTCACACCGAGTTTGCCAAGGTGCGCCAGGCGCTCACCGAGGCGTTTGAGGGCATAGAATTTGAAGTGGAAGAGATTCAGTTCGTGCCCAAAGAAACCGCATCGATTCCCGCTGACGATGAACCGATGTTTGAAAAATTTCTCGATATGCTCAACGATGTAGAAGACGTGCAGAAGGTGTACCACAACGCCGGCTAAGCGCCGCCGGGCACCCGTTGTATTACCAGTAGAATCTCACCCACACGCACCCCGAATTTGCGCATTTTCGATTCATTGATGAGCAGATCCGGGGTGAGCAGGTACATGCGGTCGTCCACTCTCACATCAATGGTGTCGCCGCGATAGGGCACCTGTAGCGTGTAGTCCAGGAAGACACTGTTACCGGCCTGGGTGAGCAGGCCCTCGCCAGTGACGTCACCCGCAGTGCCAGTATAGCTGCCATCACCGCGGGGTGTCAGTGTCCAGATCCGGTTCTGTTGCTCGCCGTCGTCGAAGACAAAGTCTTCGTCCAGGGTGCCGATGCCATCCCGCCATTGGGCGTCGATGTCGGCGCTGAACGTGCGGATGACCTTGCCACTGCGGTTTTTCACCACGCCATGGGCGGTCAAGCTACCCTGGAAGAACTCTTCTACCTTAAAGGTCGGCTTAAATGTGCGGTAGTCAGAGACACTGACCGAGCTACATGCGCCCAGTGACAAGACCAGGATGACGAGTGTGATAAAGCGGGGCATACGTATCTCCTTTTGGACGTGTACGTTTAGCCTGGCGGATTCGATCAGTGCTCCGCCTCTGTGAGGTTCCAGGTTTTACCCGTGGCGGGCCGATTCAGGCCGGCCGGCATTAATGCCTACTCCCAGTTCAGCCGAGTGAGCTTCCAGGTGCCGTCGAAGTTCTGCCATTGGCCGCTGACCTGATACAGACGGGCCGAGTCCGGAATCAGTCCGCGCCCCCCGGCGAGTGCAACCGTTGCTGAAGACGTAGCCAATGCCTCCTCGTAGGGGTCGAGTTCGACGTTCACCTGTGACACCAGTACGTCGACATTGCGATAGCGAAGGAAATACACACCGAGCAGCCGTTTGGCGTCTTCGCGGGTCAAATCCCCTCGATTCTGTTTGCCACCGATAAAGGATGCAGAGAGGTGTTCCAGGAAATCGCCCGGACTGCGCTCGGACAATGCGTCCTCCATGGCAATAATATTGGCCCTGATCTGTGACTCCGGCCCGACTGGCTCAGAACAGCCCGTCAGTAGGGTCACAAAAATCATCAGGCAGTAGATACATTGCTTCATCGCAATATTCGTCGTCCAAAAGCAGGGCAGATTAATCTATCATGTGGCCCAAGTCAGGAAAACGAGTACTGCGAATGGCAGCAGAGGGCACCTCGCCCCAATTACAGGATCTCTATGCGCTGGCCAGGCTGGTAGCAGCAGATCGCGATGCCAGCTTGTCGACACTGCGCCAGCGCGACCACGTCATTGGCCAGGATTGCCATGCCACAGACGATATGGGCAGATTGCTGTTCTGGGTGGCGGCGCGGGAACAGCAGGCGCCGGTCTCGGAGGAGGTCGACAATCACAGCGCGGTAGTAGCACTGGCCTTGCGCCTCGCGGCGCTGGTACTGGGCATACTGATGATGGGCGGATTTCTGCTCGCCAGTCCCAATGCCCTGGTCAACGTGTTGTTGTTTCTGGCGCTATTCGTGGTGTTGCAGCTGCTGGGATCGGCGCTTGGCCTGGCGGTGCTGCTGCGTTCCGTCGGCGGCAGACCACCCTCGGTTTCGCCGCTGAACCCGGCGCGGCTGATTACCCGCAGACAGATTCCCGATGCCCGTCTGCTGAGTGAAAACAGTGGCACGCTGCGCCTTCTGCTGCTGCGCTACGGGCAGGAGTTTGGTCTACTATTTTGTGCCGGCACCATGGTGGCGTTCCTGGGACTGGCGTTGGTAACCGGCTTCGGCTTTGTCTGGGGATCAACCTTCAGTATCAGCAATGAGATTATGATGACGCTATGTCATTGGCTGGCGGCACCCTGGCAGGGCTGGCTGCCTGTGACGGCGCTCAACCCAGAAATAGTGGCGGGCACTCGCTACTACGCGGCCTCNCCCGAACTGTCCGAGCTCACCGCCGACGGGCGCTCCGCCTGGTGGTGGCTTCTGTTCATGAGTATGGCGTGCTATGCACTACTGCCGCGGCTGCTGTTGCTGGTGGGTTCGCGGGTGGCCTATCGTCGCGCACTGAACAAGGCCTTTGTGGCACTGCCAGGCGCCGCGGCCATCCTCTCCAGAATGCGCGCGCCGGATGTCAGCACCCAGGCGCAATCCCAGGATGTGGTCGTGGCTCCGACGCAGGACATCGCACCGGTGGACATCGACGAGGGAGCGATGCTGCTCAACTGGGTACAGGCGCTGGGAGAGGCGGAACTTGAACTGCAACCCCTGCTCGCGCGGGTACCTGTTGCCAACCGGTTGTCTCTGGGCCTGGGAACGGTGGACGAAGACCTGGCGACTATTGCCCGGGTCAATGCCTATGGCCCTGAGCAACTGTTGGTGCTGGTCAAGGCCTGGGAGCCTCCCCTGGCAGACCTGGGCGATACACTGGCCAGGTTGGAGGGGATCCCCCAATGTATCCTGTGCCTGGTGCCATTGGTTGGGAAAGCTGTAGCCGAGCACGACCTCGAAGAATGGCAGGCCTTTGCGCACGACGTGGCTTTACCGTTCGTGCAGTGCGAACCACTGCGGTGGCCATGAGATGACGATGCACACTGATAGCATTCCTGCATTCGCGGTTGTGGGCCGGCCAAATAAAGGTAAGTCGTCGATTGTGGCTACGCTGGCCAGGGACGACTCTGTACATATTGCTGCCAAAGCAGGCTCGACCCAGGCCATGCGTCGTTTTCCCATGCAGATTGACGGTGAAACACTGTATGAACTGATCGATACGCCCGGGTTACAGCGCGCTCGCTCATTGCTGGCGTGGCTGCAGGATCACAACGATAACGCTGCCTCACGGGCTGACACCGTGCGCGAGTTTCTGGCAGCGCATGCCCAGGACCCACAGTATCGTTATGAGTGTGAGGCACTGGCGCCGATCATGGATGGTGCGGGGATTATTTACGTGGTGGATGGTTCGCATCCCTTTGGTGCCGACTATGAGGCGGAAATGGAAATTTTGCGCTGGACCGGACGGCCCAGCCTCGCATTGATCAACCCGATTGACAGCACAGACTTCGTGGATGAATGGACCGCGGGACTGGGCCAGTATTTCCAGACTGTGCGCACGTTCGATGCGCATCGAGCAGAGCGCCGCAAGCAACTGGATCTGCTGGCACTGTTTGGTCATCTCGACCCGGAGTGGCAGCAACCTCTTAAGCGCGCCGTGGAGGTGCTGGAAGCCGATCGTGCCAGCCAGCATGAAAACTCCGCCTATTTAATCAGTGACCTGGTCTGTGAAGCGCTCACTTACAGCGCCAGCCAGAAGATCCCCGAGGGAGCGCCGGAAGCGCCGGTCAAGGCAGTCCTGGCACGTCAGTACAAGCACCACCTGGAGAGCGCCGAGAAACGCTGTCGCCGTCAGGTGGAAGAGTTGTTCTACTACACCGATTTGCAAACCTCTGAGAACCGCCTCGCCCTTGAGGACGATGACCTCTTCAATCAGCAAAACTGGTATCTGTGGGGGTTAAGCGAAAAGCAGTTACTGCTTGCGGCTACCTCGGCCGGTGGCCTGGTTGGCGGCGGCGCGGGCCTGGTGATTGACGGAGCCACAGGCGGCCTGACAGGCGGTTTGGGCACCCTGATCACGGGCATCGGCGGTGCCTTCACTGCGCGCCGTCAGGTGCGTAAACATGCGGATGAGATTGCTCAATGGAAGGTCAGCGGTGTGCCCAGCGGCGGCACCGAACTGGCATATGGGCCCTCGCGTAACGCCAATTTTCCGTTTGTGGTCATGGGCAGGGCACTCCAGCACCATCGAGGCATCAGCCTGCGAACCCATGCTGTGCGGGATACCCTGAAACTTGAGGAGCCTGCCCTGGAGTGGTTGGATGACAAGCAGCGTCGCCAACTGGCCAAAATATTCGACGACATTCGCAATGAGCGCAAAGCCGACCAGCAGCGCGCTGCCCTGGCGTCGCTGCTGGCCCAATGGTGTCGTGACGTTGATCAGGGAAGCAACAAGTAAGTTGCCCTACGCTTGCCCCACTCCGGTAATCGGGTGTAGTCCCTCCACGCTCGACACGTATGACATGCCTGTGCCTATTGGAAAAGGTGTAACAGTCGCTGGTCGATCCAGCCATCCAGTTGCCAGTTCATCAGAAAGCCACAGTGGCCACCATAGCGCGGTGTTTCGATGCTCAGGTTATCGCTGCGAGCCAGGTCTTCCAGATCATCACAGGGAATCATCGGGTCATCCTGGCTGAGGATGATATGCGCGGGTATTTGCAGGTTGCGCAGGGTATCGCCGGTGAGTGCATAGGCGTGGTAGTAGCTGCGCGAGTCTGCATAGTCGGTATAGTGGGGGACAAAGTAGTCGTTCATGTCTCCCAGCGTCTGAAGTTCCAGCAAGGTATCGCCATAGCCGAGTTCCGGATAATGCTCGAGTTTGATTTTCAGGGAGCGCTTCCAGCGGTGCACGAAGTAGCGGTGGTAGATGGGGCTGCCCGCCTCAATGGCCTGCATGGTGCGCCAGGGGTCGAGCACCGGACAGACGCCGACGACTTTGTCGAGGTGAATACCAAACTCCGGTGCCCGGGCGGCAACGCGCAGGGTGAAATTACCGCCCAGTGAGTGCCCGGCCATATAGTGCCGGTGGTGGGGGTAGCGATGCAGGATTTCACCCACCGCATCAATGACTTCCCGCAATCGGGTGGAGTTGTAAAGTTCTGGGTTGAGGGCATGGCTGGGGCCGTGATCGCGCAGGTGTAGTCGGAACACACTGAACCCTGCCTGATACAGCGTGTGGGCATTGGACAACTGGTAGCTCGACTGGGCGTCTCCCTCCCAGCCATGGAGGAGAATAGCGAGTCCGCGCGAGGGTTCAGGATTGGCGTTGTAAAGCCCGTGCAGGCGAATACCATCGGAACAATCAAGAATGACATCTTCTGCGTCGGCCTGCAGTTGCCGGGTGCGCCGTGCCAGTGGCCAGGCGCGTAGAGGTGTGCTGGAAATCAGCGTCTGAACGTGGCAATTACGCAGTATCGGCGGTGGGNTGAACGCACTCACAAGAGGCGNTTATGCCAGCGTGGACTTGGCGCGGCCGAAGGCCTCGATGGCAAACGCCAAATCGTCGTCGGACAGGGCCGCCGACATCTGGGTGCGGATGCGCGCCTTGCCCCGGGGGACCACGGGAAACGAAAAGGCGATCACATATACACCCCGGGCGAGTACCGCTTCGGCAAAGCGGGCTGCCAGCGCTGCGTCGTGTAGCATAACCGGCACAATGGGGTGTTCACCGGGCAGGAGTTCGAAGCCATGCTGTTGTAATCCCTCGCGGAAGACCGCGGTATTGTGTTGCAAGCGCTCACGCAGCTGCGGTGACTCGGTGACGAGGTCGATGGCCTTGAGCGCGCCGGCAACCACCGGCGGCGCCACCGTATTTGAAAACAGGTATGGTCGCGAGCGCTGACGCAGAAGGTCGACAATCTCCTGGCGCGCGGCAGTGTATCCTCCCGAGGCACCGCCGAGTGCCTTACCGAGCGTTCCGGTGATAATGTCTACCCGGTCCATGCAGCCGCGTAGCTCGTGGGTGCCACGGCCGCCACCGCCGATGAATCCGGTGGCATGGCAGTCATCGAAGTGAACCAGGGCGTCGTATTTTTCCGCCAGATCACACACCTCATCCAGGCGCGCAATATAGCCGTCCATTGAAAACACACCGTCGGTGGTAATGAGTTTGAAGCGAGCCCCGGCAGCATCCGCTGCCTGTAGCTGCGCCTCCAAATCGGCCATGTCGTTGTTCTTGTAACGGTAGCGTTGGGCTTTGCTCAGACGCACACCGTCGATGATAGAGGCATGGTTTAACTCATCGGAAATAACGGCGTCTTCTGCGCCCAGCAGGGTTTCGAACAAGCCGCCGTTGGCGTCGAAACAGGAGGGGTAAAGAATCGTGTCTTCCGTGCCAAGAAACTGACTGAGCTTGTCTTCCAGTTGCTTGTGCAGGGTCTGGGTGCCGCAGATAAAGCGTACCGAGGCCATGCCGTAGCCCCATTCTTCCAGGCCTTGCGCGGCGGCTGCGTTGACCTCGGGGTGTTGTGCCAGCCCCAGATAGTTATTGGCACAGAGATTGAGCACTTCACCGTCGCGCACGCCCACCCGAGCGCCCTGGGGCGTGGTGATCTGACGTTCGTGTTTATACAGGCCTGCCTCCTCAATCCCTTTGAGTTCGCTGGCCAGGTGTTCCTGAAAACGGTCGTACACGATTATGCCTCCCAATTGAGGATGACCTTGGAGGCCTCCCCGCTGTTCATGACGTCAAAGCCCTGCTGGAACTCGGTGAAGGGTAGGCGGTGAGTAATCACCGGTGAGATATCCAGCCCCGAATCAATCATCACCGACATCTTGTACCAGGTCTCGTACATTTCCCGGCCGTAAATGCCTTTCAGGGTGAGCATATTGAAAATCACCTTGTTCCAGTCGATGGCGGTGTTTTCGCCGGGGATGCCGAGAATGGATATTTTGCCGCCGTGACACATGCTGTCGATCATGTCGTTAAACGCCCGGGCATTACCCGACATTTCCAGACCCACATCAAAACCCTCGTGCATGCCCAGTTCGCGCTGGACATCGCTGATGCTTTCCCGGGAGACATTGACCGTACGGGTGGCGCCCAGCGCTGCTGCCCGTTCAAGTCGGGCATCAATAACATCGGTGATAACCACGTGGCGGGCTCCGGCGTGGCGGCATACGGCCGCTGCCATAGCCCCAATCGGGCCAGCGCCAGTAATGAGAACATCTTCGCCCAGCAGATCGAACTGCAGTGCGGTGTGGGTTGCATTGCCGAAGGGGTCGAAGAGGGCGGCCACATCCAGGTCTATACCGGGCGTATGCTCCCAGACATTGGACATGGGGAGCGCGACGTACTCTGCAAACGATCCGGGGCGATCCACCCCGATGCCCGAAGTCTGGTTGCACAGGTGGCGACGTCCGGCCATGCAGTTGCGGCAGCGGCCACAGACAACATGGCCCTCGCCGGAGACAATCTGCCCCGGACGGAAGTCGTTGACGTTACTGCCCACGTCCACGATTTCGCCGACAAACTCATGCCCGACCACCATGGGAACAGGAATGGTCTTCTGGGCCCAGGCGTCCCAGTTATAGATGTGCATGTCTGTACCGCAAATGGCGGTGCGTTTTACCTTGATAAGAACGTCGTTAATGCCCAGCTCAGGCTCTGGGACGTCTTCCAGCCAAATCCCTTCGCGGGCTTCTCGCTTGACGAGCGCTTTCATGGTGGAGCTCCGGTTCGTCTAAAGGGCGAATTCTAGACGAAAACCGGTGCTGTGGGGGAGGTTTAGCTGCCTGCGCCGAGTAAGCCGTTGCCGTTGACGTGGGTAGTGACGGCCGGATCGTCCTTGAAGTTCTTGCGGCCGGAGACTGTGGTGTCTATGTGGCTGGTCCAGGTGGCGTTAGCGCGACGCTTGTTGGCGACGCCCTCGCCGAAGTTGGTGGTCTCTACCTTCACCTTGCTGCCCTTGCCCTTGCTGGGACAGGCGCGGTCTGTGAAGGTTTTCTTGCCGGTGTCCGGATCGACACACATATACACGCCGGCCAGCGCCGAGGGGCCAAGGGCCAGGCTGCTCAGGAGAACAATCGAGATTAGCGGTCGTTTCATTACTGCCCACTCCGAAACCGATGACTTTCTTCAGACTATGGAGCGCCAGGTATCCGGTCCAGCAAAAAGTGGAGATTTCTCCAGATAATTGGCGCCGGGCCCAACGGCTGATTCACGGCTTGTTTTCTGTACTTCCGAAGGTGGATTCATTACCCTTCCGCGCATGAGATTTACAGTCATTTTTTTGGTGCTGATGTTGCTGGGTGGGTGTACGACAGTTGCGCCTGAGCCCGAGGTGGTCAATTGCCCTGAACCCAAAGCCTGTCCGGCCTGTGAGGTACTGCAATGCCCGGATCCCGAGGTCCAGATTGTCGAGAAAATCGTTCAGGTTCCGACACCAGTCATCACCACTGAGCCGCCATCGGCGACCACCGCCGGTGATATGCATTTGCCCATTATTGGTGCAGTAGAGTGGGTTGATGTGGAGCCGGCAGGCCTGCGCATGCAGGCGCGCATTGATACCGGCGCCGAAACCACGTCCATTCATGCAGAGCAGGTTCGCCTTGTGGAGAAGGAGGGCAAGCGCTACGTCCGTTTTTCGGTGCCCGACCCCCAGAGCGATGAACTGGTACCCATGGAGTTGCGGCTGCGCCGCCAGGTGTTGATCAAGCAGCATTCAAGGGAGCCTGAGCGGCGCTTCGTGGTGAGGATGTGGCTGACGCTGGGCGACATGCGTTCCCGCGTTGACGTCACCCTGTCGGACCGCCAGGACTTCGAATTTCCGCTACTGGTGGGTCGCAACTTCCTGGTTGATGCGGCCATTGTCGATGTAAGCCGCCGGCATACGCAGGCCATGTAGTGCTTAGCACCCGCGTCAGAATAGAGCTCGTCGCGGCCACCCTGATTCTGGTGGGCGTCGGCCTCATGGTTTACAAGGTTTTCTTTCTCGGATTCCCGCTGCTGCCGGGAGAATATCGCGACGTCTGGACCATTGAGTCCAAAATCAGCTTTCGCCCCGGCGACGGTCCGGTCCAGGCCGACCTGACGCTGCCATCGGAGCTTGCCGGTTGGGTCGTGCTCGACGAACACTTTGCCTCCTCCGGGTTTGGTTTTGCCGTGACCCAGGACGAATCACGCCGCGCCACGTGGACCCGCAGCGAGCTGGCTGAACCGGCGACGCTTTACTACAAGTTACAGGCATATCGGCAAAATCCGCGGGAACTTAAGCAACGCGATGTACCGGCGCTTGCCGTGCCGCTGCTGACGGCCGATCAACGCGCTGCCATGCTGCGTCTTATAGAGGTGCTAGAGGCTAAATCTTCGGACCGCACCAGCTTCACGCAACTCCTGATTCGCGCACTGGATTCACGCACAACCGATCCCGACGGACGCTTTCTGCTCAGCACCTGGGATGAGGATTCCGGCGACGTACTGTTGCTGACTCTGGCGCTGGCGGAAATTCCCGCCACGGCCTTGCGGGGGGTGCGTCTGGAGGATGGCCGTCGCCGTCAGACCCTGAGTACCCTGTTGGAAATCCACGACGGCGAGCGCTGGCAGGTATTTGATCCACGTACCGGGCAGGCTGGCCTGCCCGAGGATTTCTTTATCTGGCAACGCAGCGAAGACGCTGTGCTGAATGTAAGTGGCGCACGCAATTCACGCCTGGAATTTGCCCTGGTGAGCAACAGCCTGCCCTCGCGTTCGGTGCTGGCCATGGAACAGCGTTCGGGACGTTATGCACTGTTGGATTTCTCCATATATGCGCTGCCGGTGGAGCAGCAGGGTGTCTTCAAGGGATTGCTACTGATTCCTGTGGCCGCGCTGGTTGTTGTCATTATGCGATTGCTGGTCGGGGTCAAAACCTCGGGCACATTTATGCCCATACTTATTGCGATTGCGTTTATACAAACTACGCTGTTACTGGGACTGGCGATTTTCCTGGGCCTGGTGGCGGCAGGGCTGTGGATTCGTGGATGGTTGTCGCACATGAATCTATTGCTGGTGTCCCGTATATCCGCTGTGGTCATTGTGGTGATTTTCCTGATGTCCGCGTTGGCGCTGACCAGTTATCGACTGGGCCTGGATCAGGTGCTGTCGGTGACATTTTTCCCGGTGATTATTTTGGCCTGGACGATCGAACGGATGTCTATTCTGTGGGAAGAGGAGGGGCCTCACGAGGTGCTCGTACAGGGCAGTGGTAGTTTGCTCGTGGCCACATTGGCATACCTGGCAATGTCCAATCGGTTGGCGTCACACCTCACATTTAATTTTCCGGAACTGACGCTTACTCTGCTGGGCCTGATTCTGTTACTGGGCAAGTACACTGGATATCGTCTTACTGAGTTGTATCGTTTTCGGGCCATGGGTGACAAGCCGTGAAATGGTTTGCCCGGCCGTCGCGTCTGCGCGCCGCTGGCATGCTCGGTATGAACGAGCGCAATATTGGTTACATCGGTGAGTACAATCCGCGTCGCAACTACCCCCTCGTCGACAACAAACTGTTAACCAAACAGGCTGCGGAGCAGCGTGGCATCCCTGTGCCGGCGCTTTACGGCGTTATTCGCTATCAGCACGAAGTCAATGCAGTGCTCGATGTGCTAGCCGGTCGCGAGGGGTTTGTGATCAAACCCGCACAGGGGAGCGGCGGTAAGGGTATTCTGGTGGTGGTGGGCCGTCGCGGCGATCGTTTTATTAAGTCTTCCGGACGCGAAATCCACGCCGCGGATGTGTGTCGCCATGTCAGCAATATCCTGGCCGGCTTGCACAGCCTTGGCGGCCGCAATGACTGCGCGATGATTGAGGCGCTGATCGATTTTGACCCTGTGTTGGGATCCTACAGCCACGAAGGCGTTCCCGATATTCGGGTGATTGCGTTTAAGGGCGTGCCTGTCATGGCCATGATGCGCTGCGCCACCCATGCCTCTGACGGCAAGGCTAATTTGCACCAGGGAGCCGTGGGGGTAGGCATTGATATCGGCAGTGGCCGCAGTGTCAGGGCGGTACAGAACGACATCCTCATCGATGCGCACCCTGACACTGGCGCCTGCTTTGCCGATCTGGTGATTCCCCATTGGGAGCGGGTGCTCGACCTCGCGGCCAGTTGTGTTGAGATGACCGGGCTGGGCTACCTGGGCGCGGATGTAGTGCTCGATCGTGAATGTGGGCCCATGTTACTGGAACTGAATGCTCGCCCGGGGCTGGCCATTCAAGTGGCCAATCAGACGGGGCTGCGCAATCGATTGACCCTGGCCGCCGCTATTGCCGCCAGGGCCAAAGGGCACGATGAGCGGATTGCCCTGGCGCGTGCGCAGTTTGGGGAGGCCGGCTGATGGAAGCACCGCAGTGGCTGTCCCAAGTGGTGTTCGCTGCAACGGTGTTATCGGTTGGCATGGCCATTGTGGCGCTGGTGGCGGTTCCCTGGGTAGTGCGTAAGCTGCCCGCCGATTATTTTGCCAGGCCACATCGTCGTCATTCCCAGCGAACCCGGGGGGTTGCCGAACACCTGGTGGTTGGAGTGAAGAACCTGATAGGCGCGCTGTTTGTGCTGCTGGGTATTGTGCTGCTGTTCATGCCTGGCCAGGGTCTCCTCACGCTGCTGGTGGGTGTGATGCTGATGAATTTCCCGGGTAAGCACCGGCTTGAGGGCTATATCGTGTCGCAATCCGGTGTGTATGGCGCACTGAACTGGATGCGCCGCAAGCAGAACCTGCCGGATTTTATTCTGCCTGGCAGCGACGACACGGATGCCCCTGGGAAATAGCGTATACTGCACTGGCCTGACGTAATCCGGATGAGAATCAATGATTGGCAAAATGATGTCCATGGGTTTCGACCTTGCGACCATGCCCGCGCGTTTGACCTGGCGCAGTGCCCGGGCCATGACGATGAACGCAGCCGAATTCCAGCAGTTTTCTGACGAATTGAGAGTCGCCTCTGAAGAGGCGGCGCGCGAGATTCGCGCAGTCATTGCCGGTGTGGATGCTGAGATGACCGCCAAGGCCGGCCACCTGTCGGCAGAGCAAAAGGCACAGGCGGCGGGCCTTGCTCTGGAGGCTGCAGAGCAACACCTGAGCATGGCAGCGGTCAACCTGCTGCGCGCCTTGTGGCTCTCGGGGCATGCCGGGCGCGAATTGGCCCAGGAACGCGGCGGTGTTGTCATAGACCAGGAGCCACAATCATGAAGAAAACCCTACTGATCGCTGCAATGTTGGCGAGCACAAGCTTGGCTACTGCCCAGGAAGCGACTTCGCTGCAAAGCGACTGGCTGGAGTTTGTCACAGGACACAAGGGCGATACCTTGGGTGTTGAGCTTATGTCGATTGAGCCCGGCGGCGCCGAGGGTATGCAGAAGGTGACCCTGGCAGTGCCCAAGGACGTGGTCGACGACCCGGACAGCATTGAAGAGGTGGTCGTAGTAGGGCGCAAGCCCGATGAGCCGGAACCCATTGAGTTGCCGGTACAGATTGAATATGAGTGGCTGCGTGACTATGACAACGATAATTACGGCCTCGTCATTCATATCGGTGAGGGTAACTGGCCGATTAGATTGTTCATGAATTCGGTTCCGGGATACACCCGACAGTAAATAGACAGGCTCAGGGAGAGAGCATTTATGCGGATCGCAGCGGTCATCGTATTTCTGGCGGGCCTTGCGTCCGCACTGGTATACGGCCAGGCAGAAGTCTTAGAGGAGCAAAGCCCCTACCATGTTGAACGCAGCTGGCCTGCGTACTTCCAGGAGCACAAAAAGCTGTTCACCGAGAAATCGGGTACCTACCGTGCCGGCGAACACCGGGTGTGGACCGTGCACGTGCCGGGCGGCTGGATCGGCAACAGCACGATTATCGAGGGCGAAGATGGACTGATCGTCTACGATACCAGCGTAAACGTTCAAGCCGGTGAGCACATTGCTCGCGAGATTCGCAAAATTTCCGACAAGCCGATCAAGGCGATTTTCTACTCACATCACCACACCGATCATTACAACGGTACCTCGGCGCTGGTCAGTCAGGCTCAGGTAGACCGCGGAGAGGTGCAGATTTACGCTTGGGAAAACTTCGAGCGTGAGCTCGCGCAGGAGTTTGGGGCCTTCCTGCCGCGCCAGCTCATGGGTGCGTTTTACTATGGCCCCGATCTGTTGGGCAAAGACGAGCAGCACTATCACGGCTGTTGTGCGCCGAATATACTCGGCGGCGCCCCCGGCTATATTCGGCCAACGCATACCATGGACCAGGATATGTCGCTGCAGATCGCCGGTGTGAACCTCGAGGTGATTTATACCGGTGGCGAAGCAATCTCCGAGTTTGGTTTGTACCTGCCGGACATGAATCTCATGATCATGGGCGATGAGTTCTTTTACGCCCTGGCCAACGTTCATTCGATTCGCGGTTCCAAGCCTCGCCCACCGCAAAATTACATTCGCGCCCTGGACAGGGTGAGAGACATTAAACCCGATTGGCTGTTGGGTTCTCACATCATGCCCATGGGTGACGCGGCAGAAATCCAGCGTGCCGTCACCGTGAGCCGCGATGCCATCTAGTACATCTGGGATCAATCCATTCGTTATATCAACAAGGGCTATAACGCAGACCAGTTACAACAGCAGTTTCTGGAATTGCCCGCGCACCTTGATCATCCGCCTTACACCAGCCCCATGTGCGGCACGCCCTGGATAATCGCTCCCGAGATTTATCACGGCTGGGTCAGCTGGTTTAGCGGCGATGCCACCGATCTGCTGCCCACGGAACCCGTGGAGAAAGCGCGTCGCTACGTGAAACTCATGGGCGGTCGTGAAAAGGTGTTTGCGGAAGCCGAGCGGGCATTTTTTGCTGAAGACTATCAGTTTGCGGCGGAGCTGACGCAGCTGCTGGTGAGGGTCGACAACCTTGATTGGGATGCCAGATACCTGAAAGCAGCTGCGCTACGCGCGCGGGGTTACGGCGAAATCAATACCATTGCTCGCGCCTGGTATCTCAACGGCGCCAACGAGCTCGAGGGCAAGGTGAATACCCGTATGTTGCTGGGCATGGGTCAGCGCGTTGTCGCAGGTACCTTGCCGCCGGGGGAATTGCTGCAGAGCTGGCGCTACCAGGTCGACGCCGAGAAAGCAGGAGCGACTTGGCTGCAGTTGGGATTTGAATTTCTGAATGCGGACTCGGGCGCCGTGCAGGAGCAGTTCCACGTCACTCTGCGCAACAGTATTCTCGAGGTGGTAGAAGCACCGTTACCCGATGGCTTGCCACGGGTGCGGTTGACCATTGCCCAACTGCGCTCGGTGCTCGCGGGCAAACCGGCCGGTACGGACATTGGTGACGAGGAACGCCTACAAGAATTACTGGGTTACCTTGATCGCGAGCCCGCTAACTTTTCACTGCATGTTCGATAGGTGATGTCGCCATGGCTCTGTTTACCAATACGGCACTTGAGGCATTCCAGACCATCGGCTCAGGCGAGCATATCTGGTGTCACTCCATAGCCGCGACGCCGACGGTTCTAGTTGAAGCCCCGGCCCAGCATGCACTGACACTGAGTGATGTGGAACTTATGCAATTGCACCTTGAGCATGCAGAAGAGGTGGCATCGCCAGCATTGGGCGAGCACTTGCGGAATCGATGCTACTTTGCCGGTAAATCAACTCGACAGCTGATTAACTATGGCGGGGCATAATATGTGCCTATGTCTCTGTCAGGGATCCTCAAGGAGTTTCGCAGCGGTCACTAGCAGTTGGACACGGCCCTGATACAGGTTCCCTCGCCGGATCAACACGTCAATCCCTCTATGCCCCGCACTCACGGCGATAGCTTTATCAATATCCGCGACATTGATTCCGCCTACATGAACGACCGTCCGTCAATTTCACCGGAGACAGCGCCGGAATCTGATGTAGAGCGGCGCATCGGCTAGCTCGTAGCGGAGCAGGTAGACGATAGCGATTGCATGCAAATGGGCATAGGGGCCATCCGCAATGCAGCCCTCACCTGTATGGGCGATAAGCGCCACCTGGGTGTACATACCGAAATGTTTTCCGACGGCGTGGTTGGTCTGATTGAGTCGGGCGTGATTGATAACAGCAACAAGAAAGTCAGCCGCGGCCGCACGGTGAACGGATTTGCCATGGGCAGTGAGCAACTGTACCGGTTTGTAAATGACAATCCTGAGGTGGTGTTCCTCGATATTGAGTTTGTGAATAATCCGGTCGTATCGTCAAGAACCCGCAGGTGACGTCAATTATCAGCGCGATTCAAATCGATTTGTCGGGTCAGGTCTGCGCCGATTCCATGGGCCACAAAATTTATTCCTGTGTCGGCGGTCAAGTGGATTTTGTAGCGGGCGTCACCTTTTCCAAGCACGGAAACTCCATTATCGCCCTGCCCAGTATCGCCAAGAAGGGCAGCCTCAGCCGTTTCGTGCCGGCGCTGGAGCGGGGCGCCGGGGTGGTGACCACAAGAGCTCAGGTGGACTACGCCGTGACGGAGTGGGGCATCGCCGAGCTGCGTGGCAGATCACGGGCGGAGCGGGCCCGAGACCTGATTAACATCGCCCACCCGGATTTCCGCGAGGAGCTGAAAAGGGAGGCCCGGGACAGCCTAAGGCTGGCGGTATGATGGTTAAAAATTGGACAAAATAATTCACCGCTAAGCGCTTGACTCTAAATAACTTCGTCCCTATAGTACGCACCCTCAACGCGCCTGTAGCTCAGCTGGATAGAGTACCTGGCTACGAACCAGGCGGTCGCACGTTCGAATCGTGCCAGGCGCGCCATTTTAAGAAGCCCCGCATCGTCGGGGCTTCTTCGTTTCTGGGCCTTCGTAGTCCACTCTGTAGTCCACCCGGTAGTATCTAGCCCACTTCCTAACCCTCGGGGCCGGGGGGCGCTTGCTGGTATGCGGGCGAAAACCGGGAGCGGTCTCGCCGGAAACACCATCTGGTGGGCCATATATCCGGTGTGATAGCATGGGAGGACGTCGTGGTACGGCGTACCTCGGCAAAAGACCTTGTTATTGGGACGAGAGCGGCGACACCTCTCAGGAAGGTAACGAGGTTCAGGGAGTTGAGTAGACAGGCACTTCGGTGCTGCGCAGAGCGGGAACCTGCCAAGAGCAGGCCGATCTCCCCCGGCGTAATAACCGGCAGCTGTGGCCGAATAGAGAACCTAGAGAGCGCAATGCTCCAGCGGGTGTGGTTACCCGGTGTCGGGACCGCGAAAGCGGGACTTTGACGCGTTTTAGGTTCAAAATTATGCAAACTATTAATCTCTTATCGGCACGTGATTGTGCTGACTGCTTTGGTATTTCCACCAAAGTTTTCTACGACTGGATTGGCGCGAAGATGCAGTCGTTTCCCCCACCCACTGTTGTTCTGTTCTGAACAACCGTCTGTACTGGCGGGAGGACATCGTGCTCGGAGTAAAGTCCGGCGACGTCCAGAAGATCAACGGCATCTGGGTATGGGCGTTCACGGACCCGCGTGAGCCCATCCCTTGGAACTGCGAGCGTGGTGTTCACTACGGCTACAACCCCGACCTGTCTGCTTTGCAGCAAAACGTAGCGTAGGGGGTGGAACATGACTACTTTCGTAAAACTGTTCGCAGTTGAAATATTCCCGAACGGCTGCAACCTGCTTGAGGAGCCGGTAATCATCAACGCTAAACGGATAGGTGTATTGCGCCCCATGGGTGCTGAGTACAAGAAGCGTTTTCAAAGTGCGGCAGATACCTACCACGCGACAGCGTCGGTACTGCCGGGTAGTTTAGTTTCCGCGAGGGAACTTTGTTGGCAAGTCCTGCTTGGCGTCCTGCCGGCGAATCTGGAACTTGTATCCACTGGTGGCTCACCAAGGAGCAGTTCGACCTACTGGCAGGGGTGGCCGATGATGAGTGACGAGAAGCCAAAGGTGGGGGCTGACCGCGCGCCTATTAACAACCAGGAGTTTCTTGAGTTCGTGTTCGGCAAAGAAGCTTGGGTGTGGGGCTGCTCTTTTCAAGGTGACCCGAACGGTAAGAACGTGACCTGACCCCCTAGATCGAATCCAGCTTGTGAGGGAGACTTTTACCCACAAGACGGAGTATCCGATCATGGCAAGAAAGGGATTCAAACCCGAGCAAATCATCCACATGCTGCGCGAAGCCGAGGTTAGGCTGGCCGGCGGGAGTACCGTCGGCGAGGTCTGTAGGGCCCTGGGCATCTCGGAGCAGTCCTACTACCGCTGGCGCAAGGAATACGGCGGCATGCAGGTCTCCCAGGCCAAGAAGCTCAAGGATCTGGAGCGTGAGAACGCCCGCCTCAAGAAGCTGGTCGCTGAACAGGCCTTGGACAAGGCCATCCTGGAGGAGGTCACCAAGGGAAACTACTGAGCCCCGAACGGCGCCGACAGGCAGTCAGCCATATCACCTCGACGATGCGTGTCTCGGAGCGCCGAGCCTGCAAGGTGATCGGTCAACCGCGGTCCACGCAGCGCAGGATACTGGTCCAGCGTTCTGATGAGACTGCCCTCACGCGAGCGATCCTGGACCTGGCTACCGAGTACGGCCGACCCTTCCGGATGCTGACGGTCATTGAGGAGTACAGCCGTCAGTGTCTGGCGATCCGTACAGAACGGCGGCTGGATCATGAGGCGGTCTTGGAGACTCTGGCAGAGCTGTTTCTGAAGCATGGTCCGCCTGAACATATTCGCTCTGACAATGGATCAGAGTTCACGGCCTTAGCTGTCCGGACATGGCTGGAAAGACTGGGCGTGAAGACGTTGTTCATCGAGCCGGGGAGTCCCTGGGAGAATGGCTATAACGAAAATTTTAACGGCAGGCTCCGGGACGAATTCCTGAATGGGGAGATATTCTATACGCTGAGGGAAGCCCAGATACTTGTCGAGGGGTGGCGCAGGCATTACAACGAAGTACGACCACACAGTTCATTGGGCTACAAACCACCGGCACCCCAGACTAAACAGTCGAATGTGAACTGGGTTGTGCCCGGGGAGCAAACAGAGGCAAAATCAATGGCGCTCTAACTCGAAAGCTGGACTCGTTCCAGGGGGCACGTCAATAATTCGTTTGTACATAATTATTCACTGCTTTTTTCTTTAACAAAGTCGGGACATGAAAACCCTAAAGTTTGGGTCGCTTCTGCAAACAGTTCGGAAAACAATTGTATAGTTTCACTATTCCAGTCGATACCATAGACAGTTTTGCCATCACTTTGAATGTGAGTAGAGCTGTCTCTTTGCAACTCGCCGAAAATAGAATGCTGATAAACAGATTCAAGTGCCCAAATCACTTCTTTACCTTCTAGCCCCAAATGAGAAAATAACTGAGTAAAACTGACAAAACTAGTATCTTCCATAAGTGTTTCGAATTCGAAAGTCTTAAAAAAAGGCCAAGCTTTGAAACTCGCCATGTCATTGATGGTTTTAGCTGCAGAATGCCTCATTTCGAATTGATATCTTGCATTTTCATCGGGAAGAGAATTTATCGCCTGTTGGTATGTTTGCCCATGAAATTTTTTCATAGGCGAATGCAGCCAAGGCTCCTCAGACCATTGATGGTATTTAGCTGAGGAGCAAATGACAGATAAGGGGTGGCGTGCTAATCGTATTCCTTTAAATTTGGAATATTTTGCTTCTTCTATCTCGCCAAAAGTACTGTGATCGTCAAACACAATAGCAAATTCATTAGTTTTACTAAGTGCTTCAAGGAAAGCATTGACACCCTCTGGGCTTTTTAATTCATTTTTATAAAAATGCGTATGTGCAGTAATGTGATAAAAAGGAACATTCAATTTTTTCGCTAAGCTCAAAAATACATTATACATCCATACTGAACCGGTTTTATGGTACGTCCCAACCAATATATGATTCTTCAATGACGAATCCTTTAAATAATTAAATTTTTCTTAGCATTTGCTAAGCGTCATTTTTTGTTACCCAAAATTACCACCAACTCGCAGATAGATTTCTTTAATCATTGGTTGGTATAGCTGATACAAGTCATCACACTTGTAAGTATAGGAAAAATAAACGGTCTAGTGGGAGTAGATCTTCTCGCCTATTCTGTTGACTTAGCTGGATAAGTTCGCGAATTAACTGTTTATTGCCCTGAAAATATGTTCGCGGCTTTGAGCTTGCCATTCCTATCCGTTAATTCTTGAAGGAAGGCGCGCAACAGCCCATGCCGCGCGTTATTTGGTGGCTTCCTTGCTAAATGATTGCGGTTGAGCTGGAATCCTTACCAGCGAAAAGAGGCAATGCCTCAGGTGGTGCCCTGGGAGGAGGTGTGAGCAATGGGAGCGGTGCAATGTCCTGTTCCTTCTCTCGAAGGTGAGCCAGAATTCTATCGATAACGTCCTGGTCCTCTATGCAGGCGATCACTTTGAGGGATCCGCCGCAGCGACTGCAAACTTCAATATCGATATTGAATACTTGTTTGAGTCGCTGGACCCAGGTCATCGCAGCGTGATGCTCGACAGTTGAGCGTACTTCATCATTGGATATGCGCTTCACATCTTTGCCACGTTTGGCCGGGGTGACCTCCCCACGCCACCGGTGGTTGGGGGCCAGCACGCCGTGATAGCGGGTAAGATTAACGCGGGGCTTAGGCGCCAGGGCAGCCAAACGTGCGATGAAATCCACCGGCTCGAATGCCACTTGCGTGGTGCCATCCCGGTAGGGCGTCTTCAGGGTGTAGACCACCTTGCCGGTGGGGCTGAGATAGACGCGGTGTGGCGACAGCAGGGCGGGAAATATACCGACACAGCCGCTCACGCTTGTCCTTTTGATGTCCTTCACAGCTCACTCCGGCGTGTAGCGAGAATCCATTGGCCTTGGCCACCCGCTCCAGTCCGGGATCAGGTCTGTCAAGGGGACGTATGGTGCGAATCATGAACGCTTTACGTCCCTGCTGTGGCCCGACGGCTATGCGGTAGGAGACGGAACTACCCAGAATTTGGGGCATGGCGTCGGTGTCCTCGGCGGGGTCGAGGTCCAGCCAGGCGCTCTCGGTATCCTGTTCCAGCAAGCCCTGGCGTTCCAGGCAGCGACCTACACGCTGGCTGATCAACTGAACCAGATCCTCCAACTCGCTCTTGTCCGGTGCTTTGACGCGGCGAAATCGGGGTGGTCGATTGTTGCGATACACATAGACACCATCCGGAAACAGGATGTGAAAATGTATGTTGAGGTTCAGGGCGGATCCGAAGCGCTGGATCAGTGTTACTGCACCGGTCGCCCCGTCCTTGAGCCGGTATCCAGCTTTGTGGATCAGCGCTGCGGTAGAAGCGCCAGCGAGGGGCGTATTGAGATTACAGGGATGCCACCTGAAATTCGTCTCGCCACCACCAGAACATTTGATCGATCTCACCCGCCGCATTGAGCGTGAGTGAGTACTTGAACAGTTTACCCTCAGGCCACCAACCGCAGCCCGTGGCGTATAGCATCGCTTCTCCCGTGACAGTCACCGGATCTCGGGTCCACTCGGTGGAGCGAATGACTAGTTTTCTGTTGGTCGTACAGTCGAAGATTTCCTGATACACAGAGCGTATCTTGCCGATACCCACCCAACTTTCGTACTTGACGTTATCGGCCCACAGCATCGCCAGGGCATCCGTATCACCCTGCGACCATTTGTCTGCCAATTGCTCGGGAATCTTCTTCTCAGCCTCGGAGGGCTTGTAGCTGCAATCGAACGCTTGCGGCTCAAGGAAGGATTTGGCCATGTGGTAACCCACACCATAGGCCCCGCCGATGAGGAGATTAAAGCCCGCGAGGTTGGAACAACTAAGACAATAGTAAATGGGGTTAACGGTACTGGCGTATTTGGTGCGATCAGCACACTTTTAGTTCTTCTCAACCAC